>NZ_JBFUKW010000025.1:0-152093 GCF_056400665.1 Variovorax sp. P5_A3 | reverse complement strand
ACCAGGTCTTCCACGTCCCCCCAGCGCCGCGAGGGCGTGCGGCCGATCAGCCAGTTGGAGAACTCCGGGTTCTTCACCAGCGCATCGTTGAGCTCGGTCTTGAAGTAGCCGGGCCCGATGCCATTGACCTGGATGCCGTGCTGGCCCCAGTCGATCGCCATGCCCTTGGTGAGCATCTTCACCGCGCCCTTGCTGGCGGTGTAGGGCGCAATGCCGGGGCGGCCCAGTTCGCTCTGCACCGAGCAGATGTTGATGATCTTGCCGCGCTTGCGCTCGATCATGTGCCGGGCGACGGCCTTGCCGACCAGGAACACGCTGTCGAGGTTGGTCTTCATCAGTTCGTGCCAGTGGGCCTCCTCGAACTGGTCCAGCGGTGCGCGGCGTTGCATGCCCGCGTTGTTGACAAGGATGTCGATCGGGCCGATCTCGGCCTCGATGCGTTCGACGGCGCTGTTCACCGCGTTGCCGTCGCTGACGTCGAAGGCGGCGGTGAAGACCGTGGCGCCTTCCTCGCGCAATTGGGCGGCGGCCTTCTCGAGCTTCTCGGCCGAGCGCGCGTTGAGGATCACGCGGGCGCCCGCGCCGGCCAGGCCGCGTGCGAGTGCATAGCCGATGCCGGCGCTGGAGCCGGTGAGGAGGGCGGTTCGACCGGCAAGGTCGAAGGACTTGAGGACGGAGTGCAAGCGGATCTCCAACAGTGAAGGGGTTCAGTCGGGAGTACTGTATCTCTGGCTCAGTTCGGGCAGCGCGCCTCGAGCGCGTCGATGAACGAACGGTCCCAGCGACCTTCCTTCATGGCCCGGATCGTCTCGGCTTCGGTCTCCAGATGCGCAAGCGCCTTCTCGATCAGGAGCTCCGCCTCGTCCGGCGGAAATGCCATCAGGCCGTCCTGGTCGCCGACCACGATGTCGCCGGGATTGACCACCATGCCGCCCACGGAGATCGGCACGTTGATCTCTCCGGGGCCGTCCTTGTAGGGGCCGCGATGGGTGACGCCGCGCGCGTAGACCGGGAACTCGCGTGCCCTGATCTCGGCCACGTCACGGATCGCGCCGTCGACCACGACGCCCAGGACGCCGATGTGGGCAGCGTAGAACGACAGAATGCCGCCGACCACCGCGTTGTTGAGGATGCCGCCGGCGTCGATCACCAGGACGTCGCCGGGACGGCAGAACTCCAGGGCGCGGAGGTAGGTCAGGTTGTCGCCGCCGCGCGAGCGCGCCGTGACGGCCGTGCCCGCCATGGTCTGGGCGACGGGGCGGTGATAGGGGCTCAGGCCCGTGGTGCCGATGTTTCGGTGCATGTTGTCGCTCATTGCCGCGACGGGTATCCCCCGCAGTGCGGCGAGGATCTTCGGGTCGACCTGCTGGGCCGACGGGTTCTTGCGGATGGCTTTGTAGGGCATGGTGCTTTCTCGATGTGGGGGCGTGGGGCAGTGGATTCGTGTGCTCAGCGCAACTCGGCAACCGCACGTGCGATGCGCGAGCAGCCTTCTTCCAGGATCTCGATGGAAGTCGCGATGGACAGGCGGAAGTAGGGTGAGAGCCCATAGGCCGTACCGGCGACCGTCGCCACGCCTGCGCTTTCGAGCAGGTACATGACGACATCGCCGTCTTCGCTCAACACCTTGCCGGCGGGCGTCTCCTTGCCGATCAGCCCGGCGCAGTTGATGTAGAGGTAGAAGGCGCCGGGCGGCGTGGCGCAGCTCAGGCCCGGAATCGCGTTGATGAGCGCGAGCGTCCGGTCGCGCCGCTGCTTGTAGACCGCCACGCTCTCGGCGACGAAGCTCTGGTCGCCATTGAGTGCCGCAGCGGCTCCGGCCTGGCTGATCGAGCAGCAGTTGCCGGCGGATTGCGACAACAGGGTGTCCATCGCCGTGATCAGGTCCTTCGGCCCGGCCGCGTAGCCGATGCGCCAGCCGGTCATCGCGTAGGTCTTTGACACGCCGTTGACGACCAGCGTGCGATCGCGCAGGCCGGGCTCCACCGCGAGGATGTGAGGTGTCGTCTCGCCGTCGAAGCGGATGTGTTCGTAGATGTCGTCGGTCATCACCATCACGTGCGGATGCCGCAGCAGCACATCGGCGAGCGCGCGGTATTCGGAGGCCGTATAGCTTGCGCCGGTCGGGTTGCTCGGCGAATTGATCAGCAGCCAGCGCGTACGCGGCGTGATGGCCGCCTCCAGTTGTGCCGGCGTGAGCTTGAAGCCGTTGGACTCCGGGCAGGCCACGGTGACCGGTGCGCCTTCGCAGGCCAGCACCATGTCCGGATACGACACCCAGTAAGGGGCCGGAATGATGACTTCGTCGCCCGGCTCCAGCGTGATCGCGAAGGCGTTGTAGATCGCGCTCTTGGCCCCGCTGGTGGCGATGATCTCGCTCATTTCATAGCGCAGGCCGTTCTCGCGCTCCAGCTTCGCGACGATCGCCTGCCGGAGTTCGACGGTGCCGGCCATCAGGGTGTAGCGCGTCGCGCCCCTGTCCATCGCCTCCGCGGCGGCACGCCGGATGTGCGGCGGGGTGTCGAAGTCAGGCTCGCCGACCACCAGGTTGACGATGGACTTGCCCTGGCGGCGCAACTCGTTCGCCCGGTCGGCGGCGGAGGTGCTGGGCGATGGCTTGATGCGCCGGACGCGGGCGGCGATGCGGGAGGTGTTCACGGATCTTCCTTGGGGGTGTGGGATGCACTGGGGCGTAACGGTACGCAGATCCCCCCGACTCGGCCAAGACAAGATCGCTCTGGTTCGATAGGCTCAGCTTATGGTGCGGCCCGATAGGCACTCTGGTGGGGCGGTGCTAGGCTTGGCTTTTGCTTGGGGACAGGGTGTGAACCTTCGACGCCTCAAATACTTCGTGAAGATCGTGGACATCGGCAGCCTGACGCAGGCCGCCGAGGTTCTTTTCATCGCCCAGCCCGCCTTGAGCCAGCAACTCGCGACGCTCGAAGGGGAGGTGAGGCAGCAGTTGCTCGTGCGCACCAAGCGCGGCGTCACGCCGACGGAAGCGGGCAAGGTGCTCTACCGGCATGCGCAGATCATCCTCAGGCAGTGCGAGCAGGCACGCGTCGACATGGAGGCGGCCGGCGAAGGCTTGTCGGGGCAGGTGTCGGTGGGCCTCGCGCCCGGAACGGCTGCCTCGGCGCTGTCGCTGCCCTTGCTGCGCACCGTTCGCGCGCGACACCCCGGCATCCTGCTCTACCTGAACGAGAACTACGGCACCACGCTCAGCGAGCTCATCATGAACGGCCGGATGGACCTGGCCGTGCTCTATGGGGACAAGGCCATTCACGGGCTGACCTTCCTGCCGCTGCTCAAGGAGCCGTTGTATCTCGTCGGTCCGGCCAGCACGCCGGCGCCCGCCGCGCCTGTACGCCTGGCGGACCTGCGCGACATGGAGCTGATGCTGCCGCGCCCCTACAACGTCGTGCGCAAGCTGGTCGATGCGGCCTTCGTCCGCGCGGGGATGGTGCCGCACGTGGTGGCCGAGATCGAATCGGCCTTCACGCTCACCGCCGCCATCGCGGACGGGCTGGGCGCGAGCATCCTCCCTGCCTCGATGGCACGGGAAGTCGTGGCGGCCTGCGGTGCCTGGCAGTTCCAGATCGTCGAGCCGGTGATCGAGGCGCCGCTGGCCCTGTGCCAGTCCGACCACCTGCCGCTGTCCGAGCCGGCGCAGGCGGTCAAGGACATCCTGCTGGAGCTGGTGGTCGACCTCGCCGGCACGGTGGCATCGACGCCGGAGCCCGAGCTGACCGCCTTGTCATAAGCGGGCCTTATCCCGGCACAGCCAATCCGTCTTTGGCTTTGGGCCGGCGGCCCGTTACCTTTCATGCCAGTCGTCACGCGTTCGCGGAACGCGGCGGCCACCAAGGCCCGGCATGAATCAGGATCAGATCAAGACGCTCATCGACGCACTGGCAGGCTCGGACCTGTCCGAGCTGGAGTACAGCGAAAACGGCAGCACGCTGCGGCTGGTGAAGCAGTCGGCGATGGCAGGCATGGTGCGACGGCCGGCCCTGCCTGTAGTGCGCGGTGCGGTCGATGCGGTAGATGACGCCGTGGCCGTCGTCGAAGCGAGACCGGAAAAAACTGCATCGGCGGAATGCCGCGCGCCGTTGTATGGCGTGGTCCATCTGCAGTCCACGCCCGGCGATCCGCCCTTCGTGCACGCGGGTCAATCGATCAAGGCGGGCCAGACGCTCTGTGTGATCGAGGCCATGAAGGTCTTCAACGAAGTGCGCGCCGATCACGACGCCACCGTGATCGCGGTGCTGGTCGGCTCGGGAGACGAGGTCGAAGCCGGGCAGCCGCTGTTCCGTTTCGCGCAGGAGGGTTGAAGGCATGTTCGATACCGTCCTGATCGCCAACCGGGGAGAGATCGCACTGCGCATCCAGCGCGCCTGCCGCGGCCTGGGCCTGAAGACCGTGGTCGTGCACTCCGAGGCCGATCGCGATGCGGGCTATGTGTCGCAGGCCGACCAGGCCTTGTGCATCGGACCCGCGGCACCCGGCCAGAGCTACCTCAACCAGTCTGCGATCCTGTTCGCCGCCGAAGTCAGCGGCGCGCAGGCCATTCATCCGGGCTACGGCTTCCTGTCGGAGAACGCGGGCTTTGCCGCGCGTGTCGAGCAGGCCGGCCTCACGTTCATCGGCCCCAGCGCCGCCTGCATCCGCACCATGGGCGACAAGGTCGCCGCCAAGCGTGCGATGCGCCGTGCCGGCGTGCCCTGCGTGCCCGGGCCGGACGACGGACTGCCTGAAGACCCTTCGGCGATCCAGGCGCTGGCGCGCGAAGTCGGCTATCCGGTGATCGTCAAGGCCGCCGGCGGTGGCGGCGGTCGCGGCATGCGCGTGGTGCACGACGAGGCGTCGCTGCTCGATGCGATGGCGCTGACCCGCGAAGAAGCGCGCCGCGCTTTCGGGAACCCCGAGGTCTACATCGAGAAGTTCCTGCTGCACCCGCGCCACGTCGAGATCCAGGTCCTGGCGGACAGCCACGGCCACGCGGTGTGGCTCGGCAGCCGTGATTGCTCGCTCCAGCGCCGTCACCAGAAAGTGATCGAGGAGGCGCCCGCGCCGGGCATCGACGAGGCGCTGATCGCGGAGGTCGGCGAGCGCTGCGCCGCGGCATGCCGCCAGATCGGCTATTGCGGTGTCGGCACCTTCGAGTTCCTCTACGAGCGGGGCGCGTTCTATTTCATCGAGATGAACACCCGCCTGCAGGTCGAGCATCCCGTGACCGAGATGACCACGGGCATCGACATCGTGCAGCAGCAGATCCGCGTCGCGCGTGGCGAACGGTTGGCGCTGACGCAATCCGACGTTCGTTGCCAGGGCCATGCGATCGAATGCCGCATCAACGCGGAAGATCCCGGGACCTTTGCGCCTTCGCCCGGGCGGATCACGGGATGGCGCGTGCCCGGTGGCTTCGGCGTGCGTGTGGATTCCCATGCCCATGCCGGCTATCGGGTGCCGCCGTACTACGACTCGATGATCGCCAAGCTCATCGTGCGAGGCGATACGCGCGACGACGCGCTCGATCGAATGCGCCTGGCGCTCGCCGAAATGCAGGTCGAAGGCATCTCGACCAACGTGCCGCTGCACCGCGAGATCCTGCGCGATACAGGCTTTGCCGCCGGCGGCGTCGACATCCACCATCTCGAACGCTGGTTGCAGCAGAGGAGCGCGGCATGAGTCCGCAGGGGACGATTTCAAAGACACGCGCGGCCAGGAAGGCACCCGTGGAAGCACCTTCCGTATCGATCAGCCTGCTGGGCACGACCGCGTTGCTGTTCGAGGCGCCCGGCGAGATGGCGCTCGCTTCGCAGCAGCGCATCTGGGCGCTGGCCCACGAAACGCAGGCATGGCCGGAAGTGCGCGAGGCCGTGCCGGGCATGAACAACCTCATGCTGACCTTTGCGCGGCCGCCGCGCAGCCCGGACGCGCTTGCAGAGCTGGAGGCGCGCCTCCAGTCCGCCTGGGAATCGGCAGTCGCGTTGCCGCTCCAGGGGCGGGTAATCGAACTCCCCGTGATCTACGGCGGGGAGGGCGGTCCCCACATGGCCGACGTGGTGGCGCACACGGGGCTCAGCGTGGAAGAGATCGTCGAATTGCACAGCGCGCCGACGTACCCCGTGTATGCGCTGGGAAGCCACCCGGGCTATTGCTACCTCGGGGGCATGGACCCGCGCATCGCCACACCGCGGCGCAAGGTGCCGGTGCTGAGCATCCCGGGCGGTGCGGTGTCGATCGGCGGCGTGCAGACCGGCGTGTCGGCCTCGGCGGGGCCGAGTGGCTGGAACACGATCGGCAGCACGTCGATGTCCTTCTTCGACCCGATGCAAGACCCGCCCGCTGCGCTGCAGCCGGGCGACATGATCCGGTTCCGGGTCGAAGGGATCGTCCGATGATCGAAGTCCTTTCTTCCGCTGCACTCGCCACGGTGCAGGACCTGGGGCGCAAGGGCAGCCTGCGCTGGGGTGTCGGCACGTCGGGCGCCATGGACAACCTGGCGCTGGCCGCCGGCAACCTGATGCTCGGCAACGACGCCAATGCGGCGGCCATCGAGGTGCCCGTGTTTCCGTTCAGGGTGCGCTTCGGCGAAGACTGCGCGTTCGCACTGACCGGTGCCGATTGCGCGGCTCGCCTGGACGAGCAGTCGCTGATGCCCTGGTGGGTGCATCAGGCACGTGCAGGCCAGGTGCTCACGCTGGGCCTGTCGCAGGGGGGGGCGCAGCGCGGCAGCCGCGCGGTGCTCTGCGTTGCCGGCGGGGTGGACGTGCCGGAGGTGCTGGGCTCGCGCAGCACCCAGTTGCGCGGTGCCTTCGGTGGACACGAAGGCCGTGCGCTGAGAAAGGGCGACGCCTTGCGCGCGGCCGGCGCCGATCAGCCGTGCCGGACGGGTTTCGGACTCGTTCCGCCTGCGCTGACGCTGCCGTTGGACATCGAGGGCGTCGCGGCGGTCCGTGTGCTGCCCGCGGCCGAGTACACCGGCTTCGAGGAAGCGTCGCGCAAGGCCTTCTGGGCCGGCGAATGGAAGATCACGGCGCAGAGCGATCGCTACGGCTACCGCCTGGCCGGCGAAGCCCTGCAGCCCGTCGCGCCGATGGAGATCCGTTCGCACGGCATCGTCCCCGGTGTGATCCAGGTGCCGCACAGCGGGCAACCCATCATCCAGATGCGCGATGCCCAGCCGTCGGGCGGCTATCCCAAGATCGGCACGGTCATCGAGGCCGACCTGTGGCGGCTCGGCCAGGCGCCCATCGGCGGGCGCATCCGCTTCATCGAAACCACCTGGGCCGAGGCGGTCGCCGCGCTCGACGAGACCGAGGCATGGCTCGACAGGGTCCGGCGCATGGTGGACCTCCACCGCAGCGCACCGCGAAAGCAATGACATGCCGACGCTGGAACAACTCAAGCAACTGGCGGCGTGGCTCGCCGACACCGACATCGGCCTGCTGGAACTGCGGACTCCGACCGGCACAGTGCGGCTGGGCCGCGACGGTGCCGCAGCGCGTGAGATCGAAGAGCCCACGCCCGATCCTGCGCGATCCATCGCGACCGCCTCGAGCGTCGGTGTGTTTCTGCACGCCCATCCGCAGGGCGAAGCACCCATCGTTCGCATCGGTGAGCGGGTACTCGCGGGTCAGGAAGTCGGCCTGCTGCAGGTCGGACCGCTGCTGCTGCCCGTCAACGCACCCATCGCCGGTCGCGTGAGCGCCGTGTGCAGCGACAGCGGATGCATCGTGGGCTACGGCGCGGCGCTGGTCGAACTTTTTCCCGATCGAGAAACAAAGGGGCACAGCCATGGACATCGACCTGAATGCTGATCTCGGCGAGGGCTTCGGCCCCTGGCGCATGGGCGAGGACGAGGCGCTGCTGGATATCGTCTCGTCCGCGAACGTCGCCTGCGGCTTCCATGCCGGCGATCCGGTCATCATGGATCGCACGGTCCGCATGGCGCGCGCCCGTGGTGTCGACGTGGGTGCGCATGTGGGCTTCCCGGACCTGCAGGGCTTCGGTCGCCGCCCGATGCACATCGACCCTGCCGAGCTTGCCACCTACGTGACCTACCAGCTCGGCGCGCTTGCAGGCATGGCGCGATCCGCGGGCCATCGCATGACGCACATGAGCTTCCACGGCGCCCTGGGCAACATGGCCGCCGCCGATGCCGCCCTGGCGGGCCCGCTGGTACGCGCCGTGGCCGATTTCGATCCGGGGCTCATCATCAGCTCGTCCGCGAGCCGCGCCATCGAGGAGGCGGCCGAACGCTGCGGCCTGCGCGTGGCGACCACGTTCCTGGCCGATCGCGCCTGCGACGACGATGGCTTGCTGGTGCCTCGCAAGATGCCCGATTCGGTGATCCACGATCGCGACGCCGTGCTCGCCCGGGTCCGGCAACTGCTCGACGACGGCACGGTCACGACCTATGGCGGCAAGCGGATCCCGATGCAGGTGCGCTCGATCCTGCTGCATGGCGACACGCCGGGCGCGGTGGCGCTCGCGCGCGCGGTGCGCGAAGTCGTCGAGGCGGACGGTCGCGTCGTGCCGATCTCGCAGCAGTTGGCGAGCACGCCCATGGTGCGGCATGAGGGTTGACCCGGGGTCCGATGCACGGACAAGGGGCGACATAAGGACGGCTTATCTCTCCACAGCCAATCCGTCTTGGCGCTGCATCCCGGTGCTGGATACAGTGAATTTCCTTCAATGAAAGACGCAAAGATGCCGTTCTCCGATTACAAGACCGCTCTCGTCACAGGCGCCTCATCGGGCATCGGGGCCGCCGTGGTCGAGCGCCTGTCCAAGGAAGGCCTGCAGGTCCACGCCCTCGCGCGCAGCGCCGGCAAGCTGGATGAACTTGCGGCCCGCACGGGCTGCATCCCGCACGCCATCGACGTCGGCGACCTGGACGCCATCACGCGTTTGGCAAAGGAAGTGCCCTTCGACGTGCTCGTGAACAACGCCGGGGTGGACCGGCCCGGCTCCATCCTCAAGGCCGATGCCGAAGGCATCGACCTGCTGGTGGACGTGAACCTGCGCGCCGTGCTTCACCTGTGCAGGCTGGTGGTGCCGGGCATGGCGGAGCGCGATCGCGGCCACGTGATCAACATCAGCTCGATCGCGGCCGCCTACAACTTCAACGGCAACAGCACCTACCACGCGACCAAGGCGGCGGTGAGCATGCTGTCGCGCCAGCTTCGCATCGACCTGTTCGGCCGGCGCGTGCGCGTCACCGAGATCTGCCCGGGGCGCGTCGCCACGGACATCTTCGCGCACGTGCACGGCGACTCCGAGGAAACCTACAAGCGCTTCGTCGAAGGCTTCGAACTGCCGAAGGCCGAAGACATCGCCAATGCCATCGCCTTCGCGATCGCCGCGCCGATCGCGGTGAACGTGGGCCACATGGAAATCACGCCGACGTTGCAGGTTCCCGGTGGCCTGTCCACCACACGGCCGCAAGAGCCGCGGGCCTGAGCGTCGGAACCTCCGCCAGCGCAACCACACAACGAGGCACGGGGCATGAAAGACTTCGACCTGATGGCCGTCCTGCTGAAGCCGGAGTTCGGCGCCATGCTGCTGCATGGCGTGGAAATGACGCTGAAGATCGCGGCCGGTTCGTGGCTGCTGGCCATGGCGATCGCGATCGTGCTGCTGGTCGTCCGGCTGATGCCCAACCGCATCGCCGAGCGCGCGGTCGCTGCCTATGTCTCGTACCACCGCAACGTCCCGACCCTGGTGCAACTGATGCTCTGGTACTTCGGCATCTTCAGCCTGCTGCCCGATGGGGTGCAGGCCTGGATGTCCGAGCACAACGGGGAGGCGATCATCTCGGTGATTGCCCTGGGCCTGTGCCAGGCGGCGTATTTCAGCGAGGACATGCGTTCGGGGCTGCGTTCCATTCCGGGCGGGCAGGCCGAGGCCGCGAGGGCGCTCGGCCACGGCTACATCGGATCGATGCGCTACGTCATGCTGCCGCAGGCGATCCGCAACGCGATCCCCGCGCTGGTGAATCACAGCGTGTCGCTCTTCAAGAACAGCAGCCTGGCCATGGCCATCGGCGTGGCGGAACTGACGCACGCGGTCAAGGAGGTCGAGAGCCAGAGTTTCCGGGCCTTCGAGGCCTACAGCGTCGCGACGGTGATGTACCTGGTGCTGTCGCTGGCCATCATGGCCATCGGCGCCGGCGTCGCCAGGCGCTATCGCATCGCAGGGGCGAGGTAAGCCATGTACAGCGTCTTCGAGATCCTGCGCGACAACTGGCTGCTGCTGCTCATCGGCCAGTACCCGAACGGCCCCCTGGGCGGCATCGCCGCGACCCTGATCCTGTCGGTACTCGGCATCACGCTCGCGTTTCCCCTGTCGGTGCTGCTGGCGCTGGCCCGGCTGTCGCCGTGGCGGCTGCTGAGCTGGCCTGCGGCCGTGCTGGTCTACGTGGTGCGTGGCGTGCCGCTGCTGATGGTGATCCTCTGGGTCTACTTCCTCGTGCCGATCCTGATCGGTCGCGAGGTCTCGGGGTTCACGACCATGCTGTGCACGCTCGTGATCTACGAGGGCGCCTACCTGTCGGAGGTCGTTCGCGCCGGCATCCAGGCGCTGCCCAAGGGACAGGGCGAGGCAGCGCGTGCGCTCGGCCACAGCCACCTCGGGACCATGTGGTACGTGATCCTGCCGCAGGCCCTCTACAACATGCTGCCGAGCATGCTGAGCCAGTTCATCTCCACCATCAAGGAGACCACGCTCGGCTATGTGATCAATGTGCAGGAACTCACCTTTGCCGCGAACCAGATCAACAACCAGTTGCTGACGAAGCCCTTCCAGGTGTTCTTCATCCTCGCGATGACGTTCTACGTGGTGTGTTTCAGCCTGACCCAGCTCGCGCAATGGCTGGAGCGGCGCATTGCCCACAAGCGGCTCGGTGCCGCGCCGATCAAGACCGCCGAAAGCGTGGTCTCGCTGCCGCCCCCCGTGGCGGCCAATCCCTGAGGCCGCAAAGACGGCCATCGACGAAGAACGGAGACAGACCCATGAAACACGCCCCAGGCCAAGGCAGTCCGCAAGGCGCTGCAGAGGACACCCCCATGATTCTGTTTTCCAACATCAACAAGTGGTACGGCGACTACCAGGCCCTCACGGACGTCAATGCCGAAGTGAAGAAAGGCGAGGTCGTGGTCGTCTGCGGACCCTCGGGCTCGGGCAAGTCGACCTTGATCCGCACGGTCAACCGGCTGGAGGAGGTCAAGTCGGGCCAGTTGCTTTTCGACGGCCATGACATCCACGCGCCGATGACCAGCGTTGCGCTGAATCGCTTGCGCAGCCGCATCGGCTTCGTGTTCCAGAGCTTCAACCTGTTCCCGCACCTGTCCGTGCTGGAGAACATCATGCTGTCGCCGATGCGCGTGCTCGGCGTGAAGCGCGCCGCGGCGCGGGAGAAGGCCACGCAACTGCTCGAACGTGTGGGCCTCGCCAACAAGGCGGGCGCCTATCCCGCACAACTCTCGGGTGGCCAGCAGCAGCGCGTGGCGATCGCACGGGCGCTTGCCATGGAGCCGCCGGCCATGCTGTTCGACGAACCCACGAGCGCGCTCGACCCCGAGATGGTGGGCGAGGTGCTCTCGGTCATGCGCAGTCTCGCCAACGAGGGCATGACCATGATGTGCGTCACGCACGAGATGAATTTCGCGCGCGAGGTCGCCGATCGGGTCTGGTTCATGGACGCCGGCCAGATCCTCGAGAAGGCCGAGCCCGAAGCCTTCTTCAGCAATCCGCAGCATCCACGCGCGAAGCGCTTCCTGTCGGACCTGCGGGCCCACTGAGTCACACCCCTCATTCATTCAACCATCCACCTGGAGTTCACCATGTCGAAGAAGACTGCTTTGCGTATGGCCGCCCTCGGCTGTTGCCTTTCAACGTTGAGCCTGTGGGCTCATGCGGACCAATGGGACGAGATCAGCCAGCGCAAGGAGCTGAAGTGCGGCACCTTCGCCGACGTGCCTCCCTTTGCCGCGCCCGACCCGAAGACCCGCGAGATGGTGGGCTTCGACGTGGACCTCTGCAATGCGCTCGCCAAGCAGCTCGGCCTCACCGCCAAGGTCACGCCGCTGTCGGTGGAGGCCCGAGTGCCGGAGGTCAAGCTCGGGCGCGTCGACGTTACGGTGGCCAACCTGGCCTACACCAAGAGCCGCGGCGAGCAGATCCAGTTCAGCGACCCGTACTACATCGCCAAGGAAATGCTCGCGGTGAAGGCCTCGGACCCCGGCATGAGCAAGGCCGACTTCAAGGGCAAGCGCCTCAGCTCGACGAAGGGCTCCACCTCGGAGCTGTCCATCAAGATGAATGGTTCCGAGCCGGTGACGTTCCAGGACACGGGTTCCGCCTTCATGGCCGTGCAACAGAACAAGTCGGTCGGCATGGTGGCCAACACCATGACCATCACCAAGCTCGTCAACCAGTCCAAGACCTCCGGCGTCGAGCTCAAGATGATCAAGGAGCCGATGGTGTTCCAGCCGATCGGCGTCGGCATGAAGAAGGACGAGCCGGTCCTGCTGGCCAAGGTCAACGCCGCGCTCTACGCGCTCGACAAGTCCGGCGAGATCGACAAGCTCTGGGCGAAGTGGCTCGGGCCGAACACGGAATACAAGCTGACCCGGGACGAGAAGGTCACCCCGCTCGCGGAGTTGAAGTTCGAACTGCTCCCGTGAACATCACGCGCCCTTCGCGTCGCCCGCGCTACACCTCGACGACGAGCTTGCCGCGCGCCCGCCCGGCTTCGACCTCCTGGTGGGCCTCGAGCGCGTTGTCCAGCGTGTAGCGGCGCGGGTCCATCAGCGGTATCAGCTTGCCGGCCTCGACCAGCCGAGTTGCTTCGGCGAGGATGTGACCGTGGTTCGCCCGGCTCCTGCCGGTCAGCATGGGCAACAGTGTGAAGACGCCGGAGTAGGTGGCCGCGCGGAACGACAGCGGCGCCAGCGCGTGCGTGCCCCAGCCAAGGGCGCTCACCACATGACCGACGTAGGGGCGAACGGCGTTGAACGAAGCGTCGAGCACCGCGCCGCCGACCGTGTCGTAGATGACGTCGAAGCCTTCTCCGCCCGTATGCTGAGCCACATACGTGTCGACGGGTGTCGTCGTGTGGTCGATGGGCGTGGCGCCAAAGCGCTTGACGATCTCGACCTGCTCGGGCCGGACCGTCGAGAACACCTCGGCCCCCAAGGCCACCGCGAGCTGCACCGCCACATGGCCGACACCACCCGCGCCGCCATGGATCAGCACCGCCTGGCCGGCATGGGTCTTCGCGCGGTCGACGAGGCCTTCCCAGGCGGTGATCGTGATCAGCGGCAGGGCAGCCGCCTCGCGCATCGACAGGTTCGAGGGCTTGTGGGCCAGGAGATCGGCGTCGACAGCGGCGAACTCGGCCAGCGAGCCCTGCAGCCCGCCCACGCCGCCGGTCAGCCCGTAGACCTCGTCGCCAGGGCGAAAGCGCTCGACGCCCGGCCCGATCGCCACCGCGACGCCGGCCATGTCCATGCCCAGCACGGCAGGCAGTGGATGCCGCGCGTGCGCCGCCTTGCCGGCACGGATCTTGGTATCGAGAGGATTCACGCCGCTGGCCGCGATGCGCACCAGCACTTGGCCGGGGCCTGCGATGGGTCGCGGAATCTCGCGCAGCACGAAGGGCAGATTGGCGCCTTCGAGGACGATGGCGCGCATGGTGTCGCTGGAGTTCATAGGGTGCTTCGTTTGATGAGATGCGCCTATTGTTGGGACTTCAGAATTGCATGTAAATTCACAGGAGTGAATTCAATCCATTCAAGAATGAATGAGGTCTCCATGGACTGGAGTGACATCAAGGTGTTCCTGGCCATCGCACGGGCCCGGTCACTGGGCGGTGCAGCACGTGCCATCGGGCAGAGCCAACCCACCATGGGCCGGCGCCTCAAGGTGCTCGAGCGCGATGTCGGGCATGCGCTGTTCCAGCGCGGGCCGGACGGATTCATGCTGACCGACGAAGGCGCCGCCGTGCTGCTGCACGCTGAGCGCATCGAAGAGGAGGCACTCGCACTGGAACGCACGCTCGCCGGCCAGGGGCAGCAACTCGAAGGGCAACTGCGGATCTCGTCGTCCGACTGGTTCGGCGTGCACATGCTGACGCCGGTGTTCGCCGAATTCGCGAAGGTCCATCCCGGCGTCGCGATCGAGTTGATCACCGATGCGCGCCTGTTCGACCTCGCCCGGCGCGAAGCTGACCTGGTCTTCCGGATTCGCGCCTTCGACGAGGCCGGCGTCATCCAGCGCCGGCTGATGCATGTCGAGTACGGCTTGTATCGTCCCAAGGGCATGCGTACACCCAGGCTGGGAGACGGGCGAGGCACCCCGTTGATCACGCTCGACTCGGCCTTCAGCGACTTTCCGGACGCACGCTGGTTGAAGAAGGTGCTGCCCCACGCGCATGTTGCGTTCACCAGCAACAGCCGCGAGGCGCAGTCGCGCATGTGCGCCTCGGGTGTCGGCTTGGCGGTGCTGCCCGTACCCTTGGGGGATCGCGTCAAGGGCATCGCACGCGTTCCCTGCGACCCACAGCCGCCCGGTCGTGACGTCTGGGTCGGCTATCACCGCGATCTGCGCCAACTGCGGCGGCTGCGCGCGCTGCTGGACCTTGCAGTGGAGCGGCTGGCCAACTAGCGTGGGCCTGGGGCCTGGGGCCTGCGTCTGCAAGGCACCGCTGCCACGGCAAACGGGGACTGGCATCGGCAAGGGTGCCCGAGGCTATGTCGCGTTGTATCGTTATCTGGCCGACGTCGAGACGGTTTTCATATTGGCAATTCGTGCGCAGCGAGAGTCCGGTGTCAAGCATTGATCTCTTGGCGTGGGGTGCAAAGACCAGGCTGGCTTCAGGCTCGGCCGCGCGGCCGCTCGAGGGTGGCAAATCCGGCTGCCAGCGCGAGCGCGATCACGGCTGCCGCGAAGGCGCGCGTGGTTCCGACGATGTCGCCGTGCAGCGAGAGGTGATAGCCGGCCGCCACCGCTGGCGCTCCCATCGCCAGGTACGAAAGCACGAACAGCACGGCGAGCGCGCCGGCGCGCTCGTGGGCGTCGATGCGGGCAACGAGCGAGCGCAGCGCGCCCTGGAAGCCAGTGCCGAAGCCGATGCCGGCGATCGCCGACGCCAGCAGGAAGACAGCGATCGAGCGAAGTGAAAGCGCCGCCAGCACGCCCAGCACGCCGATCAGGAGGGCGGACGCGCCGATGCGCATCAGCGTTTGCGCCTCGCGGTGCCGTGTCATCAGGACGGAGAGCGCGCCGCTGCCGGCAACCACGAAGAGCGCAAGTCCTCCGGTCAGCATCGAGGCGCCATCGAGCAGGCGCGCGACCAGCGTCGGCCCCAGCGCGGCGTAGAACCCGGCGAGCGCCCAGGCTGCGACCACCGCCGGGGCGACGCGCAGGAAGGTGCTGCGAGCGGCCCGGGGAAGTGCCAGCCGTGGTCGCAGCGACGCCAGCGCGCCGGACCGCGGCGGCGCCGTCTCGGCGATGAAACACAGCGCGACAGCCTGTGCGATGAAGACAGCGCCGAGCACTTCGTAGACGAGCCGGGTCGGCGCCGGCAGGAACTGCACGAACAATCCGGCAACGGCGCCTCCGAGCGCGGTACCGAGCATCGGCGCCACCGAGTTGGCGACGGCGCCGCGCGTCTTGTCGAGGTCGAGCAGGCCGGCGCCCACGGCGGCGATCGCCGCCCCGGCCGACAGCCCCTGCAGGGTACGGGCGACGAGCAGGTCCCCGACACCCGACGCCGTCGCGAAGACGACCATCGTCAGAGCCTGCACGATCGTCGCGCCGATCAGCACAGGCCGGCGCCCGACGTGGTCCGACAGCCGTCCGAGCACGAGCAGCGACGCGAGCACCGCCAGCGCATAGACGGCAAACACCACGGTCAGCAGCGTCGGCGAGAAGCCCCAGTGCGCGCGATACATCGCGTACAGCGGCGTCGGCGCGCTCGACCCGGCGAGGAAGGCGAGCGTGATCGACGCCTGGAGCCCGAAAGCGATGCGTGGGGAGAAGACCAGCCGGCGCGCCGGGATTGCGGCGGCGGACGGTGAAGGGGAGGTGAGGACGGTGCTCATGTCTTCGCTCTCAGAGGGCCGTCCGGGCGCCGTCGACCGCCCAGGTGGCGCTGGTGACGAGCGCGCGACGAGCGCCTGCGGGCTGGGAAGCATTCATGGCGATTTCCTCGAGGGGTTTTGGGAGCATGGATCTGATTGGTAGACAAGTCTGTCTGGTTGCAGTGTACAGATCTGTCTGGTAATGTCAATCCATGCGCAAGAAACTTGAACCCGCCGCGGCCGCTCCGGAGCGCCGATCTGCGCGCGAGCGCCTGTTGGAAGCCGCGAACGAGCTCTTCTACGAGAACGGCATCCATACCGTCGGCATCGATCGCGTGATCGAACGGGCGGGCGTCGCCAAGGCATCCCTCTACGACACCTTCGGCAGCAAGGAAGCGCTTGTCAGCGCCTACCTGGAGGCGCGCCACGCGGCCAACCGCGCGCGCATCGAGGCCTGGATCGCGCCGCTCGCGACGCCGCGCGAGCAACTGCTCGGCGTCTTCGATGCGATGGCGGTGGCGATGGGGAAACCCGGGTTTCGGGGCTGTGCATTCGCCCGCGCCGGTGCGGAGTCGACACCCTCGGGCGCGGTGCGTGGCGTGTGTGACACTGCGCGCGGCTGGATGCGCGAGCTCTTCGCGCGCCTGGCGAGCGAGGCTGGCGTGGCCGACGCGCAGTCCCTCGCGACGCAACTTGCCATGCTCTACGACGGCGCTTCCGTGATGGGCCAGATGGAACGCAACCCGGCACCGGCGCAAGCCGCGAAGCAGGCCGCCGCCGCGCTGCTCGACGCGGCGCCGAAGGCCGCGAAGACAAGAGCGAAGCGTTCTTAGGGCGACAGACCCTCCGCTGTCAGAAGCGGGAAATCAAAAGAGCGGTCACGTCAGGGCACGGCCAGCGATCCGGCCGCGTATGGCAGCGCTGGGCTGTCCTTCGACACCTCAAAAAGTAGGTCGAACTGGCTTGGAGCGAGGGCTTCGGTTGACGTATCGACACGTTGACACGCGCAGCATATCGACGTATAGACTTGTTTCAACATCCGAAGGTGTGCACGCCATGGCCAATCCCTCCCTCCGAATCGAACAGACCGTCCAGACCTGGGGCAATGGCCTCGCAGTACGCCTGACGGCGCCGGTGGCGCGTGCGGCGCGTCTGGCCCGCGGCGTGCCCATCAGCGTTGAAGTTGTGGAAGGTGGAATCTTCTTGCGCGTCACCGGCAAGCCAACCCTGAGCCTGGCGCAAAAGCTCGAGGCCTTCGATCCGCAGCGCCATGGCGGCGAAGCCATGGCCGGCGGACGGGTCGGCGCCGAAGTCTTCTGATGGCGGCCGGCAGGAGCCGGTGGGCGCCGGAACGCGGCGACATCATCTGGATCGATTTCAATCCGCAGGCTGGCAGGGAGATGAGGGACATGCATCCGATGCTGGTGCTATCTCCCAAGTTGTTCAATGACCGCACCAGTCTGGTCGTCGGGTTGCCGATGACCACTGCCGCTTACAACGACACGAATCCTTTTGCGGTTCGTTTCACGGCCGCCAAGGGCGTGGTCAGCTACGTGCTCGCGCATCAACCCAAGTCCTTTGACTGGCGTGCTCGGGCCGGCAAGGCGCATCCCTGGAAACGGGTGCCGCCGGACGTGCTCGAGGAGGCGTGCGGAACCTTGAATCAGATCGTCACGCTGACTGGCTGATCGGCGAAAGGCGTCCCGAGCCGACACGGCAGGCTCCGGCGCACATCAGGTATGCGGCGTCCTGAAAGCCCGTGCCACTACAGTGTCTTGTCGAAGCCTCACAATCGCGCCCCCAACCCACCACAAGACACCTTCCATGCGACAACTCTCCCCCGCCGGCCAGCAGGTCATCAACGACATCGCGCAGCGCAACGGCTTCAGCGTGGAAGCGACACTGAGCATGCTGGACTCGGTGATCAATGGAAACGGCAGCCAGGCGCAGTTCAACCATCCCGAATTCTCCGGCTCCGGCCAGTGGATGCGCGGCGGCATGATCATGCTGTCGGACATGTTCAACAACTACCTCAAGGGCCGCGTCGACAACCTGTGCAACGACCTGTCGAACCTCGTCGCCAGCCAGCCGGACCTGGTGCGCAGCGGCAGCTTCCAGTCGCAAAGCCAGGGGGGCGGCTACAACAACGGGCAAGCACAGACCAGCTATGGCGGTGGCGGACAGCAGCAAGGCAGCGGCTTCGGCCAGGCGAGCCTCTTCGTGCCCGGCACGACGAACGACTGGTGGCCTTCCGACCTGCGCTTTCCGAACAGCACGGGCGCGCAGAACGGCGTGCGCTATGCCTACTTTGCGCAGGCGCGGCGCCTGGCCATCGAGGTCAATGGACGCGTCACGGTGTACGACACGCTGGACCACCAGATCGGCGGCTTCGGGCAGCAACAGTCGTACGGCGGCAGCCTGAGCTTCAACAGCCAGTACGGCCTGATCGACGTGGCCAGTCTGCCCGTGATCTCGGTCGATGGCGTCGCTCCCTATGTGGCGCCGCCTGCGCCGGCGTTCAATGAGCCGTTCAACCCGCCCGCCAGCGTCAACAACGGCAATGGCTACAGCAGCGCCGCCTCGGGCAACCAGCAGGATGTGTTCGCCACCATCGAGAGGCTCGCCGACCTGCGCTCCAAGGGCATCATCAGCGACGACGAGTTCGCCAACAAGAAGGCGGAGTTGCTCAACCGGATATGAGATGCTCCCGGCACGCGTGCCGGCCCGACGTGGAGGGAGGTGCCAACGATGCCGAGAGTTGCCATCATCGGGGCCGGGCCGGGCGGCTTGATCGCTGCGCGCTACCTGCAATCCGAAGGCTTCGAGCCCGTGCTGTTTGAACAGGCGCCGTTGCCGGGCGGCCAGTGGAGCGGCGACGCGATCTGCAGCGGCGTATGGCCCTCGATGCGCACCAACACCAGCCGGGTGCTCACACAGTTCAGCGACCTGCCGCATGCGCCGGGCCTCGCGGTCTACCCGTCCAATCGCGAGATCGGCGACTACCTGCGGCGCTATGCGGACCGATTCGGCCTGTCCGAGCGGACACGTCTGCGCACCAAAGTGCGCGAAATTGCGCAGGTGCCCGGGGGATGGGCCGTGCGCCATGGCGCGCATGACGAAGAGATCTTCGAGAAAGTCGTGGTCGCCTGTGGCCGCTTCCAGCATCCGCGGATTCCCGAGGTGCCGGGGCTGACGTCGTTCTCCGGCAACGAGGGCGTGGCGCATACCAGCGCCTACAAGCATCCCGAGCGGTATCGCGGCAAGCGCGTGCTCGTCGCGGGCTGCGCGATCAGTGCGCTCGAGATTGCCAGCGATCTGTGCATGCTCGGCGCGGCCAGGGTGGTCGTGTGCCATCGCAGGCAGCGCTATGTGTTGCCGAAGCTCGCGGCCGGTGTGCCCTCGGACCATCGCGTGTTCACGCGCTTCCAGGCCTTGGCGGAGGAGTCGCTGCCGCGCGGCGAATTCGGCGCGATGCTGAAGGAGATGGTGCTGGCCTGGGGCGGCAGTCCGGAGCAGTTCGGCGCGCCAAAGCCCGGCGACAGCATCCTCGATGCGGGCCTGACATTGAGCCAGCATTTTCTTCCGCTGGTTGCCGAGGGCCGCATCGAGGTGCGGCCGTGGTTCGACAGGATCGAAGGTACGCGGGTCGGTTTCGGCGACGGGCGCGCGGAGGCCTTCGACGGCATTCTTTTCGGCACCGGTTTCGAGCTGAAGATGCCCTTCCTCGGCGAGCCGATCCGACGTACGCTGAACCTCGATGCGCAGCGGCTCGAACTCTTTCAGCACACTTTCCATCCGCAGCTGCCTGGGCTTGCGTTCGTGGGTATCTGGGATCAGTCGGGTCCGATGTTTCCGCCGATCGAGTTGCAGGCCCGGTGGATGGCCTATGTGTGGAGCGGCGCCATCGCATCGCCAGCACTCGAAGAGATGCAGAGGGGCGTTGCCAGGTGCCGCGCGCTTGGCGAGCCACAGAAAACCAAGATGAACCTGATGGCCTTGCTGTTTGCGCGCGCCGCGGGCGTGGAGCCCGATCCGAAGCGCTGGCCTCAGCTGACGCGTGCCCTGTTGTTCGGGCCGCTCGCGCCAGTTTCATTTCGCCTCGAAGGTCGTGATGCGCTGCCGGATGCGGCCGACCGGTTTGCCGAGGAAGCCAAGGCCTTCGGATGCATGCAGTCCTCGCAGTTTCAGGATTCCGAATTACAGAAGCTGCGGCGACTGGCCTGCGTCGCGCAGTCTCCGGACGTGGCGGCGTGGGCGGCTGCGCCGGCGCCGGCGCCCGACGAAGTCCTGGCCCTATCTCCTGGCTCTAGCGATAGCGGCTGCCTTCCGTGACCGTGTTCGTGTCCTTGATGGCGGCAATCGACTTGTCGACGTGCTTGACCGCGTAGCGCGAATAGACCACGTCGGTCACCAGCAGCTGGGCCATCTTCGACAGCATCGCCTCGTGATACGGCGCCGATCCGACCGCGGCATCGGTGGTGTTGGTCAGCAGGGTCAGGTGCGCGCTTTGCGCCAGCGGCGAGTCGGGGTAGGAGGTGATGGCGACCGTCGTCGCGCCACGCTTCTGCGCGACGCGCAGCGCTTCGACGACCGGTATCGTGCGGCCTGAGTTGCTGATGGCGAACGCGACCGAGCTCTTGCCCAGCGTCGACGCGGAAATCTGCTGCACGCCCTGGTCCTTGTAGAAGATGCAGCGCTTGCCGACGCGCATGAAGCGCATCACGGCGTTCTCGGCCGCCAGCGTGGAAGAACCCATCGCGAAGAACGCCAGCGAGTCGGCCTTGTCGATCGCGGTCGCCACCTTGTCGAGCAGCCGCAGGTCGAGCCGCTGCGCCGTGTCCTCGAGCGCACTGATGTTGCGGAACAGGATCTTCTTGACGATCTGTGCGTTGGTGTCCAGGGCCGAGATGTCGTCGTAGACAAAGGCCTCGTGAGGGGCCGGCGCGGCCTGTCCATGGGTCGACAGGGCTTCGGCGATGCCGATCTTGAGCTGCTGATAGCTCGGCACCTCGAGCGCCTGCACGAAGCGCGTGATCGTCGACTCCGACACCTCGCAGACCTCCGCCAGGTCCTTGATCGACTGCGTCTTGACGATATCGGGGTGCTTGAGCACGTAGTTCGCAATGCGCTTGAGCGCAGGGTTCAACTGGCCCTGTGCCTGCCGGATCGTGTTCAGCACGCCGGTCCGGTCAAGCTGAGTGGTCATTTTCTGGACTCCTTTGGGGGAATGGAAGGAATTTTCCTCCATCGTAGCGGGCCGTGGGAGTCACTCTCGCTCTCAGTTCGATCGTAGGAACACTCTACGGGTTTTCCCTTGGGGGAAAACCATCGAAGGAATTTCCTTGCAATAGAAAAGTTGCGGTATTAAATTCCACGACAAGCGATTCGAGACATGCAAAACCTATCCGACCCCCAGGCTTCCGCGACGGCGAGCTTCCGCTCGTCGCACGGCCTGGCGCTCGCCGGCCGCACGGCCGTCGTGACGGGCGGCAGCTCGGGCATCGGACTGGCCATCGCGCGTCTGCTGTCGTCGCAGGGCGCACGCATCGCGATCCTGGCGCGCGGTGACGACCAGCTGCGCGACGCGTGCCGGCCGCAGGTGCAGGGCCATCCCTCCACGCCCTGGCACGTGTCGAGCGGTGACGTTGGCCGGCCGGCGGACGTCGAGCGATTCATGGATGAGGCCGAGCAGGTCTTCGGCGGGATCGACATCGTGGTGAGCAATGCCGGCTTCCACCATGCCGGCGCCATCGAGGACGTGACGCCCGACACTTGGCGCGCCGTGTTCGACACCCATCTGGGCGGCGCCTTTCTGTTCAGCCGTGCCGCCTTCGCGCGCTGGAAGCGCCGCGCCAGCGGCGGCTGCCTGGTCTTCGTGACAAGCAAGGCGGCCGTCGCGGCCAGCCCCGGTGCGGCGGCCTATGCCTGCGCCAAGGCCGCGCAGTTGCATCTGGCGCGCTGCCTGGCGGAAGAGGGCGGGCCGCACGGCATCCGTGTCAACAGCGTCCTGCCCGATGGCGTGATCCGCGGCACCGGCATCTTCGATGCGGCCCAGCGCGCCGCCAACGCGCGGCGCCATGGCGTGGCACCGGAGGCGCTCGAGGCCTACTACGCGCAGCGCAATGCGCTGAAGGTCTCGATCGGGCCCGAAGACGTGGCGCGCGCAGTGCTCTTCCTGTGCGATGACGAACGCAGCCGGAGCATTAACGGCGCCTCCCTTTCCGTCGATGGCGGGCTCGCGGCCGCCTACCTGCGATAGCCCGCGTCCAGACGCATTCCGAGCAACCTTCCAACCGGAGACAGACCATGACATCCACTCGCTTCACTCCACGGCGCCGTGCCTTCGGTGCTTCCATGCTGGGCGCCGGCGCCGCCTTGATGGCCGGCGCCTCGCCGCTTCACGCCCAGACCGCGCCGGCCGGCAAGGGCCGCACCTACTACTATGCGTCGCAGCTGCTCGGCCACCCGTACCTGCTCGACTGCCACCTGGGCATGCGCTACGCGGCGAAGGCCTTCGGCGCCGACATCCGCACGGTCGGCCCGCAGGGCTGGGATCCGGTCGGCCATGCTTCGGCCGTGGAGCAGGCGATCGCGAAGAAGCCCGCGGGCATCATCACGAGCCTGTGGGAGCCCGGTGCGGTGCCGGCCATCCGCCGCGCGATGTCGCAGGGCATCCCGGTGGTGGTCATCGAGGCCACCGTGCCCGACAGTGGCGCGCTGAGCTTCATCGGCATGGACAACTACGCCTGCGGCGCCGACACCGCCAAGGCGCTGATCAAGTTCGCCGGCAAGAAAGGCAAGTACGTCGCCAGCGGCAACTGGGGCGCATCGAACACCGATGCCAAGTTCAAGGGCCTGACCGAGTACCTGAAGGCCAACAGCGAATGGGAGCTCGCCGGCCGCGTGGACGACAAGGCCAGCACCGAAGCGGCCATCGCGTCTTCGAAGGCGATGTTCAACACCTATAAGGGGCTCGATGCCGTGGTCGGCCTCGACTCGAGTTCGGGCAGCGGCATCGCGCTGGCGGCAGAGGAAATGGGCGTCGACCTGGGCAAGATCACCGTGGTCGTGCACGACCGCGAAGCGCCGGTGCTGGAGTTCATCAAGAAGGGGCTCATCAAGGGCTCGGTCATCAACAAGACAGCCCTGCAGTGCTTCAGCGCGGTGCAGATGCTCGAATCCTGGAACAGCCCCAATGGCCTGGCCGGCGTGCCGATCGCGGCCGACAACAAGGCGGCGGGCACCGTGCCCGCGCCGCAGCAGGTGCTGATGGGCACCGAGTTGATCACGCGCGACACGGTCGACCTGTTCAATCACCAGAAGATTCCGCAGTACCGCAGCTGAGCGCCGCCATGAACGATTGCAGCCTCAGGATCGAGAACGTGTCCAAGTCCTACGGGGCCGTGCGCGCGCTTCAGGACGTGTCCTTCAGCGTGCGCCGCGGCACCATCCACGCCGTGCTCGGCGAGAACGGCGCCGGCAAGAGCACGCTGATGAAGGTCATCAAGGGCGAGGTGATGCCCGATGGCGGCCGCATCGTGCTCGACGGGCAGGCCTACGAGCGCTACGAGCCCGCCTACACGCGTCGCCTCGGCGTGATCATGGTGCACCAGGAGCTCGCGGTGTTCGACAACCTTTCGGTGGCCGAGAACATCTTCCCCGACACGCGCCGCTTCCTGCGCGGTGGAATGATCGATGCCGCACGCCTGCGCGCCGAGGCGCGTCGCGCGCTCGCGAGCTTCGGCTTCGACCTCCATCCCGACACGCCGATGGCCGGGCTCACGCTGGGCCAGAAGCAGCTGATCGAGATCCTTCGGGCCCTCAACCAGCCGCGCAAGCTGCTGATCCTCGACGAGCCGACCTCGGGCCTTTCCACCGCAGAGGCCGATCGCCTGATGGGCATCCTGCGCAAGCTGGCCGACGGCGGCGAGACCATCCTGTTCATCAGCCACCGCATCCCCGAGATCCTCGGTTCCTGCGACGAGGTGAGTGTGCTGCGCGATGGCCGCTACATCGAGACTTTCGACTGCCGCAGCGCCACCGAGTCCGAGCTGGTCAACCGCATGGCCGGGCGCGAGCTGGTGCAGGACGCCGCCGTGCGCGCACGCATGCCGGCCGGCAGCGAAGTGATGCTCGAAGTGCGCGGCCTGCGGGTGCCGGGCCGGCTCGACGACGTGGACCTGGCGCTGCGTGCCGGCGAGGTGGTGGGTCTTTTCGGGCTGGAGGGCTCTGGCAGCAGCGAGGTGGCCCCCGCGCTGTTCGGACTGCATGTGGCGACAGGCAGGCTGCAGGTCCGGGGAAAGGACATTCCGCGTTTGCTGCCGCACGCGCTTCGCAGCCATGGGGTCGGCTTCGTCAACACCAATCGCAAGGAGGCCGGCCTCTTCATGCGCAGCAGCATCGCGGCCAACATATCGGCGCCGGTGCTGTCGGGCTTCAGCGGCTTCGCGGGCTGGCTGCGCTGCCAGCAGGCGGCCGACTTCGCGCGCAGCTACATGCAGCGATTCTCGATCAAGGCATCGAGCGTCGAGGCCCCGCCGTCCGCGCTGAGCGGCGGCAACCAGCAGAAGGTGATGCTGGCCGCGGCCCTGGCCGACGACCCGCAGGTGGTGCTGATCAATGAGCCCACGCGCGGCGTGGACGTTGCGGCCAAAGCCGACATCCATCGTCATCTGCGCAGTCTCGCCCGGGACGGCAAGAGCCTGCTCGTGATGTCGTCCGAGCTTCCCGAACTGCTGGCGCTGTGCGACCGCATCGTCGTCATGCGGTCGCGCCGCATCGTCGGCGAGTGCACGCTCGCACAGATGGACGCCGAGCACATCATGACCCTTGCCGCCGGCCACGCGCCGGTGGCGCACGAGCCGGGAGTCGCCGCATGAAACCGCTGGTCCTCGAAACGCCGCGGGCGCCGGTCACACCGCGCCGCCTGGCCCTGTCGCCGGTCGACCGGCAGGTGCTGCCGATCGCCTTGATGGTGGTGGCCGCGACGCTGCTGCTCGGCCTTTCGCATCCGCGCTTCGCGCAGGCCGGGAACCTCTATGCGATCCTGCTTGACCTGTCGCTGCAGACGTTGGCGATCAGCGGCTTCGTGTATGTGATGGCCACCGGCGAGATCGACCTGTCGGCCGGCGCGGTCTACGGCTTCGCGGGTGCCTTCGCGGGCTTCCTGATGCAGATGGATCTTCCCTTTCTTGCCGCCGCGGGGCTGTCTCTCGCCTGCGCACTGCTGTTCGGCCTCGTCAACGGATGGCTGGCGGTGCGGCTCAGGCTCAACTCCCTGATGCTGACCATCGGCACCATGGTGCTGATCCGCGGGCTCAGCGGCGTGCTCAACACCGTGCTCGTGGGGCAGACCTTCCCGTCGGAGTTCCGCCAGTTGGCGCGCATGCAGGTGGGCGGCGTGCACGTGATCGTCATCGTCGCCCTGGCGATGCTGGTGGTCTTCACGCTGCTCGAGCGCCGCACCGCCATGTTCCGCCGGCTCTACCTGGCAGGGGAGAGCGCGGCGACCGCGGTGCTCTACGGCATTCGCGTCGACCGCATCAAGATCGCGGCCTTCGCCTGCAGCGCCTTGGGCGCCGGGGCGGCCGGGCTTGTCGCGGCCTCGCGCGTCACGCATGCCGACGCCCAGCTTGGCGACGGGCTCGAGTTCACGCTGGTCACGGCCGCCGTGCTGGGCGGCGCCAGCCTGTCGGGCGGCAAGGGCACGCTGGGTGGCGCCTTTCTCGGACTGGCCTTCCTGGCGGTGGTGGTCAACGGCATGGTGGCCTTCGACGTCGAGCCCGCGCTGCAGTCGCTGGTGATCGGCGTGCTGCTGATCGTCGCCGTGGCGCTCGATCGCCGACTTGAAATCCGTCGCCGCTGAAGCGGAGGGAGACGAACATGGTCAACTTCATTCTCGGTTCGCTGCGCATCCCGGCCGGCCTCGTGGTGCTGGCGCTGGCCGCGCTGCTGCTCGGCAGCGACGCCTTCGGCGACATCAACAACCTCGATTCGCTGCAGACCATCGTCGGGCCGCTGCTGATCCTGGTGGTGGGGATGACGCTGCTCTTCGTCGTCGGCAATTTCGACCTGTCGATCGGCGCGGTGATGGGGCTGGCCGGCATCGTCGCGGCGATCGCGATGAACGCCGGGCTCGGCGTGTTCGCGGCCTGCCTGCTGGCGCTGGGCTGCGGGCTGCTGGTCGGCGCGCTCAACGGCTTCCTCGTCGCGGTGCTGGGCATCAATCCGCTGATCGCGACGCTTGCGATGCTGGCCATCGTGCGTGGCGTGATCGAGTGGCTGGTGCGCGGCCTCGGCGTGGCGGGGTTCACCTCGATGCCGGCCGAGTTCGTGGCGCTCGGCAACGCCAAGTGGCTCGGCCTCTACGCGGTGGTCTGGGTCGGACTGGTGCTGGTGCTGGCCGCCGACTGGGGGCTGGCGCGCTGGCCGCGCCTGCGGCAGCTCTATCTGATCGGCGGCAATCCGGCCTCGGCGCGGCTGCTCGGCCTGCCGGTGCGCGGCGCGACCTTCGCCGTGTTCGTGCTGACCGGCGGACTGGCGGCGCTGGCCGGCCTGATGGCTACGGCGCGCGTCGGCATGGCCAACCGCTACCTCGGCATCGGCGCGGAGATGGAGGTGATCATCGCCTGCCTGATCGGCGGGGCGGTGCTGGCGGGCGGGCGCGGCTCGGTGCTCTGCGCGGCACTGGGTGCACTTTTCATGGCGTTGTTGAAGAATGGATTCAACGTGGTCGAGGTCGCGCCGCAATGGCAGGGCGTGGCGCTGGGGGCCATCCTGACGCTGGTGGTGGTGCTCGATGGACTGACGGCGCTGCGCCGGCGCCGGCAGGGCCTGGCGGCTTGAGACGAGACGGCAAAGAAGACGGAGACGAAGACATGGCTTATCTGATCGGTGTCGATATCGGCACCATGGGCACCAAGACCGCGCTCTACGACGAGGGCGGCAGGCTGTTCGCGGACGCCTTCGAGGAGTCGAGGCTGCTCTACCCGGCGCCCGGCGCCGTGGAGCAGCAGCCCGACGACATCTACGGTGCGGCGGTGAACACCATCAAGGCGTGCATCACGCGTTCGGGTGTGAACCCGGGCGACATCGCGGGCATCGCCTGCGACGGCCAGATGGCCGGTGTCGGCACGGTCGATGCCGAGGGCGACGCACCCACGGTGTACGACTCCTGGCTCGACACCCGCTGCGCGCCGTACATCGAGCAGCTCAAGCGCTGCCGCGGCGAGATCATCCGTTCGGCCGGCGGTCCGCCGTCGTTCTCGCACGGCGCCAAGATGCTCTACTGGAAAAACGAGCATCCCGACATCTATCGCCGCATCAGCAAGTTCGTCGTGCCGTCGGCCTACGTGGCCGGCCGCATGGCGGGGCTGCGCGGCGGCGATGCCTTCATCGACCGCACCTACCTGCCGTTCAGCAACTTCGCCGACACCGCGCGCAGCCGCTGGAACAAGGACCTGCTGAGCGAGTTCGGCCTCGACGACAGCAAGCTGCCGCGGATCGTCGACCCGACCGACATCGTCGGCCGCGTCGACAGCCGCGCCGCCGCGCTCACCGGCCTGCGCGAAGGCACCCCCATCGCGGCCGGCTGCGGCGACGCCACGGCCAACGTGCTGGGCGCCGGCATCGTGCAGCCCGGCATGGTGTTCGACGTCGCGGGCACCGCCGCCTGCCTGTCGATCGTGGTCGACCGCTACGTGGCGGACGAGGGCGACGGCATGCTGTTCTCGTGCCCGCATGTGATTCCCGGGCTGTACTTCGCGATGGCCTATGTCAACGGCGGAGGACTCAACCTGCGCTGGTTCCGCGACGAGTTCTCGCAACTCGAGAAGGCGATCTGCGAACTCGACGACGAGAGTGTCTACCAGCGCCTGGGTCGGATGGCCGAGAAGGCGCCGCCGGGCGCCGACCGGCTGCTGTTCCTGCCGCACCTGGGTGGGCGCGTGTGCCCCAACAACACGACCATGCGGGGCGCCTTCGTCGGCCTGAACTGGGCCCACAAGCGCAAGCACCTCTACCGGGCCATCCTCGAGGGCATCGGCTATGAGTACCGGGCCTACCTCAAGAGCGTCGAGGCGCTGGTGCCGGGCTTCCATGCGAGCCATGTGATCGGCATCGGCGGCGGGGCGCGCAGCCAGGTGTTCAAGCAGGTCAAGGCCGACATCCTGGGCCTGCCATACCGCACGCTCGACCGCGAGGAATTCGGCACGCTGGGTGCCGCGCTCGTGGCGGGCAAGGCCGTGGGTCTTTTCAGCGACCTGGCCGCCGCGTCGCAGCGGATGAACCGCACCAAGGGCGATCCGATCGAGCCCAATGCGGCGCTGAAGCCCCTCTACGACGACATGGCCGAGGCCTACCTCGACATGCTCGCGAGCAACCAGAGCGTGTTCGACAAGCTGGCCCGCGCGGGCGGCACCGCCGCGCACTGATTTGACTTCTGCACAGCGGCCGAAGCCTTCGCTCGCCTTGAAAATAGAAGTAAATTCCTTCTATAAAATATTTGACGGAAAGTAATTCGATGCCTAAGATTCTCCCACCGATGAACCCGACAACAGGAGACGCCCATGTCTGAAGGAAAGCTCGCCGGCCGCGTGGCCGTGGTCACCGGGGGCTCCTACGGCATCGGCCGCGCCACCGCGCTGCGCCTGGCGCAGGAAGGTGCCTCGGTCGCGATCCTGGCGCGCGGTGCGCAGCGCCTGGCCGAAACGATCACGCTGCTTCATGCCATCGGCGGCGCCGATCGTTCGCTTGCGGTGCAGGCCGATGTCAGCATCCCGGACAGCGTGAGCGCCGCCTTCGAGGGGGTGCGCCAGCGCTTCGGCGGCTTCGACATCGTGGTGAGCAATGCCGGTTCGCACTTCGGTGCGGCCATCGAGGACACCAGCGTCGAGCAGTGGCGGCTGATGCTCGAAACCCACGCCGGTGGCTCCTTCCTGGTCAGCCAGCAGGCCTTTCGCGAATGGAAGCGGCGCGGCGCCGGTGGCCAACTGGTCTTCGTGACCAGCAAGTCTGCAGTGGCCGCCACGCCCAAGGCCGCAGCCTACAGCGCGGCCAAGGCGGCCCAGCTGCACCTCGGCCGCTGCCTCGCGGAGGAGGGCGGCCCCTTCGGCATCCGCGTCAACATGGTGTTGCCCGACGGGGTGATCCGCGGCACCGGCATCTTCACGCCCGAGCAGCGCATCAATGCCGCGAAGCGCCACGGCGTGGAGCCCGATCAGCTCGAGGACTTCTACCGCCAGCGCAACGCGCTCAAGGTCAGCATCACGCCCGAGGAGGTCGCCAAGGCAGTGCTGTTCCTGTGCTGCGACGACAGCGCCGTGATCAATGGCGCCGCCCTGACCGTCGACGGCGGCGTGGTCGGCGGCTACGTCCGCTGAGGAGCATCGACATGCTGTTCACTCCGATCGAATTCCGCGACGTGCAGGCCCGCAACCGGCTCATGATGTCCGCGATGTGCCAGTACATCGCCGACGACGGCTTTGCGAACGACTGGCACCTGACCCACTATGCGAGCCGCGCGGTCGGCCAGGCCGGGCTCATCTCTCTCGAAATGACGGCGGTCCATCCGCTGGGCCGTATCACCCCCGGCTGCCTGGGCATCTGGAAGGACGAACACGTCCCCGGCCTGCGCGGCGTCGCGCGCAGCTGCCAGCAACACGGCGCCAAGGTCGGCGTGCAGCTCGGCCATGCGGGACGCAAGGGCGAGTTCTTCCAGCAGGGGCTGGTCGGGCCGTCGCCGCTCGCCTTCGCCGACAAGTGGCCGGTGCCCCGCGAGCTGACGCAGGGCGAGGTCCGCGAGCTCGTCGACTGCTATGCACAGGCAGCCCGGCGGGCCAATGAAGCCGGCTTCGACTACATCGAGCTTCATGCGGCG
Source organism: Variovorax sp. P5_A3 (assembly GCF_056400665.1). Taxonomy (NCBI): domain Bacteria; kingdom Pseudomonadati; phylum Pseudomonadota; class Betaproteobacteria; order Burkholderiales; family Comamonadaceae; genus Variovorax; species Variovorax sp. P5_A3. The sequence continues at coordinate 122,123 of NZ_JBFUKW010000025.1, read as the reverse complement.
CACGGCTACCTGATCAACCAGTTCACCTCGCCGCTGAGCAACCAGCGCGACGATGTCTACGGCAGCGACAGGCTGCGCTTCCTGCGAGAAGTGCTGCAGGCGCTGCGCGACACCTGGCCGCGCCACAAGCCGATCTTCATGAAGGTCTCGACCATCGAGCGCGACGAGGGCGGTGCGCAGCAGGCCGAGGTGCTGGCCCGCGTGGCCGCCCTGCGCGAGTACGTCGACCTCGTCATCGCGAGTTCAGGCGCGATGGCGCCGACCAGCGGCATCCGCTTCGATGCCTTCCCGGGCTACCAGGTGCCGTTCGCCGAGGCGATCCGTCGCGAGGCCGGCGTGCCGAGCGCCGCGGTTGGCATGCTCGACCACCCCCTGCTCGCCGAGGAAGTGCTCAAGAACGGCCGCGCCGACGTCGTGGCGGTCGGCCGCCAGTTCTTGCGCGACCCCTACTACCCGCTGCATGCGGCGCGCGTGCTGGGCGCCGAGATCGCATGGCCCAAGCCCTACGAGAAAGCCAGGAAGGACTGGAAGTACCTGGTCTGAACCCGCGCCTCCCTTCACTTTTTTTTTGAACATACCCCTAGGAGAAAGAACATGGCCCATTGCGGAGACATGCTGACTGAAATGTTGATCGAGTACGGCGTCGAGGTGGTCTTCGGCATGCCCGGTGGACAAACCTCTGGCCTCTATGAGGGCATCGCCCAGCGCCAGGACCGGATCAAGCACGTACTGGTGCGCGACGAGCGCAACGGCGTCTATGCGGCCGACGCCTATGCGCGCCTGACCGGCAAGCCCGGCGTCTGCGACGTCACCGTCGGCCCCGGCGCCACCAAGCTGACCGACGGCCTGGTCGAGGCGCTGAATGCCTCGATCCCGCTGATCGCGATCGTCGGCGAGTTGCCGCGCGACTGGCTGCCGCTGAAGACCAAGGGCGTGGCCTCTCAGGGCTTCGACCAGTTGAGCTTCCTCAAGTCGATCACCAAGGAAACCTTCATGGTGCCGACCGCGAGCTCCTTCCAGGAGATCATCCGCACCGCCTTCCGGGTCGCGACCTCGCCGCGCCCGGGCCCGGTGGCCATCATCGTGCCGCACGACGTGATGGACGCCGAATGGGACCCGTCAACCGCGCCCGCAGCCGCCGACGACCGCTACGTCCGCGCCCCGGCCCACCGGGCCCGCGCCCTGAAGCAGCATCTGTCGGACGCAGCCGCACTGATCGCCAAGGCGCGCCGACCGCTGATCGTCGCCGGCGGCGGCGTTCACATGTCGGGCGCCTACGCCCAGCTGCAGACGCTGGCCGACCGCAGCGCCGCCTATGTCGCGACCTCGCTGTCGGGCAAGGGCGTGATCTCCGAAGTGTCGGAGCGCTCGGTGGGCGTGCTCAACCCGATGGGGTCGAAGGCCGCGCTGGCCCTCGCGCCCGAGGCCGACCTGATCATCTGGTGCGGCTGCAAGGCGAGCCAGAACACCGCCAGCAACTGGACGTTGCCGACGCCGCAACAGGCCACCATCACGATCGACGACGACCCGCAGGAACATGGCCGCACCTTCCGTCCGACGGTGGCGCTGTTCGGCGACATCCGCGAAGTGCTCGACGAGCTGAATCCGATGCTGAAGGCAAACCGGGTCGACGCCTGGGACAGCCGCGTGAGCGAGGTCAAGGCCGAACAGGCGGCCGTCATCGCGGGCGACCATGCCTCCGAAGCCGTGCCGATCCATCCGGGTCGCGTGCTCAAGTCGCTGGCCGCGCGGCTCGACGCCGACGACGTGGTCATCAGCGATGCCAGCTTCGCGTCGGGCTGGATCGGCCAGTACCTGCCGGCGCGCAAGGCCGCGCGCCGCTTCCTCTATGCCCGCGGGCAGGGCAGCCTCGGCTATGCGGTGCCCGCTTCGCTCGGCGCGAGCATGGTCAAGCCCGGCCAGCGCGTGATCACCGTGGCGGGCGACGGCGGCTTCTCGTTCTCGATCGGCGAATTGGCCACGCAGGCCTGCTACAACATGCCGGTCGTCAACATCGTCTTCAACAACGGCGAGCTCGGATGGCTGCGGATGTGGGAGCAGATCTTCTACAACAACACGCGCCTGTCGGTCGACCTGCAGTCCGAGCATGCCAAGCCGAACTACGCCGCCGCCGCCGCGGGCCTCGGACTGAAGGGCATCGTCGTCGACCGCCCGGACCAGATCGAAGCCGCGCTCGACGAGGCTTTCGGCCATCCCGGTCCTTCGGTGATCGAGGTGCGCACCGACGCCAAGGCGACGCCGATCCACAGCCTGCGCCGCCGCATCGAGAACCCCAACCCCGAGCAGAAGCGCCCGGGCACGGTCTACGCGCTGCGCGACTGGAAGCGTTCGCCGAACCTCGGCTGAGCCGCCGGCTCCTCGCCAACCACCCGGAGACAAGAAGATGGATCTGCAACTCGAGGGCCAGCGCGCGCTGGTTACCGCATCCAGCGGCGGCATCGGGCGCGAGATCGCCCGCGTGCTGGCCCGCGAGGGCGCGCACGTGATCGTCAATGGCCGAACAAAGGCCGTCGTGCAGACCGCCATGGACGCCATCGCGTCCGGCGTGCCCGGCGCGAGGCTCGAAGCGCTGGTGGCCGACAACGGCACGGCGGCGGGCTGCGAGGCCACGATCGCGCAGGTGGCCGAGGTCGACATCCTCGTCAACAACCTCGGCATCTACGAGGCGATGTCCTTCTGCGACGTGACCGACGAGGCCTGGCTGCGCCTCTTCGAGATCAACATCCTGAGTGGCGTGCGGCTCTCGCGCCACTATATCCGCGGGATGCTGGAGCGCAAGAAGGGCCGGATCGTCTTCATCTCGAGTGAGTCCGGTGTATCGCCCGCGCCCGAGCTGCCGCACTACAGCGCGACCAAGACCATGGAACTGGCCATCTCGCGCACGCTGGCCGAGCTGACCAAGGGCACCGGCGTCACCGTCAACGCGGTGCTGCCGGGCTCGACCCGCACCGAAGGCGTCCGTGCCTTCGTGCAGGACCTGTTTCCCACGCTGCCCTATGAGGAGGCCGAAGCCCGCTTCATGCGCGAGAACCGGTCGACCTCGCTGATCGCGCGGCTGATCGACCCGCGGGAGATCGCCGATGCGGTGGCCTTCGTGTGCAGCGCGCGCGCAAGCGCCATCAATGGTTCGGCGATGCGCGTGGACGGCGGCATCGTGCGAACGGTGTTCTAGCCGACCCCTTTTCTCCGCTCACCGCTCTTGCGTTGCAGCGCGTCTGCACGCAGTCGCGTCGCGGCGTTCCCGATCACAACCCGAAGGAGACACGCATGAATCTGCATCAGACCGGCCGCAAGGCCCTCATGGCCCTCGCCACCACACTGCTGATGGCGAACGCCACCGCGCAGACGCCCGGCTATCCGGCGCCGAAGCCGCTCGGCCCCGGCGCCCAGGCCACGCTCGACAAGCTGAGCTACAAGAGCGGCACGCCGACCATCGCCTACTTGCCGATGGGCACCGAGTACAACTACCACGTGGCGCTGTTCGAGGGCATCAAGTCGGTGCCGGGCATCAAGTCCTTCATGCTCTCGCCCTACGCCGGCTCCGACCAGGCCGGGCAGATGGGCATGTTGCAGGACGTGACTTCGCGCAAGGACGTCGACGCGATCCTGATCATCAGCTTCGATGAACACTCGCTCGCGCCGCTGATCAAGAAGGCGGTCGATGCCGGCAAGGTGGTGGTCGTCGTCAATTCCGACATCCCGAATTTCCCGACGCCGGTGCACGGCGTGGTCGGTGTCAACCAGCGCAATGCCAACAAGGCGCTGGCCGAGTGGGCGCGGGCGCAGGCCAAGGACGCGCCGAAGTCGATCGGCGTGCTCGACGGCGAGCCGAGCTACATCGCCACCGAGCGCGCCGGCGGCTTCCTGGATGGCCTGAAGGACAGCAACTGGAAGCTGGCGACGCGCATCAATGGCGGCTGGAGCGTCGAGAAGGGCAACACCGCGGCGATGGACATGCTGCAGGCCAACCCCGGCATCAATGCGATCTACGCCTCGAGCGACTACATGGCACTCGGCGCGGCGCTGGCAGCCAAGAGCCTCGGGCGGACCAACATCTCGATCTACGGCTATGACGGCGATACCGGCGCGCTGGAGGACATCGCCAACGGCGGCGGCGTCACCGCCACCACCAACACCTCGCCGGTCAAGATGGGCCGCATGGCGGCACTGTTCGCGGTCGACCTCCTGAACAGGAAGTCGAGCGGCGGCTATGTCGGCGTGCCGACCGAGATCGTGCACAAGGGCAACGCGCAGGCGGTACTGAAGCAGCCGGCCGACCTGTATCCGAAGCCCTCCAAGGCCTACTGAGCCGGCGCCTGCAATGAGCGAAGCACAGGCCATCGCGACGCGAGCCGAGCCGCTGTGGGCGCTGCAGGGACTCTGCAAGTCCTTCCCCGGCGTCAAGGCGAACGACCAGATCTCGCTGGAGCTGCATGGGGGCGAAATCCATGGGCTGCTGGGCGAGAACGGCTGTGGCAAGTCGACGCTGATCAAGCTGCTGTCGGGCGTGATCCAGCCCGATGCCGGCGCCATCCTGTACCGGGGCCAGGCCGTGCGTCTGGACGACCCGACGCAGGCGCGCGCCCATGGGGTGGCGACGGTGTTCCAGGAGTTCTCGCTGGTGCCGCAACTCAGCGTGGCCGAGAACATCTTCCTCGGCCGCCATCCATCGAAGTGGCTCGGGTTGCGCGTCGACTGGCCGGCCATCGCCAAGGGTGCCCGCGAGATCCTCGGGCAACTCGACATACCGATCGATCCGGACGCACGGGTGGCCGATCTCTCGGTGGCCAAGCAGCAGCTGGTCGAGATCGCCAAGGCGCTGTCGCAGGATGCCGAACTGCTGATCCTGGACGAGCCGACCACCGCGCTCGGGCAGGACGAGATCGCCGTGCTGCACCGGCTGCTGCGGCGCATGAAGACTCGCGGCGTGGCGATCCTCTACATCTCGCACCGGCTCGACGAGGTCTGCGAGCTGGTCGATGCGGTGACCATCCTGAAGGACGGGCGGGTGGCCAGCCGCTCGAGCGAGACGCGGCTCGACGTGCACGCGATCGTCGCGCGCATGACGGGCGCCGACGTCGGCGAGCACTACCCGAAAGGCCGCCACGCGACCCGCGACGTGGTGCTCAGCGCCGACGGCCTGCACACGGCGAATCGCGTGCGCGGCGTGTCCTTCGACCTGCACAGGGGAGAAGTGCTCGGACTCGGCGGCGTCATCGGCGCGGGCCGCACCGAAATCGCCCGCGCGCTGTTCGGGGTCGACCGGCTGCAGGCGGGCGAGATCCGGCTCGACGGCCGCGCGCTGCGCCTTCGCGGGCCGGCCGACGCCATTCGTGCCGGCATCGCGCTGGTGCCGGAGAACCGCAAGTTCGACGGACTGTTCTTCAACTTCTTCGCCGGCCCGAACGTGACGATGGCCAAGCTCGGCGGCGTGATGCGCGGGCTGCGGCTCGATCACGCCGAAGAGGCGCGCGTCACCACCGACTACATCCGGGAGCTCGAGATCACGCCGCTCGCCCAGCACAAGCTGGTCGGCCAGATCTCGGGCGGCAACCAGCAGAAGGTGCTGATCGCGCGCTGGCTTTTCGCGAAGGCCCGCGTCCTGATCCTCGACGAGCCGACGCAGGGCATCGATGTCGGCGCGAAGCTCGCCGTGTACCGGCTCATCAACCGGCTGACGGCGGCCGGCAACTCGATCGTCCTGATCAGCTCCGACCACAACGAACTGATCGCGATGAGCGACCGCATCGCGATCGTGCAGCACGGCCGCGTGACGGCGGTGCGAGACGCCGCCGAAGTCCACCACGCGGACCTGGTCAGCGCCACCGAGGCGCGGCACCCGCCCCAGCCCATTCCTGAAGGAGTGATGACATGAAACGTTCCATCCTCGGCCAGTTCGCCGGCCCCATGGCCGCGCTGCTGCTCATCATGGGGGTGGTCGCTGCGACCACGCCGAGCTTCCTGGCGGCGGAGAACTTCCGCAACATCGCGCTCCAGGTGGCGGTGCTGTCGATCGTCGCGATCGGTTCCACGGTGGTCATCCTCACGGGGGGCATCGACCTGAGCCCGGGCTCGATGATCGCCTTGCTCACGATGGTGCTGGCCGTGATGATCAAGTTCAACGGCGCCAGCCTGTGGCTGGCCATCCCGGCGGCCATCGCGATCGGCGGTGTGCTGGGGCTGGTCAACGGGGTGCTGGTGGCCTATGTGCGCATTCCCGCCTTCATCGTGACGCTGGCCGGGCTGAGCGCCTTCAAGGGGATCGCGCTCACGGTGGGCGGCGGATCGCCGGTGTTCTCGCTGTCAGCCGATCTCGGGCAGGTGTTCTACGGCGAGCTGTTCGGCGTGCCGCTTCCGTTCTACTACATGGTCGGCCTCTACGGACTCGCGACGCTGGTGCTGAACCACACGCGCTTCGGCCGCGAAATCCATGCCGTGGGCGGCAACGAATCGGCGGCGCGCCTCTCGGGCGTCGACGTGCCGCGCGTGCGGATGCTGGCCTTCGTGATCGCCGGTGCCTGCGCAGGCATCGGCGCCGTGCTGCTTGCGGCACGGCTCAATTCGGGCTCGCCCAACTACGGTTCGCTGATCGAGCTGCAGGCCATCGCGGCCGCGGTGGTCGGCGGCGCCAGCCTGGCGGGCGGGCGCGGCCATGTGCTCAACACGCTGATCGGCGTGCTGATCATCGTCGTGGTGCAGAACGGGCTGAACCTCAACGCCGTATCGACCTCGCTGCAGAGCATCACCATCGGCGGGATCATCCTGCTGGCCGTGGGCGTCGACATCTGGCGTGGTCGCATCAGCGCCGCGGTCGCAGGCCGATTCGCCAAGGTGCCGGTCGTCGCACTGCAGGGGAGTGCACGATGAACAAGCTCGGCATCCACATGTTCGTCTACACGCCGCAGTGGGACGAAGCCAGCGCGCGCCGCGTGTTCGAGCGGGCCGCCGACATCGGCTACGACTTCGTCGAAGTGCTGATCTTCGATCCCGACACGATCGACACCCGCATGACCGCGCGCCTGGTCGAACAGCATGGGTTGGGTGTGATGGCCACGATGTGCGGCAAGCTCAGCGCCGACCTGTCCAATCCCGATCCTGTGATTGCGCAGCGGGGCGAGGCGCTCGTGGCCAAGGCGATCTCGGTAGCGCGCGACATGGGATCGCCGCTGCTCGGCGGCCCTTCGTTCTCGGCAGTGCATCGCTACGCCGTCCAGCCGTCGGAGATGGCTCGCGAGCGCGCGGTCGATGCCTACCGGCGCCTCGCGCGGCAGGCCGGCACAGCGGGCATCCGCCTCGGCCTGGAGGCACTCAATCGCTACGAGAGCAATTTCATCAACACGGTCGGCCAGGCCGCGGAACTGATCCGCAAGGTGGGCTCCGACGCGATGTTCGTGCACGCCGACCTGTTCCACATGTGCATCGAGGAAGAGCGCCTGGCGCAGGCCATCGTCGATGTGGGAGACCTGCTCGGCTATGTGCATGTGGCGGACAGCCATCGCGGCAGGTTGGGGGAGGGCAATCTCGACTTCGAGGGCTTCTTCGGCGCGCTGGCGCGCATCGGCTACGACGGGCCGATCCTGTTCGAGTCCTTCTCGCCCTCGGTGCTGGGTCCGGACCTGGCCGGCCTGATCGCGTTGTGGCGCGAGCCCTGGACCGACTCGGACGACACCGCGCGCAAGGCCCTGGCCTTCATGCGCGCGCAAATAGCAGCCGCACACGCGGCCTTGAACTGACCTGGGACACACAGAAATGATTGCCTTGAAAGATCCGACCCTGCTACGCGATCGCGCATGGATCGCAGGCGTATGGGAGGCTGCCGATTCCGGTGCGACGCTGGTCGTGCGCAACCCCGCGACCGGCGACGAGGTCGGAAAGGTGCCCCGCATGGGCGCGGCCGAGACGGCGCGCGCAGTGGAGGCGGCGTCGCGCGCCTTTCCCGCGTGGGCGGCACTGTCCGTGAAACGTCGCTCCGACCTGCTGCGCCGCTGGTACGAGCTGATGATGGCCGCCCAGGACGACCTCGCGTTGATCATGACGACGGAGCAGGGCAAGCCGCTGGCCGAAGCGCGCGGCGAGATCGCCTACGGCGCCAGCTTCATCGAATGGTTCGCCGAAGAGGCGCGGCGCAGTTACGGCGACGTGATCCCGGCGACGCAGCCGGGTCATCGCATCGTGGTGTTGCGGCAGCCCGTGGGCGTGTGCGCCGCCATCACGCCGTGGAACTTCCCCAATGCGATGCTGGCCCGCAAGCTCGGGCCGGCGCTGGCCGCCGGTTGCACCATGGTGGTCAAGCCGGCATCGCAGACGCCGTTGTCGGCGCTGGCCATGGTGGTACTTGCCGAGCGCGCCGGCATTCCGCCAGGCGTGATCAACGTCGTGACCGGCGGTGCGGCGGAGATTGCCGGCGAGCTGTGTGCCAACGCCACGGTGCGCAAGATCAGCTTCACCGGTTCGACCGAGATCGGCCGCAGCCTGATGCGCGCCTGCGCCGACACCATCAAGAAGCTTTCGCTGGAGCTTGGCGGCAACGCACCCTTCATCGTGTTCGACGATGCCGACATCGACGCCGCGGTCGACGGCGCGATGATCGCCAAGTTCCGCAACAACGGCCAGACCTGCGTGTGCGCCAACCGCATCTTCGTGCAGCGTGGCGTGTACGACGCCTTCGCCGACAAGCTGACGCGCAGGGTGGCCGAGCTGCGCGTCGGCAACGGGCTCGAGGCGGGCGTGCAGGTCGGACCGCTGATCGACGAGCGCGCGCTGCTCAAGGTCGAGGCGCACATCGCCGATGCCACGGCCAAGGGCGCGATCTTGCGCACCGGCGGCCAGCGGCTGGGCGGCAATTTCCTGTCACCGGCCGTGCTGACCGGCGTCACGACTGCGATGCGCGTGAGCGGGGAAGAGACCTTCGGTCCGCTCGCGCCGCTGATCGGCTTCGACACCGAGGACGAGGTCGTGCGCCTGGCCAACGACAGCGAGTTCGGCCTTGCTTCCTATTTCTACACGGCCGACCTGCAGCGCTCCTGGCGCGTGGCCGAGCGGCTCGAGGCCGGCATGGTCGGCATCAATACCGGGTTGATCTCGACTGCCGAGGCGCCGTTTGGCGGAGTCAAGCAATCGGGCACCGGCCGCGAAGGTTCGAAGTACGGCATGGACGACTACATGGAACGCAAGTACGTCTGCGTCGGCGTGGCCTGAGGCTCTCGCTTCCTCGCTCATTCAGTTATTCAGTTCTTACCCAAGGAGATCCCGATGAACGCAATCACCAACCCCTGGAACCTGCTGCGCGACGATGTGCGCAGCTTTGTCGCCCGCCCGAAGAAGCTCTTCATCGGCGGACAATGGCGCGATCCGGTCAACGGCAAGACGCTCGATGTGTTCGATCCGGCGCTCGGCACATTGATCTGCACGGTGCCGGCGGGTGACGCGAAGGACGTCGACCTGGCCGTCGCGGCGGCGCGCGAGGCTTTCGAGACCGGACCATGGTCGAAGCTGAATCCCTCGGAACGCGGCAAGCTCGTGTGGCGCCTCGCGGACCTGATGGAAGCCCATGCCGACGAACTCGCGCAGCTCGAGGCGCTGGACAACGGCAAGCCTGTGACGGACGCGCGCGGCGTCGATGTCGCGTTTTCCATCGAGCTGCTGCGCTACATGGCCGGCTGGTCGAACAAGATCCTCGGCCAGACGATTCCGCTGTCGAACCCGGCCGAATTCCATGCCTACACGCTGCGCGAGCCGGTCGGCGTCGTCGGCCAGATCGTGCCGTGGAACTTCCCGCTGATGATGGCGGTGTGGAAGGTGGCGCCCGCGCTGGCGGCCGGCTGCACGATCATCCTCAAGCCCGCCGAGCAGACGCCGCTGTCGGCGCTGCGGCTGGCCGAGCTGGTGGAGGAAGCGGGCTTTCCACCGGGCGTCTTCAATGTCGTCACCGGCTTCGGCGAGACCGCGGGCGCCGCGATCGCTGCGCATCCCGACATCGACAAGGTCGCCTTCACGGGCTCGACCGAGGTGGGGCGGCTGATCCTGCGTGCCGCCACCGGAAACCTGAAGAAAGTCTCGCTGGAGCTCGGTGGCAAATCGCCCGTGATCGTGTTCGGCGACGCGGACATCGACCAGGCCGTGGCCGGCGCGTCGAGCGCGATCTTCTACAACAACGGACAGACCTGCACAGCGGGTTCTCGCCTCTACGTGCATCGCAAGGTCTATGACGAGGTCATGGAAGGCATCGTGCTCGAAGCCTCCGCGCTCACGATCGGCCACGGGCTCGACCCGGCCACGCGCATCGGGCCGCTGATCTCGGCCGAGCAGCGCGATCGCGTGGCGAACTACATCGATCAAGGCCGAAAGGCCGGCGCCGAGGTCCTGATCGGCGGCGGCAGGGTGGGCAATGCGGGCTACTTCCTGCAACCCACGGTGCTGGCCAACACGCATTCGGGCATGAGCGTGGTGCGGGAGGAGATCTTCGGACCGGTCCTGTGCGCGATGGTCTTCGACGACGACGACATCGAGAGCGTGGTGCGCCAGGCCAACGACTCGATCTACGGTCTCGCGGCGAGCCTCTACACACGTGACGTCAGCGTGGCGCATCGTGTTGCCAAGCGGCTGAAGGCCGGTACCATCGGCATCAACACGCACCATGTGGTCGACGTCGGCCTGCCTTTTGGTGGCTTCAAGCAGTCGGGCTGGGGCCGCGAGATGGGCTACGAGGCGATCGCGCAGTACACCGAGGTCAAGTCGATCGGCATCGCCCTGTGACCGCAAGGAAAGGAAGGCAGCCATGAAGATCAAGGCAGCAGTGCTCGACCGGATGGCGGCCGTGCCGCCGTACGCGAAGAGCCGGCCACTGACCATCCGCACGGTCGAGCTCGATCCCCCCGGACCCGACGAAGTGCTGGTGAAGATCGCCGCGGCCGGCCTGTGCCATTCGGACCTCTCGGTCATCAACGGCGACAGGCCGCGTCCGATGCCGATGGCGCTCGGCCACGAGGCGTCCGGCGTGGTCGAGGCGGTGGGACCTAGTGTGCGCGACCTGCAGCCGGGTGATCACGTGGTGGTCGTCTTCGTGCCGAGCTGTGGCCATTGCGCGCCCTGTGCGGAAGGCCGGCCCGCGCTGTGCGAGCCGGGGGCCGTTGCCAATGGTGCCGGCACGCTGCTGTCCGGCGAGCGGCGCCTGAGCGAGAACGGCGTACCGCTGAATCACCACCTCGGGTGTTCGGTCTTCGCCGAATACGCCACCGTGTCGCGGCGCTCTCTCGTCAAGATCGATCCGACGGTTCCGTTGGACGAAGCAGCCCTGTTCGGCTGTGCCGTGCTGACCGGTGTCGGCGCGGTGGTGAACACGGCGCAGGTGCGCCTGGGTGCCTCCGTTGCGGTGATCGGCCTGGGTGGCGTGGGCCTGGCCGCGCTGATCGGCGCGAAGGCGGCTGGCGCGCGGCACATCGTCGCTGTCGACCTGTCGGACGACAAGCTCGAGCAGGCCATGGCGCTCGGCGCGACCCACACGGTCAATGCCGGTGATCCGGAAGCCAGGGAGAAGATCCGTGCGCTCACGGACGGTGGTGTCGAGTACGCCTTCGAGTTTGCGGGCGCCATCCGCGCGCTCGACCTGGCCTATGCCGTGACGCGCCGCGGTGGCATGACGGTGACGGCCGGATTGCCGTCGTCGACCGCCAGCTTCGGACTGCCCGCCGTCAGCCTGGTCGCCGAGGAGCGCACGCTCAAGGGCAGCTACATCGGAACCTGCGTGCCGTCGCGCGACATTCCTCGCTATATCGAGCTTTACAAGCAGGGCCGCCTGCCCGTCGACAAGCTGCTGACCGGCCGATTGCGCCTGGAAGAGATCAACGAGGGCTTCGACCTGCTGCACGATGGCAAGGCGATCCGGCAGGTGGTGGTTTTCCAATGAAGGAGCAGTGGGGGACGGGCGCGCCATCCCGGACACCGCGCCCGCTCATCCACCAGGCAGTCTTGACAACTATTGATAGCCGCGCAATCATGGACACATGAGCACGAATACCATGAGTTTTGCCCTCCCCGAAGCCCTTCGCAGCTATGTCGATCAACGCGTGCGCTCGGGTCAGTATGGCAATACCAGCGAGTATCTTCGTGAATTGATTCGGCGAGATCAGGAAGAACAGGCAAAGAAGCGCCTGCGCGAGTTGATCGAGGAAGGGCTGCGTTCTGGCGGTGGTCGCACGCTCACGCGCAGGGTCGCGGCTGAGTTGAAGGAGCGTGCGTTGGGCGCTGCGCGTTGAAGCCAGCCAGGCTGCGACCACTGGCCGAGGAAGATCTTGTCGACGCCGCGACCTACTACGCGAAAGAGGGCGGGAGGGCGTTGGGCGAGCGTATGTTCGACGCGGCCCTTGCGGCTCTGAAACCGATTCAGCGTATGCCGGCGATGGGCTCGCCGCGAATGGGGCAGTTGTGCGAGATCGCCGGGTTGCGGTCGTGGCGCGTCGCGGGGTTCCCCATGCAGTGGCTTTACTTCGAAACCGAAAACCATCTGGATGTGGTTCGCTTGCTTGCCGACCGGCAAGATATAGAAGCTATTCTGAGTGCCGGCGATTGAAATTTGAACGGACCTCACCGCACGTTGATGCTCAACGAGCAATTGAAGGCGAGCATCCGTGCGAGGCTCAAAGTTCAGCGTCTCCCTAGTTCAACAACTTGCGCAGCAGATACGCGAATATTGCAATCCCGGCGAGCAAGGCCACGACTGTCGTGGCGACGCTTGAATCGGGCGAAGCAGATGGTCTTGCCGAACGCTCCGGATGTTTGACCGCCGCGGGCACCTGCGAAAGAGGATTCAAGATCGCTCCACCGGAATCGACGCCGGGAACCTGCTTCGAGTCCGGCGTTGCTGGCGCGCGTCTCGCTGGCGTGTCGTCACTCGCGGCGTCCGGCGCGGCGAATGGGTCGACTTCGCCCGCCGACGCGAGAGGGCAGGCAGCCAGGATCGCGAGAAGCAGCCCGGTCAGCAGCCTGGACGCAGCCTTCACGGCTTCGACGCGCCTGATGCCCGATCAATCCTCATCGCCATCGTGGTCGCGATCGCGATCGCGATCGCGCTCACGGTCGTCGTTCATGCGCTGCGGCACATAGCGCGGCAGGTCCCGATCGTCGAACGCGAAGACGAAGAACTGATTGGGGTTGTCGACCATTCCGCGCGTGCCATCGGTCGGAAGCTTGAGCGGATCCGCGATGGTGGCCAGGAAGTCGTTGTCGTTCGCGACGAAGAGCGTGTGCTTGGTAACGCCGTTGATCGTGACGTCCTGACCGAACGCGATGCCTTCGATCTTCGATGGGATGAGTCGCGGGTCGGTCCCTGCGGCAGTCAACTTCGCCACCACGTCGAGGAAGGGCGTCGCGCTCTTTTTCACGGCGTAGCTGCTCAGATCGCCCGATACTGCGCTGATGTCGCGGGCGCCCTCGATATCGATCACGTAGAGCTTCTTGATCTTGGCGGCCGATGCGGTGTCCGTCAGCAATGGCGTATCGGCCCTGCCGGTCCCGTCGCGCTCGTCGACCAGGAACTCGTGGTTGTTGATCGCAAGAACCTCACTGACGCCCGAGCCATCGGTGAGGAGGTACGCGTATTCATGGGTGACACCGGTGTAAGTGTCGATGGTCACGATACGCAGGCTTCCCATCTTGTCCTGCTCGAGAGCGGCTTGCATGAAGCCGACCAGCGTCCGGCCGTCGGGTGTGATGGCCAGGCCTTCCATGCCTTTGTTGGCGACACGGCCGACCGAATTGCCGTCGATCTCGACCGTGCCTCGCGTGCTCAGCTTCGTGACCGCCAGGTTGGCCGGCAGTTTGAAGCTGCGCACCCGCTTGCCGCTGGAACGGTCAAATTCGTGGACGTAGGGGCCGTACTCGTCCGAGACGTACACGCGATCGCCATCGTTCGAGACGCGAATGCTCTCCGGGTCCAGGCGGGCGTTGAGCGGATTGGTGGAAGGCTGGGCAGGATCGAAGTTGTCCGAGCGCCCGGTGAAGTAGAAGCGGCGCGCTCCGTTCAGGGCTGGCGCACCCGAACCGATCGGCGTCACTCCGTCGATGCGGTTGCCGAGGGCCACGCCGGTGCCGTAGACCAGCGGCGTCGGGCTCGACAGCAAGGTCGTCTTCCGCAAGGTCGGCGTGAGGGTGAAGGGCAGCGCCGAGCCCGCATCGCTCGGTGCCAGCGAGAGGCGCAAGGTGTGGAATCGCACGATGTAGGACACCGTATCGTCGACCAGAGGGTTGTAAGGCTTGGCATTCGGGCCGCGATCCGGCAATGCAAGGAAGGTGGTGCCTCCCGCATAGGCCAGGCCGGAGCCCATTCCGCCCAGGCGATTGCCGGGGACGCCGTTTTCGAGCGGCGCCGCGGTGCGCGCGGAGAGGTCCTCGTACGCGCCGCTGACGCTGCCGATCGCGATCAGGTCGACGCCCGCATGGGCGGCAGGGATCAGGGCCGTGGCAACCAGCGCGCGCAGCAACGATGTCTTATCGAACATTCAACTTCTCCTGTGCGCCTTGGTTGGCGTGGCCAGATCCTCGTGGCCCGCCATGACATTTCAGTGACAGTCGTTTCTCGCTCATCGATTCTTCCAACCTGGAGAGCGTCGCGCACTCGGCCTACTCCCCTTCAGCCTCGACGTAGTAGGTCTGTATCGGCGCCTCCTTGCCCTTGACTGTCACCGGCGGCATCGGCCGCAAGCGAAATTGACCTTCGACCGTGCGGCGAATGTCTTCCGTGATCAGCAGGTCGACCTGAAACTTGCCGGTGAGCCCTTCGACACGGGAGGCGACATTGATTGGATCGCCTGTGACGCTGAACTTGGAGAGCCCCGCAGTGCCGATCACGCCCGCGACCACTTCTCCGCCGTGAATGCCGACGCCGAAGCGCAGTTCAGGCAAACCCTTTTCACGCAATGTGTCGTTGTAGCGCGCCAGCTCAGTGCGCATGGCCAATGCAGCCATGACGGCGTCTCGCGCCTGCCAAGGGTTGGGTTCCATGGCGCCGAACAGGGCCAACAGGCCGTCGCCCACGAATTCGGTGACGTGGCCGTGATGGCGGGTGATCGCGACCGTCATGTGGCGAAAGTAGTCGTTCAGGATGCTCACCGTGACTGCGGGGTCGAGTCGGTCACACAAGGCCGTGAAACCGCGCAGGTCGGCAAATAGCATGGTCACCTGGCGTCGCTCGGGCGCAAACGGGTCGCCGCTACCGGTGAGTCGCTCCACCACATCAGCTGGCACGAAGCGCTCGAACTGGCCTTGCAAACGCTCCAGCTTGTCATCGGCGGCCAACAGCAGCCTTTCGAGCTGCGCGTTCCGGCGGTGACCTCGCAGGACGAGCGCTGCGGCACCCGCAATGGCGATCGCGCAGAGTCCGGCCAGAAGCCAAGCGAGCGTCATCACCTCATCAGCATGGCGAGTCGGACGGTCCCGTTCGCGAGCGCTGCGACGCCGATGGCTTCCAGCAGCGCGGCGTCGCCCAGTTCGGCCCCGAGCGCTTGCGTCGTTCGCTGAATCGTCGACGGCGTGTAGTACACCGTGTCGCGCGCCCAAGGCAGGAGGCCGGCTTCGCGCTGCGGCAGACTGGGGCAGCGCAGTGTCGTCATGGCGTTCGCTATCTCCGTGCGAGTGAGGCCCTCTTCGAGCAGCAAGCGGATCGACTCGGCCTCGCAATGCGGGCAGCCGAGCGTGCGCGCGACCACCGCGAAGATCAGCGCCTTGGCGCTGCGGCTCAGCGTTCCGGGTTCGAACGAGCCGTCGAGCGCCGCCTTCATGATGCTGCCCGCCCGCAAGCCGGCAAGCGGCGCCAGTACCACGCCAAAGGGGCCGGCTGCCAGCGTGGCATCGTCCAGCAGCGATACAGCCGGCTTGTTCGGCGCGAGCTTCTTCATCAACGGCATCGCGATGGCGAGCAGCCAACGCATCGGTCCATTGGCCATGCGTTCCAGCTTCTGCTCCGGCGGGCAAGCGATCAGCGTGGTGACACGGTTGAAGAAGCACCCGAGCGAGATCGCAAAGGCAATCTCGCCGATCTGCGTCGGCGAATAGCCACCCTTGAGCAGGGCGGCACGCTCGGCCTCGGCCGGACGCGGCCTCGATCGAGCCAGGCTTCGGCAGAAGGCGAGATACGCGCGTTCCTTGTCGTCTAGCTCGGCCATCTGCGCGTCGCGTTCGACCTGCTGTATGAAGGACTCGGAGTAGCCGATCACCTTCATGAAGGCGCGGGTCGCGCCATAGCAGTAGCGGCACGAGTTCTCCTGCGATGTCACCATGTTGCCGATGCGGTACAGCCGCTCCGGCAGGGTGTCAGGAACGTAGTTCATCGATTCGTAGGACGCCTCGCGCAGCCAGGGGATGGATGCGACCCGGCGGTCGACTTCCATGGGCTGGGCCCCGCGGCGCTTGAGTTCCGCTTCCCATGCCGCATCGCGCGTGACCGGCACGACCGGCTCACTCCACTGGATATCGCTCAGCATTTCGGCCATTGGGTCCTCCACCACATCGCACGCAAGCATTTCTCACCAGGTTGCAGCGCAGCTGCCGCAGAGCGCCCGGCGTCGTGGCGGCTCAGAAGATGCGAGCGCCCTTTGGTGGTGATTCTGACGCAAGGCCGAGCGGCCCGTTTGGCCGACCGCCGATCGAGCGTCTTGCTGCGGCTGGGCCGGCTCGCCGACATACCAGGCGTCTCGGAGGAATCGGCGAGCACGTCCAGCCAATCCGGGAGGTGCTCAGCGAATTGCCAGTCGCTCAAGGGGTCGCTAGGCGGAGGCCATCGGGGGCATCCCGCTGATTGGAATCGGGGCGGTGTCCTCTACGAACATCTGGGGGTTGCCTAGGCAGGCCGATGCTACTTCTGCCTGAAGGTGTCGTGGCAGGTCTTGCAGGTCTCGCCCAACGGGCCCATGGCGGCTTTCAGTGCGTCGAGGTTGCCGGCTTTCGCGGAGACCAGGACCTTCTCCGTGTCGGACATCAGCCTCTCGCTCAGCTCCTTGAATTTCGCCTGCTCCCGCCAGATCTCCGGCTTGGCCTTGCCGCCTTCCGTGCCGGGCCCGAATCCGGCCCAGGGAAGCCTCGATATTTCGGCCACAACCTCCGCGTTGGCCACCGCGGCCGTCGCGTCGTAGGGCACCCTGCCGCCGGCCATGGCACCCAGGCGGGCGACGTGCTGGCTCTGGAGGAACATCGCGCTCTGACGGTACTTGATGGCATCTTCGGTCTTGGCGAACTGCGCGCCGGCCGACATGGCAAAGCCGCCGCAAGCGGCAACCAGGATGAGAGGGAAAAGGGCTTTCATTCGTTGATCCTTCTTGTTCGCGCACTGCGGAGTGCGGTGATTGCCGGTTTGGATTTGCTGCGGTTCGAGACTGACGGCAGCCCTCGGCGCGGTTGATTCCGGGCTAAGGCGGAGCGTTCATTCCCGGAAACTCACGACCGGTTCAATACCCGTGAGGTAATCAAGGGCGCACCGCAACCTTGAGCACGCCAACTACATCCAGCTCAGCGTCTGGCCGCCGTCGACGGTGATGACCGCGCCGGTCATGTAGCGGCCTGCGTCCGAAGCCAACAGCAGGAAAGCGCCGTCCAGCTCGTCGAGTTGCCCGAAGCGGCGCATCGGCGTGCGCTTCAGCATGGCTTCGTGAAAGCCCTTCTGGCCGAGCACCGCCTGCATATCGGTTTCGATGTTGCCCGGGCACAAGACGTTCACCCGGATGTTCTTGCCGGCCAGTTCAAGCGCCATCACCTGGCTCAGATGGATCAGTCCGGCCTTGGATGCGGCATAGCTCGCCATGAAGCCGCCGGCGCGCAGCCCGGCGGTCGATGCTACGTTCACGATCGAACCGCGCTGCAGAACGAGCATGCGTCGCGCAGCCTCCTGCGCGACGCGAAAGGCGCCCTTCAGATTGGTGTCGACAACACGGTCGAGGTCATTGCCGGCATGCCCGACGAAGCTCTCGGCGTGAAGGACTCCGGCATTGTTGACGAGCACGTCCACCGGTGCGCCGAGCAGGCGATGCGCCTCGTCGAAGGCCGGGCTGACGGTCGTCTCATCGGTCACGTCCAGGTACACGGACGCCGCACGATGGCCGGCCGCTTCGAGCTCGGCCGCGGCCGGGGCGGTGCGTTCGGTGCGCCTCGCCGCAAGCGCGACGGCCGCGCCTGCGGCCGCAAAGGTCTGCGCCACGTGCAGGCCGATGCCGCTGGACGCACCGGACACCAGCACGGTCCTGCCCTGCAGGCTGAAGATGCCGTCCTTCATGGCCGGCCTCCGGTGCGCCAGGCCGCATCGTGGAACACGATCGCGACCGTCTCTCCTTCTGCTCGCCAGACCCGGCATCCGTCGATAAAGAACGGCTTCTGCAAGCGATGCATGGGCGCAGCGAGCGGGTCGGCGCCCTGCGGGTCGTCGCCGCCGCACAGGGCCTGGAAGGCCGTGGTCGCAATCGGTTCGAAGAGCGACACCAGGTGCGTGCAGCTCTGCCTGCCACCGAAAGTCTCGTACACCCGCGCACGCCAGCCACGGGCGAGCGGCGCGCCTACCAGCGCCGCGAACTCATCGGCCGGCGCAGTGCAGGCCGTGAACGGCGCGTCGTCGCTCGACGACTCGACGTGGCGCACGATCAGGTCGGCGTCGATCGTCACGCGGACCCACATGTCATGAATAGGCTCTCCCGCCGGAATGCGCCCCCGGCGAAAGTCATTGCTGTCGAACGCCTTGGTGTCGCGCAGATGAGCTTCGATATCCCAGAGGCCGTCCGAGCGGCGATAGGCGCGCGTCTCGACGGTGCGACGATGAACCGCTCGGCGCTCCACGGGGATCGACAGGGCCATGTGAGTCTCCGGCTTCGGTGCTTCAGGGGATCAGGCGTGCGGCACGCATGCGGGCCAGGTGCCCGAACAGCGAGGCTTCGGTCGACACCGTGTCCTGGAAGCCATGCTCCCGCAGCTTGACCGTGGAAGACATGTCGTCCCAGGTCGCGGCGAACAGGAAGTCGCCGAAGCGCCAGTTGGCCAGTTGCGACAGCCGCAAAGGCTGCAGGCCGTGGTCCGCGACGATGCGTTCCCATTGGGGCTGCGCGTCCGCGAATTCGCGCTGCAGCGAGGTCGGTGACACCCTGCCATCGGGCACGCCGAAGAACTCGGCGAGCTTCGGCCAGAGGCGGCGCCAGCGGAAGTAGTCGCCGTTGATCACGTTGTAGTCCTGGTCGGCGGCCCGCGCGTCGGTCGCCGACCAGATCATGGCGCGTGCCAGCAGGTCGCAATCGGTGCACTGTGAGATCGCATCGAACGCTGCCTGCTTGCCCGGGAAGGCAAAGGGCCTGCCCAGCGCCTTGCACAGCGTGCCGTAGGCTGCCAGCAGCGTGACGCAGTTGTGCGGGTACTGCGTGCCGACCCCCAGCACGATGTGCGGCCGCACCGTCGACCAGGTCCAGCCGCCGCGCTGGGCCCGTCGACGCATCTCGTCGTGTTGCGCGAAGTAGAACACCGGCGCCGCGCAGCGCGGATCGTCCTCTTTCGCCGGCGTCGCATAGGGGCCGAGGTGGCTGCCGTACCACTTCGTGCCGTGCACCAGACACACATGCGCAAGCCGGCTTCCCGCGCCGTCGAGTGCATCGAGCAGGTTCGCCAGCATGGCGAGGTTGGCGGCGGTCTCGCGTTGCGCATCGGCGTCGCTTGCGCGAGCGGCGAAGAACACGTGCGTGATCTCGTTGGCACAAGGCGCAAGGGCGCTGCGACAGGCTGAGGCGTCGGACAGGTCGAGCTGGACATGGCGATGGCTCGCCGGCGCGTCCGCAGGCGCCACGCCGCGCGCAAGACCCACGGTGCGCCATCCCGCGGCCTGCAGGTGCACCAGCAGGCTGGCACCGACCAGACCCAGCGCGCCGGCAACCAGGGCACAGCGCGGAGGAGCAGCAGAGGCGCCAGTCATCGGCGTTCCCGGGTCGGCAGCAGGACCATCTCGCTGACCGACACGTGCGCTGGCTGCGACAGCGCGAAACAGATCGCGCGGGCGATGTCCTCGGGTTCGAGGTACTGCGCGAAGCCCTCGTAGAACGCTTCTGCCTGCGCCGTATCGCCGTGCAGGCGGTGGCCGGCAAAGCCGCTACGCACGACGCCCGGCGCGATCTCGGTGATGCGCAGGCCGCTGTCGGTGTAGTCGGCGCGCAGCGCCTGGGCGAAGCCGCGCAGCGCATGCTTGCCGGTGCTGTAGGCAGCCAGGCCGGGTGTCGCGCGGCGCGCGGTGATGGAGCCGACGATCACCACATCGCCTGCGCCGCGCGCCAGCATTGCAGGCAGGCAGGCATGCGTGAGCCGCATCGTGGCCTCGACGTTCAGCCGCAGGCTGCTTGTCCATTCATCTACGGCATGGTCATGGAATGGCTTGCCGCCGCCCAGGTCGTGCCCGGCGCAATGGACCAGCGCCGTCACGCCTTCGAGCGCGTCCGGTGCCGCGCGCCGCAAGACCTGCGCCGGATCTTCCAGGGCCAGGTCGCCGGCACCGTAGCGGACGGCCCCGAGGCCGGCGATTTCCGGCGGCGCCGCTTCGCGTCGGCCCAGTGCCACCACTTGCCAGCCCTGCGCCGCCAATTGCAGCGTGGTCGCCTTGCCGATGCCACTGCTCGCGCCAGTGACGACCGCCAGGCGCGGCGTGGAGTGATCGAGCCTGGCCGCCATCTACAACTCCACAGACGTTGGGCGCCAGCGCGGCAACGAGATCTCGGGCGAGACATCTTCGAACCAGACTTCGACCTGGAGGCCGGCCCGCACGCGTTCCGGTTCGATGCCGGTCAGCAGGCCGGGGACCAGGAGCCCGGGCTGCTCGGCCAGTTCGACGATGGCGCTCACGAAAGGCACCAGGCGCTGCCAGGCAACATCGACTGTGCGCCGCACCACGATCCAGCTGTAGATGCGGCCGCGGCCCGACATGTCGATCCAGGTGAAGGCCGGCGATGCACAACGGTCGCAGCCGGATCCCGGATAGAAGCGGAACTTGCCGCAGCGGTCGCAGCGCTGGACGATCAGTCGGTGGTCGTGCGCCGCCTCCCAGAAGGGCGCCGTGGTGCGCGTCGGCCGGGGCAGGGGAAGGTCGATCGTCTCCGTGTTCATGCATCCACTCCGAGGATCAGTGCGCTGCCTGTCGAGGTCGCACCACCGGCCGTGACCAGGCCGAGTTCGGCGCCCTGCACCTGGCGCCTGCCCGCATGCCCGCGCAACTGGCTCACCGCCTCCACCGCGTTGTTGAGCCCATGGATGTAGGCCTCCGACAGCAGACCGCCGGCGGTGTTGACCGGCAGCTTGCCGCCGATGCGCGCATGGCCTTCCCGGAAGAAGGCGCCGGCCTCACCCTTCCTGCACAGGCCGAAGTCCTCGAACTGGCCGATGACGCTGTAGGTGAAGCAGTCATAGACCTGCGCGAAATCGAGGTCTCCGCGTTCTATGCCGGCCATGCCAAACAACCGATCGGCAATGAAGCGTGCATAGCACTCGGCATGGTCGGGCCACGAGTTGCCCCACATCAGGCCCCGATTGGCCGGGCCGCTGCCGGTGACGCCGGCACGCACCGTCACCGGCCGATGGCGCATGTCGCGTGCCCGCTCGGTCGAGGTGATGAGCAGCGCGCAGGCGCCGTCGCTCTGGAGGCAGCAGTCGTACATGCGAAACGGCTCTGCGATCCAGGGCGAGGCGCGGTAGTCGTCCAGCGTCATCGGCGTGCGCTTCATCGCGCGCTCGTTGTCGGCCGCGTGCGCGCGGCTGTTCATCGCGACGGCCGCCAGGTCTTCGTCAGTCGTCCCGTACTTGATCATGTGCCGCCGGCACAGGAGCGCGAAATGCTGGGCCGGCATGGTGATGCCGCAGGTGTCCAGAAACTGCGGTTCCGAATCCGAATGGATGCTGCTTTCGGCCAGCAGTTCGGAAAAGCGCGCCCCGCCGTAGCGCACGCCCGAAGCACCGTTGAGCGCGCGGTAGACCAGCACATTCGTGGCCTGCCCGGTCGCCACCGCCATCGCGGCATGCAGCACCACGCCGCAGGCCATGTTGCCGCCGGCACCGTAGTCGGCGTAGTGGTTTACCACCGGCAGGCCGAGACCTGTGGCGACCACGCTGGTGGTGGCCGTGTCGCCGAGGCCAAAGCTGACGATGCCGTCCACGTCGGCCGGCACCAGCCCGGCGTCGTCGATGGCGTTGCGGCAGGCTTCGAGGGCGAGCGCATCCACCGGCTTGCCGCTGTTGCGTGTGTAGTCGGTCCAGCCGATGCCGGCGATGGAAGCTGCGCTGTTGAAGTTCATGTCTTGCATTCGGGAGGGGAGGCCGGACGCACGCGGGGTGCGGCATCCGGCGCGATCCAGGTCTGGTCGGTGACGCCGCGCTCGCGCAGTTCCTGCTTGCGCACCTTCTGCGTCGGCGTCTTGGGCAGCGCCGCGAAGAATTCGATGAAGCGCGGCACCGCGAAGGACGGCATGCGCGCCACGCAGAAGGCATGCAGCGCGGCGGCGTCGGTCGCCGCGCCCGCCTTGCCTACCACGCACACCTTCACTTCCTGCTCGTTCTCGTCGTAGGGCGATCGGATGCCGATGGCCGCCACCTCCGCCACCGACTCGTGCTGCATCACCACCTGCTCGACCTCGAAGGAGGAGATGTTCTCCGCGCGCCGGCGGATGCAGTCCTTCATGCGGTCGACAAAGTAGTAGTAGCCGTCGGCGTCGCGCCGCATCGCATCTCCGGTGTGGAACCAGAGGTTGCGCCAGGCCTTCACGGTCTCTTCGGGCATCGCGTTGTAGCCGGCCATGAAGCCGTGCGGTGCGTGGGCTCGGACCTGCAACTCGCCCACTTCGCCGTGCGGTAGTTCGTGGTCGGTTTCAGGGTCGGCGATGCGGCAGGCGAACCAGCGTTCCACCACCTTGCCGCACGAACCCTCGCGGCGCGGTTCGCCGCGTGGCTGGTAGAGCGGGCAATTCGCTTCGGTGGAACCGTAGAGCTCGGTCAGCTGCACGCCGAAGCGGGCCTCGAAGTCGGGCGCGAAGGCCGGCATCGGCACCGCGCTCGCGATGCGCAGTGCGTTGTCGCCGTCATCCCGCGTGGCCGGCTGCCGATGGACGAAATCCGTCATCACCCCGAGCAGGTTGGTGACGGTGGCGCCGCTCGCGCGCACCTCGGGCAGCCAGCGGCTGGCGCTGAACTGCGCGGCGAGATGCACATGACAGCCGGCGATCAATGCCCCGTAGACCTGCAACGCCAGTGCGTTCGTGTGGAACAGCGGCAGCGCCGAATAGAAGATGTCGTCGCGGCCGATGCCCATCTGCTCGATGTAGACCTGCGGATTCAGGAACATCTGGGCGTGGGGAATCATCACGCCTTTCGACGTGCCGGTGGTGCCTGAGGTGTAGACGATGGCCGAGAGGTCGCGCGGCGTGACCTGCGCGTCGAGTTCGCGCTCCGGTGCGCGGCGCAGCGACTCGAAGTCGATGGCCTGCAGGCGCTGCGGGCGCGGCGCCGCTTCGGCGACCGGCCCCGCAACCACCAGGATTTCGAGGGCCGGCATCGCCGCTTCGGAGGCCAGCACCACCGGCAGGAACAATGCGCCGACCACCATCACGCGCGCGCCGGAGTTGCTGGCGAGGTGTTCGAGGAAGCTGCCCCGGTAGGCGGTGTTGACCGTCACCAGCACTGCTCCGAGCCGATTGATGGCGAACCAGGCCTCCACGAACTCGGTGCAATTGGGCAGCATGACCAGCACGCGATCGCCGAAGCCGACGCCCAGTTCGCGCAGGCCGTTGGCGATGCGGCGCGAGCGCAGCTCCATCGCGCCGACCGTGAGCGCAGGCCCGCCCACCATCGAGAAGAACGCGCGCTCGGGCGTTGCGCGGGCGCGCGCTTCGAGCACGGCGGGAAGGGACCAGGAGTCGCTCATGGAGAGGTGGTGTCGGATGAAACGGAGGTCGTCGCGTGCGCCGCGTGGCGCCCGGCGATGCGGCCAGAAGTGAAGGCCCAGCCGAGGTGATGGCCGTGACCTTCCAGCAGCAGGCCGCCTTGGCCGGTGGAGCCTGCGGCGTAGAGGCCGCGCACCGGCGTCGCACCGCGCACGACCACCTGCAGATCGGGCGTGACCCTGACGCCGCCGTCGGTCAGCACGACAAAGGCGTGGATCGGACCGAGCGCATGGAAGGGGCCTTGCGTCAACGCGCCTTCGATCGCGGTCGTGGCCAGCACGTCCGGGGGCATTCCCAGTTGCGCAGCGAGCGTCTTCGCATCGGGCGCCTTCGTATGCAGGTCGGGGCGCGTGCGTACGTAGTCGCCGAAGTAAGCCCAGGCAATGCCCGGTGCAGTCGACACCGCATGCGGCGGCGCGCTGTAGCGCTGCGCCAGCCGCGCGTCGAAGACCAGCCAGGCGCTGCGTGCGGGCGCCGCGGCCACCGCCTTGCCCAGGCTGCCCTCGACGGGTGCGATGCGCCGGCCGTTGCGGTCGACCAGCAGCACACCGTCGGCGAAAAGGTGCGCCTCGGGGCCCAGCACCGTGGTCATGAAGCGCATCACCAGCGGGCGCACCGCCGCGCTGGGCAGGTGATGCAGCATCCACGCCATGACCCGCGTGAGCGGTGCCCACGGCGGCATGCGCTGCGCCAGGCTCTTGCGTCGCGGCGCCGCGAATCGCATCACCGGGCCGAGGATCAGGTCGCCGTTGAGGATGTCGCCGCCAATGTCGAGCACCATGCGCTGGCAGTCGCCCGTGTTGGTTTCGTTCACTGCCGGAACACGCGCCAGGGCGTCGGAGCCAAAGCGCGCCTTGAACTCGGCGCTGCCGCTGTAGTCGCCGCCAGCCAGCACCACGCCGCAGCGCGCGCGGTAGTGCACCGGCTGGTCGTCGGCATCGCGTGCATCGATGCCGCGCACCGTGTTGCCGTCGCCATCCAGCACGACGCGTTCGGCGCGGGTCGAGACGTGGATGTCGACACCGGCGCGCCGCGCCGCACGCGTCAGGTGGTAGACGTACGAGCCGGAGGTCGGCAGCACGTTGTGCATGCGCGGAAGCCGGTGCGGCGGCTCCGGGCCGGGGCCGAAGAATTCGATGCCATGGCCGCGCAGCCAGGCGACGGTCTCGGTCACGTTCTGCACCAGCGTGCGGCGCAGCGCGAGGTTGTCGCGTGGTGCGAGCGCCCCGGCCAGCTTGGCCATGTCCTCGAAGTGATGCTGCGGATCGTCCTCGATGCCCTTGCGGCGCTGGTCCGGCGTGCGCGTTGCGGTGATGGAGCCGACTGACCAGCCGGTGCTGCCGCCGGTGCGCGAGTTCTTCTCGATCAGGACGACGCGGCGGCCCGCGCCGGCGGCTTCGATGGCCGCGGCCAGACCGGAACCGCCGCCGCCGACGACCAGCACATCGGTGTCGACGGTTCGAAGGGGCTTCACACGGGCGTCCATCGCATCGCTCACAGCGCCAGCAGGCCGCGAATTTGTTCCACTTCACCGCGCGCCGCATCGCCGCTGGCGCGGTAGACAACGCGGCCGCGATCGAGGACGGCGAGCTCGTCGGCAATGGACAAGGCGAAGCGCAGGTCCTGCGCCGCCACCACCATGGTCTGGCCGCTCTTCTTCAGGTCGTGGATCGTGCCGGCCAGCGATTTCACGAGGATCGGCGACAGGCCCTCCGTCGGCTCGTCTACCAGCAGCAGTCGGGGGTTTCCCATGAGCGCGCGCGCGATCGTCAGCATCTGTTGCTGCCCGCCGCTGAGCAGTCCGGCGCGGCGGTGGCGGAATTCCTCCAGCGCGGGAAAGGCGCGGAAGGCCTCGCGCCGCGACCAGGCGCCCCGGCGCACTTCGGCAATCTCGAGGTTCTCTTCCACCGTCAGGTCGGCGAACACGCGCCGCTCCTCGGGCACGTAGCCGATGCCCGCTTGCGCGATCTTGTGCGGCGGCAGCCCGCGCAGGTTCAAGCCGTCGAAGACGATGTCGCCCGAGCCCGGCGGCGTGATGCCGATCATGCTCTTGAGCAGCGTCGACTTGCCCACGCCGTTGCGGCCGAGCACCGACAACACCCGGCCTTCGGCGACGTCCAGGCTGATGTCGAACAGCACGTGGGCCGGTCCGTACCAGGTGTTGAGTTCAGTGCAGCGCAGCATCTTCGTTGTCTTCGCCGAGGTAGACCTCCTGCACGCGCCGGTCGGCGCGCACCGACTGCGGCGCGCCGTCGGCAATGCAGCTGCCCTGATGCAGCACGGTGATGCGGTCGGCGATGGCGAACACCATGTCGATGTCATGCTCGGTGAACAGCACCGCCACGCCGCGCTCCGCATTGATCTTGCGGATGAGGTTGATGACGACCGCACGCTCGTCGGGGCTCATGCCGGCCGTCGGCTCGTCCAGCAGCATCACGGTCGGCTTGCCGGCCATGGCGATCGCGAATTCGAGCCGCTTGCGGTCGCCCGCCGCCAGCTCGCCCGCGGTCCGGTCGGCCTGTGCGTCCAGCCGCACCAGCTGCAGCAGCGCTTGCGCCTCGTCGCGCTGCATCGAGGCCGCGCTTCGGAACATGCGCGAGCACAGCCCGCGCTGAGCCAGGAGCGCCATCTGCACATTTTCGAAGACGGTGAAGCCGGAGAAGATGCTGGTGATCTGGAAGGAGCGCGCAATGCCGCGGCGCGCGGTCTCGTGCGGCGGCCGTCCGCAGATCGGGCTGCCGCGAAACAGCACCTGTCCGGCACTCGGGGACAGGTGGCCCGAAACCACATTCAGCAGCGTGCTCTTGCCGGCGCCGTTCGGGCCGATCAGCGCGTGCACGCTTTTGTCGCGGAGTTGCAGGTTCACGCGGCTGAGGGCATGGAAACCACCGAAGGTCTTGCCGATGTCCTCGATGGACAGGATGGCGTCGCTCATCGTGATGCCGCCTGTGGTTTCCGGACCCGCCGCGCCAGCGTTCCGACAATGCCGTTCGGGAGGAAAAGAACGATCAGCAGCACCAGCGTGCCGAACACCATCAGCGGGTACTCGAAGCGGCTGGTCACTGCGAAGTTGGTGAAGACGAAGACCGCTGCGCCGATGATCGGTCCGACGAAGGTGTTGATGCCCCCGGCGAGTGCCATCAGCACCGGGTCGGCCGACTGGGCCCAGCCCAGCAGTGACGGAAATGCCATCTGCTGCAACGGCGCGCGCAGGCCGCCGGCGATGCCGGCGAAGGCACCGGCCACCATGAACACCTGCAGTTCCAGCCGGCGCACGTTGAGGCCGATATAGGCCGCGCGCTGGCGGTTGTCGCGGATCGAGCGCAGGGCCATGCCGAACGGCGATTGCGTGACGCGGTAGATCAGCCAGATGCACAGGGCGACGATGAACAGGCTGAAATAGTAGTAGTTGCGCGCCGACAGCATCCAGTCCGGCAGCGCCACCGGCAAGCCGTCGTCGCCGCCGGTGAAGCTGTACCAGCCGAGCACGAGGGTGAAGACCAGCTGCCCGAAGGCGAGCGTCAGCATGGCGAAGTACATGCCGGTCACGCGTACCGACAGCCAGCCGATCGCCAGCGCCCCGAGGGCCGCGACGACGGGTGCGGCAGCCAGGCCAAGCCAGGGCGGCACACCGTACTTGTTCTGCAGGATGGCCACCGCATAGGCGCCCAGCCCGTAATACGTGGCATGCCCGAACGACAGCATGCCGGCCTGCCCGAGCAGCAGGTTGTAGCTCATGGCGAAGAGCGACATGATGAAGAAGTCGACTGTCAGGAAGACGTAGCTCTCGCCGATCGTGAGCGGCAGCAGAGCGAACACCACGGCAGCGATGCCCCATGCGATTGCGCTGCGCGAACGTCGCTGGACCGGCAGCATGGGCGCGGGCAGGGTTGCACTCATTGGCGTGGTTCTCGCAAGGATCGTCCCGTCAGGCGGTGCTGCGCCCGAGCAGGCCCTGCGGCCGAAGCACCAGCACCGCGCACAGCGCGATAAAGATGAAGGCGATGGCCAGCTTCGGCGCGAACAGGATGCCGACCGACTTCGTGACGCCGATGATCAGCGCCCCCAGCAAGGCGCCGCCGACGCTGCCGACGCCTCCGATGATCACGACCGCGAAGCACTCGATGATGATGGAGCTGTCGATGCCCAGCGAAATCGAGCCGACCGGCGCCGCCAGTGCGCCCCCGAGTCCGGCGAGCCAGGCGCCGAGAGCGAAGACACCGGTGTACAGGCGCGGCACGTCGATGCCGAGCGCACCCACCATCTGGCCGTCGGCCACCGACGCCCGCAGCACTTTGCCGAAGCGCGTGCGCGCGAGCAGCACGTGCAACGCGAGCGCGACGACGGCGCCGACCGCGATCAGCATGGCGTAGTACGTCGGGAACGGCGTGCCGAAGATCTCGAAGGCGCCGTCGAGGGCCGCGGGGCGCGGCACCGTGCGGTTGTCGCGGCCCCAGATCAACTTGACGGCATCGGCAAGTATCAGCGTCAGCGCGTAGGTCAGGATCAACTGATACTGGTGCGCACGCGTGGCGATGCGACGCAGGAGGAAGCGCTCGATGACCAGGCCCAGCAAGGCCACGCAAAGCGGTGCGACAAGCAGCGAGAGCAGAAAGCCACCGGTGCCACCACCGATCGAGCGGGTGATCGTGAAGCTCAGGTAGGCGGCGATCATGTAGAACGAGCCATGCGCGAAATTCGCCACCCGCAGCGTACCGAAGATCAGCGTCATCCCCGAGGCGACGAGAAACAGCACCATGCCGCTGCTGACGCCGCTCAGTGCCTGGACCAGGATGCTTTCGAACATGCGCTCCCCGTGTTCTCGTGGGGGTCTTACTTGACCGCGGCCCGCGCCTGTTCGATCTCGGCCGGGCTCGGCCAGATGCTCTCGGCCGGCAGGTACTTCACGTCCGTGAGCGTCTTGAATGGGTACTTGTCGCTCTTCGCGACCGTGCCGATGTAGGAGCCGACGGTGCCCTGGTGGTCGAGTCCGCGAAAGGTGATCGGGCCGCGCAGGCCGTCGTACCGGGTCTGCTCAACGGCCTTGACGATGGCGTCAGATTCGAGCGTGCCGGCCTTCTGGATCGCTTGCGCGAGGATCTGCATTCCTTCGTAGCCCATGATGGCCCAGTCGGCCGGATAGTCGTTGTACTTGGCGCGGAACTGTTCGGTGAACTTGCTCATCCGGTCGCCATCGATCGAGAAGAAGGGGGCGCGCATCTGGGCAATGAGCCCATCAGGCATCTCGTCGCCCAGCGCCTTCAGGTCGTCGAGAAAGACAAGGCTTGCCACCTTGGTCTTCGTGAACACGCCGTAGGGCTTGCCCTGCTTCACGAAGCCGATCAGGTCGGCACCCCACAGGTAGGAAAAGATCACGTCCGGCTTGGACGACATCAGGCTCGTGATGTAGCTGCTGTAGTCGGGCTCGCCGAGCTTGGGCCAGGCTTCGGTCACCACCTGGGCTTGCGGGTTGACCTTGGCCAGCCAGTCCTTGAAGTACTTCAGGCCCTGGTGCGCGGCTTCGTAGTCGCCGCCAATGAAGGCGATGCGCTTGTTGCCAGGGCCGATGGCGGCAGCCATCGCGCGCGCTTCCATCACGCCGGATGGGACGACGGTGAACACGTAGGGATGGAAGGCCTCGGTGGTGATGCGCGGCGAGTTCGGAATGGTCATCATGACCACCTTCTTGTACTGCTTGGCTACCGCCGACACCGTCATGCCGACGGCGCTGCCGTCGGGGCCGATCAGGAAGTCGACCTGCTCGCGCGAGATCAGGTCGCGCGTGTGCGAGGTGCCCAGATCGGGCTTCAGCTGCGAGTCGCGCACCAGCAGTTCCAGCTTGCGCCCGAGCAGCCCACCGCCGGCGTTGATCTGGTCGATGGCGAGCTGCACGCCATTGACCTGCGAGCGGGCGTAGGCCGCGGCGATGCCGGTGAGATCGGTGGTGAGGCCGACCTTGATCGGCTTGTCCTGCGCCGATGCGATGCCCGGCAGCAGCATGGAGGCGAGCAGGGCGGCGGTGCCGATCGCCAGTGCGGCGCACCGGGAACGCAGGATGGAAGCGAAACGGTGAATGTCCACAGCGTTGTCTCCTTGTTGTGATTCGCCGCCGGACGAACGCCGTCGGACGTGAACCAAAGGTGCTTTTCTCTTATTTGAATGAGGCCTCATTCAATTTTATTCTTGCGCAGAGGTTCTACCCTGTCAAGGGGAGGGACCCCTGTAGGCTCGATCGCTCAGCGCGAAGTGATGCCGCCGTCCACCGGCAGCAGTACGCCAGTGATGGCACTGGCCTGGTCGCTGCACAGGAAGACCGCAGCGGCGGCGACTTCCTCCACCCGGATCAGGCGGCCGATCGGAATGCCTGCCGTAAGTTGCTCGATGGAAGGGCCGACGGCGTTCGCGGCCGCCGAACTTCTGCGGAACAGGGGCGTGTCCACCGGTCCGGGGCAAAGGGCATTCACCCGGATGCCTTCGGGTGCGAGTTCCAGCGCGAGCGTGGAGGCCAGCCCGGCGACGCCGTGTTTCGACGCACCGTAGGCGGAAAAACCCGGCCGCACCATCAGCGACTGGATCGATCCGGTGAACAGGATGCAAGGCGAGCGGCCGTGCCGGGCTGACTCGCGCAGCGCCGCAAGCGCCGCACGACTCATCAGGAAAGGGCCGAGCAGATTGGCGTCCAGCACCGCGCGCAACGCGTCGACGTCGAGAGCATCGAGCGCGCCACGCGCCAGCACGCCTGCGTTGTTATGCAGGATGTCGACGTGGCCAAAGCGCGCCAGCGTCTCTTCGACCACGCGTGCGTTGTCTTGCTGCAGGGTATGGTCGCACCGCAGCGCGCATGCGCGCGAGCCGAGACGCGCGGCCAGGCGGCCAGCCGCGTCGCTGTCGAGATCGGCCAGCATCACACAGGCTCCCTCGGCAACGAAGCGCTCGGCCGTGGCGGCGCCGATGCCCGATGCGGCACCGGTGACGATCGCAACCTTGTCAGCGAGTGCGCCCTGCAGCATTGGCGCGTTTCCGGGGAGGGGCCTTCACGGCCTTGGGCATCGCTATCTGCTCGACGATCGGCCCGAGTAGCATGTCGATGCCGACGTCGACATAGTCCTCGCGCGTGAACTGGCCCTTGAGCCGCCAGGAATTGAGCGCCCACGAATGGACGAAGACGACGATGTGGTAGGTCATCATCGCGACGTCAATCTTGCGGAAGTGCCCGGTGTTGATGCATTCGCTCACCCGCTCGGCAATAAGCGCGGTGGATTGCGTCTCCTTCGCCATCAAGCCTTTGGTCAGCGCCTTCGACAGCGAACGGGTCTCGCGATAGCCGAGCAGCGCCGCCTCGCGGTGTTCATCGATAACCCGGCAGTACGCATGCACCGCAGCACGAAAGCGCGACAGCGGATCATCCGGTGCCGCCGCCACCGCGAGCGGGATCTCGGCGAGGTAGGCGTCGAAGATCTGGCCGATCGCCGCAGCCAGCAGGTCTTCCTTGTCCTTGAAGTACTGATAGATGAGGCCGACGCTCACATCTGCGCGCTCGGCGAGATCCTGCGTCGTCGTCCGATGGAAGCCCTTGGTGCCGAAGAGATCAAGCGCCGCGGTGAGGATCTGCTGGCGGCGCGCCTCCACGAGTCCGTCGACCTTCTTGCGTCCCCGCTTGCGCGGCAGGACCAGGAGCGATCCGGCGGTTCGCCCGGGCTGGGCCATCGAATTGTTTGAATCAAGCCTCATTGAAAGAATATAAAGGGCCGCCGGCGGGCTGTCGATAGAAAAGCTCGAACCTGGATGCCGCGCCAATCCTACGATGGCCGACCGGGCCGCTCGCGGTGTTGTCGCTCGGCTCGCCTATCGCAAGACGGGGCTACCTTCGGGGTCTTGTTGTGGCTGTGGCTGACCTGCGTGGGCGCGTGGTTGAATGTGGCGAGGCAAATCCTTGGAGCGAGCAGTGGCGTCA
Source organism: Variovorax sp. P5_A3 (assembly GCF_056400665.1). NCBI lineage: Bacteria > Pseudomonadati > Pseudomonadota > Betaproteobacteria > Burkholderiales > Comamonadaceae > Variovorax > Variovorax sp. P5_A3. The sequence continues at coordinate 90,221 of NZ_JBFUKW010000025.1, read as the reverse complement.
ACAAATCCCGACAACATACTCTTCTTCATCCCGGACATCAGCGGCTTCACGAAGTTCGTGACCGAGACCGAGGTGAGCCATAGCCAGCACATCATCCAGGAGTTGCTGGAGTTGATCGTGGACGCCAACCAACTCGGGCTGGAGGTTTCCGAGTTCGAAGGCGATGCGGTGCTGTTCGTTCGTCCCGGCGCGCCGCCGTCGCTGGACGAGCTTCTGGCACAGGCACGGAAGATGTTCGTGGACTTCCATTCGCACATCAAGCGGATCGAGATCCTGCGCACCTGCGCATGCGGGGCCTGCTCCAACGTCCATTGCCTGTCGCTCAAGTTCGTCGCGCATTTCGGGCCGGCCAGGACCATGCAGGTCAAGGGACATTCGAAATTCATCGGCAAGAGCATCATCGTCGCGCACCGACTGTTGAAGAATCAGGTGCCCGAGTCCGAGTACCTGCTGGTGAGCGAGGAGACGCTGAACCAACTGGCCGACGGCACCGCGACGGCCTCGTCGTTCGAGTGCGGCAACTGCAGCTACGACGAGATCGGGGAGGTCGCGTATCGACACCATTCGATGGCGCCGTACCTGGCCGAGGCGAAGGCTACGGTTTGAAGAACCAGATCGTGCCGGTCCACGACTCCGCGAAAAGTCCGTGCGGCTCATTAAGGGGGCAAGGGAAATCTACTAGAGGTGGGGATCTGGATCCGGCGAACCTAGCGCCACTTTGCCGCTACTGATGGATCGCAGAGTGGAGAGCACAAACCCACTGACATCCACAGATGACGACACAGCAGCGGGCTCCGATGGCTTGAGTTCAGGTATGGACCGGTCGCCGTCACCACAAGGCTGATAAGCCTGACCGAGGTCGGCTCACAATCAGGCCACGGCTCTCGAGCAGGAGGTACGCGCGCCGACAGGAACGCCATCTATAGCGCCGATGAGATCGCGCGGCTCGAGCTGTTGGCCCCGCATGTCATGAAGGCGCTGGCTTCCGGGCATGTTGCTACCTGATTGCCACCGCTTCGGATCTGTCCGGTTGCCAACCACCACCAAGTGCCTTGAAGGCAGTGACCGCGGCGCGTGCTGATTCGGTTTGCGCCCGGACTCGCGCATCGGAGGCACGCAGCAAGTTTTCGTCGACTTGCAGGACTTCGGTCAGACTGATGACGCCCTTTTGATAGGCCGCAAACGAAGCTTCTCGCGCGCGGCCGAGCGAATCCACTCCCTGGGCGAGTACGGCAGCCTGCTCCTCGCGCTTGACCAGGGCCGAAAAGGCGTTTTCCACGTCCTCGGTTGCCCGCAATGCGGCAAGCCGATACGCGGCCAACATCTCGGCCTCCTGGCCCTTGGCCTGGTTGATCTGCGCGTCGATGCGGCCAAAATCGAACAGACGCCAGCGCAGACCCAGCACGCCGGCGGCCTGACTGGCGCCGCTGGTGAACAGATTGCCACTGGACACCGTTGTCGCGCTGCCAATCAGTCCACTCAGGGAGAGCTTGGGGTAGTACTCGGCAATCGCGACACCAATACGCGCGTTCGATGCGGCCAGCCGACGCTCGGCCACTATCAGGTCGGGTCGGCGTCTCAGCAACTCACCCGGCGATCCGGTGGCTGCGATCTTCGGGGCGACCGGGATAACGCCAGCTTCAGCCAGTTCCGTCCGATGCGTGCCGGGCGGCGAGCCCAGCATCACATCGATTGCGTTCATGGCCGCGTCCAGACCCGCCTCGAGCTCTGGTACGGAAGCCTGAACCTGGGCAAGTGCTCCCTCGGCCTGCCTTACTTGAAGATCGGCCGCCAACCCCTTGCCATACAGAAGCTTGATGGTTGAGAGCAGTTCCTGCTGCGTCTGCACCTGTCGTTGGGCAACTCCCAGACGGGTTTGCAATCCACGGATGCTGATGTAGATGTCAGCGGTCTGTGCCGCCACGGCCAATTGCGTCGCCGCTGCGCCGGCTTCCGAAGCTTGGTACTCGGCGAGCGCCGCTTCCCGTCCACGGCGCAGGCCTCCGAACAAGTCCAGTTCCCAGCTCGCGCCGACATTGACCTCGTAATCATTGCCGTAGCGGTCGAAACCAGGTGTCGAATTCAAGATGCGCCCCAAGGGGTTTTCGACAGATAGATAGGCTCTGGCCGCTTGGCCGGTGACGTTGCCGGAAGGCAGCAACGCGGCATTCGCCGCGCCAAGTCCGGCACGCGCTTGAGCGACGCGAGCGGATGCCTGCGCCAGATCGAGGTTCTGTTCCTGTGCAAGCGTCACGAATCGAGTCAGTTGCGGATCCCCAAAACCCGTCCACCATGCAGCGAGGTCGGCACTGGCAGTTGCGTGCCGGTGATCTACTGCGGCCTCGCCCTGGAACCGCTCCGGCACGAGCACATGAGGCCGGACGTAATCGGGGCCGACGGCGCAGCCGGTCGATAGGCTGGCAACAATGAATGCGGCAAGGGTAGATTTGGCCAGCATCGGGTTTTTTCCATGCAAAACAGTGGTGACTATATTACCATATAGTCACACGTTGTCCAATCATTCCGACTGGCGTAAGCTGGACCCATGAAGCAATCTAGTACTTATGCCGTTTCGGCTCGGGGCCCAGCTGATCACGAGGTGCGAGATCAAATCGTTGTCGCAGCCACCGAGCACTTCAGCCGCTACGGCTACGAGAAAACGACCGTCTCCGACCTTGCCAAGGCCATCGGCTTCTCCAAGGCGTACATCTACAAGTTCTTTGAGTCCAAGCAATCCATTGGCGAGATGATCTGCGCGAACTGTTTGCGCAAGATCGAAACCGAGGTCGGTGCGGCTGTCGCAGAGACCGATCTGCCGCCAGAGAAGTTGCGGCGAATGTTCAAGGCCATTACTGAGGCGAGCCTTCGCCTGTTTTCCCAGGACCGCAAGCTTTACGAGATTGCCGCATCGGCCGCTACAGAGCGCTGGCAGTCGGTGCTTGCCTATGAAGAACGCATTCAGAAGTTGCTTCGGGACATCTTGCAGCAAGGCCGGCAGACCGGAGACTTCGAGCGCAAGACACCCCTGGACGAGACGGCGATGGCGATCTACCTGGTCATGCGCCCCTACCTCAACCCATTGCTCTTGCAACATAGCTATGACTATGCCGAGGAGGCGCCGGCTCACCTGTCCAACCTGGTGCTTCGCAGCCTGTCGCCTTGATGGTATGTGACTATTGACTAAATTAGTCACTAGTACCATAATGAAAGTCCAGATCACTTCGTCAATGGGACTTTCATGCTCCGGCGTTGCTTCGCTACATCTACAGTCATTTGTGCATTGCCGTTTGCGTTGGTCGCCTGCGGCGCAAAGGCACCGACCGATCCGCGTACCGAGGCGCCACTGGTACGGGCAGCTGTCGTCCTGGAGGCAACCCCCGCGTCACGTTCGTTCACGGGAACCGTAGCCGCCCGGGTGCAGAGCGACTTGGGGTTTCGCGTTTCCGGCAAGGTGCTGGAGCGGCTTGTGGATGGCGGGCAACCCGTCAAACGCGGCCAGCAGCTCATGCGCATGGATCCCATCGATCTGAAGCTTGCCGCGCACGCGCAGCAAGAAGCGGTCGCTGCCGCGCGAGCACGGGCGCAGCAGACCGCGGAGGATGAATCCCGCTACCGCGACCTGCGCGGTACCGGTGCAATATCGGCTTCGGCCTATGACCAGGTCAAGGCTGCGGCGGATGCTGCCAAAGCCCAGCTCAACGCAGCCGCAGCCCAGGCCGACGTTGCCCTTAATGCAAGCCGCTATGCGGAGCTCGTGGCCGATGGCGACGGTGTCGTCATGGAAACGCTGGCCGAACCCGGCCAAGTCGTGACCGCGGGACAAACCGTGGTGCGCTTGGCCCACGCCGGGCCTCGCGAAGCCGTTATCCAGTTGCCGGAAACCCTGCGCCCTATGGTCGGTTCCATCGGGCAAGCCACGCTCTTCGGCAAGGAAGGCGCAAGCGTGCCGGCCAAGCTCCGGCAGCTCTCGGATGCTGCGGATCGGCTCACCCGCACCTTCGAGGCGCGGTACGTGCTGGAGGGAGAGCTGGCCCATGCTCCGTTGGGCACCACGGTCACGATCCAGATTCCGGAAGAGCATTCTTCGGTACAAGGCGCCTTGCAGGTGCCGATTGGCGCCCTGTCCGACGCGGGCAAGGGACCAGGGGTGTGGGTCATCAACGGTGAGCCGGCAAAGGCTTCCTGGCGACCGGTCGAAGTCCAGCGCCTGAATGACGACAGTGCACGCGTCGCCGGCCAGATCAAGCAAGGCGATCGGATCGTTGCGCTCGGCGCGCATTTGCTGCGCGAAGGCGAACAGGTCCGGGTGGGAGTCCGCCCGTGAGCGAGGGGCGTTTCAATCTCTCAGCGCTGGCCGTACGCGAGCGCGCCATCACCTTGTTCCTGATTCTTTTGATCTCGCTGGCGGGGGGAGTCGCCTTCTTCAAACTCGGCCGCGCCGAGGACCCCGCATTCACGATCAAGGTAATGACGATCATCACTGCCTGGCCTGGCGCCACCGCGCAGGAGATGCAGGATCAGGTCGCCGAGAAGATCGAGAAGCGCATGCAGGAACTGCGCTGGTACGACCGCACCGAGACTTACACGCGACCGGGCTTGGCCTTCACAACCTTGACCTTGCTCGACAGCACACCGCCTTCGGAAGTACAGGAGGAGTTCTATCAAGCGCGCAAGAAGGTCGGCGACGAGGCGCGCAACCTGCCGTCTGGCGTGATCGGGCCGATGGTCAACGACGAATACGCAGATGTCACTTTCGCGCTGTTCGCGCTCAAGGCCAAGGGTGAGCCGCAGCGCTTGCTGGTGCGCGACGCGGAGACGCTGCGCCAGCGGCTGCTGCACGTGCCGGGCGTGAAGAAGGTCAATATCGTCGGCGAGCAGTCAGAGCGCATCTATGTTGAGTTCTCGCACGAGCGATTGGCCACGCTGGGTGTCGCTCCCCAGGACGTGTTCGCCGCGCTCAACAGCCAGAACGCTCTGACGCCGGCCGGCTCCGTGGAGACCAAGGGGCCGGAGGTGTTCATTCGCGTCGACGGCGCGTTGAACGAATTCCAGAAGATCCGCGATACGCCCGTCGTGGCGCAAGGCCGCACGCTGAAGCTCTCGGACATCGCCACGGTCAAGCGCGGCTATGAAGACCCGGCGACTGTCATGATTCGCAACGGCGGCGAGCCGGCCCTGCTGCTGGGCATCGTGATGCGCGACGGCTGGAACGGGCTCGACCTGGGCAAGGCCCTCGATAGCGAGGTCAGCACGATCAACGCCGAGCAGCCGCTGGGCATGAGCCTGAGCAAGGTCACTGACCAGGCCGTCAACATTAGCGCTGCGGTCGATGAGTTCATGGTCAAGTTCTTCGTCGCACTGCTGGTGGTCATGCTGGTGAGCTTCGTGAGCATGGGCTGGCGCGTGGGCCTCGTGGTCGCCGCCGCCGTGCCGCTGACGCTGGCGGTGGTCTTCGTGGTGATGCTCGCGACCGGCAAGAACTTCGACCGCATCACGCTGGGATCCCTGATCCTGGCGCTTGGACTGCTGGTGGACGACGCCATCATCGCCATCGAGATGATGGTCGTGAAGATGGAAGAGGGCTACAGCCGCGCCGCTGCCTCCGCCTATGCCTGGAGCCATACCGCAGCGCCCATGCTCTCGGGCACGCTGGTCACCGCTGTCGGCTTCATGCCCAATGGCTTCGCTCAATCCACTGCGGGCGAGTACACCAGCAACATGTTCTGGATCGTCGGCATAGCGCTCATCGCGTCGTGGGTGGTTGCCGTGGTCTTCACACCCTACCTGGGCGTCAAGCTGCTGCCCGACTTCAAGAAGGTCGAGGGCGGTCACGAGGCGCTCTACGGCACGCCCCGCTACAACCGCTTCCGCCAACTGCTTGAGCGCGTCATCACGCGCAAGTGGCTGGTCGCCGGCTCGGTCGTGGGCCTCTTCGTCCTGGCCGTACTCGGCATGTCGGTGATCAAGAAGCAGTTCTTCCCGATCTCGGACCGCCCTGAAGTGCTGATCGAGGTGCAGATGCCCTATGGCACGTCGATCACTCAGACCAGCGCCGCCACGGCGAAGGTGGAAGACTGGCTGGCCAAACAAGAGGAAGCCAAGATCGTCACCGCCTACGTCGGCCAGGGCGCGCCACGCTTCTATTTCTCGATGGGACCGGAGCTGCCCGATCCGTCGTTTGCCAAGGTTGTGGTGCGCACGGACAACGAGGACGAACGCGAAGCGTTGAAATACCGGCTGCGGCAGGCCGTCGCCGATGGTTTGGCCCCCGAGGCGCGCTTGCGCGTCACCCAGCTCGTGTTCGGCCCATATTCGCCGTTCCCGGTTGCCTACCGGATCACCGGCCCCGACCCCGACAAGTTGCGCAAGATCGCGGCCGACGTGCAGGAGGTCATGGACGCCAGTCCGATGATGCGCACGGTCAACACCGACTGGGGCACGCGCGCGCCCACGCTGCACTTCACCTTGCAGCAGGACCGACTGCAGGCCGTGGGGCTGAGCTCCAGCGCCGTGGCGCAACAACTGCAGTTCTTGCTGACAGGAGTGTCTATCACCGCCTTGCGCGAGGACATTCGCACGGTGCAGGTCGTCGCACGCTCGGCCGGCGAGATCAGACTCGACCCGACCAGGATCGGCGATTTCACGCTGGCTGGCGCCAACGGGCAGCGCATATCGCTGTCGCAGGTAGGCAAGGTCGATGTGCGCATGGAAGAACCAATCATGCGTCGGCGTGACCGAGTGCCGACGATCAACGTCCGGGGCGACATCGCCGATGGCTTGCAGCCGCCGGACGTGTCGGCCGCCATCACCCGGCAGCTCCAGCCCCTCATGGAGAAACTGCCGAGCGGCTATCGCATCGAGGAGGCGGGTTCCATCGAGGAATCAGGCAAGGCGACGGCCGCCATGTTGCCGCTCTTCCCCATCATGCTGGCCATCACCCTGCTGATCATCATCTTGCAGGTGCGCTCGATCTCCGCGATGGTCATGGTCTTCTTGACCAGCCCGCTGGGGCTGATCGGCGTGGTGCCGACCCTGATCCTGTTCCAGCAGCCATTCGGCATCAACGCGCTCGTCGGCTTGATTGCGTTGTCAGGAATTCTGATGCGTAACACGCTGATATTGATCGGACAGATCCACCACAACGAACAGGCCGGATTGGACCCCTTCCGCGCGGTCGTCGAGGCCACCGTGCAGCGTGCCCGGCCGGTGATCCTGACTGCCTTGGCCGCCATCCTGGCTTTCATTCCGCTGACCCATTCGGTGTTCTGGGGGACGCTCGCTTACACGCTGATAGGTGGGACCTTTGCAGGGACGATTTCGACGCTGGTGTTCTTGCCGGCCATGTATTCCATCTGGTTCAGGATCAGGCCCGGCAGCGACAGCAGGTCCTTGGTCGAGAAACCAGCATGAATATTGACCCGCTCTTTATCACTATCCCTGTACATGGAAAAGGAATTGCTATGTTGAATTCGACAATCGTTGTCGTTACCGGTGTGTCATCGGGCATCGGACGTGCCGCCGCCGAGAAGCTTGCCAGGCGGGGTTGCCGCGTATTCGGCACCGTGCGCAGTATCGGCAAAACGGTCCCACTACCCGGCGTCGAGCTTATCGAGATGGATGTTCGGGACGACGCTTCCGTTCAAGGTGGAATCAAGCTCGTCATCGACCAGACCGGCCGCATCGACGTACTGGTCAACAACGCGGGAATGAACATGATCGGCGCGGTGGAGGAAACAACGACCAGCGAGGCGGCATCTCTGTTCGACACCAACGTATTCGGCATATTGCGCACTGCACAGGCGGTACTCCCGCACATGCGAACGCAACGTCACGGAAGGATCGTCAATGTCAGCTCGGTGCTGGGCTTTCTCCCGTCTCCGTACATGGGACTCTATTCCGCCTCTAAGCATGCTGTGGAGGGGTTGTCTGAAACCCTGGATCATGAGGTGCGCCAGTTCGGCATTCGCGTAACACTGGTCGAGCCGTTTTATACCAAGACCAATCTGGAAGCCAATTCGCCTCAGGCAAAGTCAAAGATCGCGGACTATGACCGCGAACGCGACCTCGTCTCGCACACTGTCGCTGATAGTGTCAATGGCGCACCTGAGCCCTCTGAGGTGGCAAACACGATCGTCGAAGCGGCGCTTGGCACTTGGCGTATGCGCCGCACTCCCGCCGGACAGGCATCCCTCCTGAGCAAATTGCGCCGCTTCATGCCTGCAGGCCCTGTCGATGCAAGCCTGAGGAAAACGTTCGGCCTCACCTGAAGAACCTCACCGTGAAGCCATTCACTGGCAGTCCGATAAAAGAAAAAACCCATGACTCCAATGACCATCGACTGGACCGCTCAGCAGGAAGCCTCACGGCAACGATCGATTGCAGGCGGTGGCAAACCTGGTCTCGCCCGAATGGAGCAGATCGCCGGCAAGAGCGGGCGCGCGCGAACAGGTCACATCCACGCTATCTCAGAGACTTTGCCATTTCAGACATCGTGCGCTTGCTCTGCCCCACATTCACTCCCTCGTCTTCACGAGCGCGCGCTGCTGGTACCCCATTGATTCGGCAACAATGATCTTGAAGCAATGCGAACCCCGGCGAAGGCAGCCACCGCGCGGAGGTAGTGCACGCCAGGATGTCGCTGTATGGCACTGGCCACTCCGAAGCCATCACCTATCAAAGAGGGCTCAAGCGCTATTCGAGTGGTGCTAATGACTACGGGGCACCTGATCCTTTCGTTTTTGTGTTCTTGCGCGTAGTTCGGGGGGCGGAGAAAATTATGGACAGCCTAGAGCTTTTGCGAACCTTCAGCGAGGTTGCGGTTTCTGGCAGCTTTTCTCGCGCCGCCAAGCGTCTCGAACTATCGAGAGGCACCGTGAGCAAGTACATTTCGACATTGGAGAATCGGTTTGGTGTCCGTTTGCTGAACCGGACCAGCCGTGCTGTTAGCCTTACGGATGCAGGCGCATTGCTGCTTGAACGGAGCAAGCCAATCCTGGAGATGGCGGATCTTACGCAGGCAGAACTCCAGGACCGAGCGGCAACTCCGCGCGGACGCCTCCGAATTTCTGCGCCGCACGGTATTGATCAGACAGAACTACCAGTACTTGTGAATGCGTTCTTGGGTCACTATCCACAAGTTCGCATAAGTCTTTTTCTTACCAATCGCACGGTCGACCTGGCTGGCGAAGGTATTGATATTGCCTTGCGTTTCGGTCCAACTACCAATGAGAATCTCATTGTTCGAAAACTGCTTTCGATGAACTTGGCGGTCTGCGCCGCCCCAATGTATTGGAAGAGATACGGGATTCCAGAGCATCCTAGCGAGCTTGCCAATCACAACGCACTGATCAGTACGCAACTAAATCCTCTGTCTTCGTGGGGCTTTGAAGTCGACGGTGCACCGTTGGAAGTTGCGGTACATGGTCGACTAGACGCGACGGAGGCTAGTCCCTTGATTCAAGCTGCGTTGCAGGGAGCGGGCGTACTCTACTTGCCTTCAATAATGCTGCAACCGTACGTGGAGAGCGGTCGTCTTGTTCCAGTGTTGTCAGAGTTCGTTCGAGGCGACATGTGGCTCTCGGCCGCCTACCTGCAGCGCCGACATAACACGGCGGTTCAGCGCGCCTTTCTTGATTTCGTCGAAAGTCGGATCAAACCTCGCAGAGCAATGCAAAAGGGCTTGGTAGGTCGGCCGTCGAGCGCTCTGGCTTAAATCAGTGGAAGTTGGGGTCCAATGAACATCCCGCCACAGGTTCGAGGACGAGCTTCCAGAGGGCTTGCTCGCCCTGCAGCGCATGCAGGGAATGCATGAGCCCCAGTTCGCCGAAGACCGAGGTCAGGTGCTTCGCAAAAGTCTCTGTCCCGTCCATTTCCTGGGCCAGCGGCACGATCTCCTTGTCGTCCACGCGTCGCAGGCTGTCGACCGGGGCTTCCTGCAGTTCGGTGTAGTCCCGATGGTGCTGTTCGCACCCCCGCATGGAAAGAATTGCGCCTGCACATCATCTGTGCGGTCTCCACGGACGACGCTGGCACCAAAGAGGCTCGGCAGCCACTGTGACGCGATGCCACGCCTGCCGATGCGCTGACTGCTCAACCCTGTAGCAGTCCAACGGGAAAACCCGCACGCCGACACGCGCGGACTGGCCGGTATTGCAGCAGCAGGGAGTTCCGGCGCATGGCATGGCATTTGCCCCTCGAAGCTGCGGAGGACGCGTTCGCCGAGCGTTTCCGCAACCCACGACCCACCCTCTCAAGGAGACACCATGCAAATGAAGCTCTTGCCCGCGCTCATCGCGATTGGCCTGGCCGCCGCAACGGCCCATGCGCAAGTCACGGACCAGATGATCAAGTCCGAGGCCACTGCCAAGGGCAACGTCCTGACCTGGGGGATCAACACCCAGGGCCAACGCTACTCGCCGCTGAAGCAGGTCAATACAAGCAATGCCGCGAAGCTGACGCCGGTATGGGCCTTCTCGTTCGGCGGCGAGAAGCAGCGTGGGCAGGAATCGCAGCCGGTGATCGCGAACGGGAAGATGTTCGTCACCGCGTCGTACTCGCGCATCTACGCGCTCGACGCGACCACCGGCAAGAAGCTGTGGAAGTACGAGCACCGCTTGCCGGAAGGCATCATGCCGTGCTGCGACGTGGTAAATCGCGGAGCCGCGCTCTACGACAACCTGGTGATCTTCGCGACCCTCGATGCACAGCTGGTCGCGCTCGACCAGAACTCCGGCGACGTGGTTTGGAAGGAGAAGATCGACGACTACGCTGCCGGCTACTCGGCCACGGCCGCGCCGATCATTGCCGACGGTGTGATGCTGACGGGCGTGTCGGGTGGCGAGTTCGGGGTTGTCGGCCGCGTCGAAGCGCGCGACCCGAAGACCGGCAAGTTGCTGTGGACCCGCCCGACCGTGGAAGGCCATATGGGCTACACCTACGACAAGGACGGCAACAAGAAGGAGAACGGCATCTCCGGCACTGTCAACAAGAGTTGGCCGGGCGATTTGTGGAAGACCGGAGGCGCGGCCACGTGGCTCGGAGGCACCTACGATGCCAAGACTGGCCTGGCCTATTTCGGAACCGGCAATCCGGCGCCCTGGAACAGTCACCTCCGGCAGGGCGACAACCTTTACTCCTGTTCGACCGTGGCCATCGACGTCAAGACCGGCCAGATCAAGTGGAGCTACCAGGGCACGCCCAATGACAGCTGGGACTTCGACGGTGTCAACGAATTCGTCACCTTCGACATGGATGGCAAGCGGGTCGGCGGCAAGGCCGACCGCAATGGCTTCTTCTACGTGAACGACGCCAGCTCGGGGAAGCTTCTCAACGCCTTTCCGTTCGTCAAGAAGATCACCTGGGCCAGCAGCATCGACCTGAAGACCGGGCGACCCAACTTCATCCCGGAGAATCGTCCCGGAGACCCGATCGAGGGAACTGATGCCAAGAAGGGCAGTGCCGTGTTCGCCGCGCCGGGCTTCCTCGGTGGAAAAAACCAGATGCCAATGGCCTACAGCCCCGACACCAAGATGTTCTACGTGCCGTCGAACGAATGGGGCATGGACATCTGGAACGAACCTGTCGCGTACAAGAAGGGCGCGGCCTACCTCGGCGCGGGCTTCACGATCAAGCCGCTCAACGAGGATTACATCGGCTCGCTGCGCGCCTTCGACCCGAAGACCGGCAAGATGGCCTGGGAAGTCAAGAATGGCGCGCCGCTGTGGGGTGGCGTGCTCACGACCGGCGGCAACCTCGTGTTCTGGGGAACGCCCGAGGGCTACCTGAAGGCTGCCGATGCGAAAACCGGCAAGGTGGTCTGGCAGTTCCAGACCGGTTCCGGCGTCGTGGCGCCGCCGATCACCTGGATGCAAGGCGGCGAGCAGTACGTCAGCGTGGTCTCGGGCTGGGGCGGCGCAGTGCCGCTATGGGGCGGGGAGGTGGCCAAGAAGGTGAACCTGCTTGAACAGGGCGGCATGGTCTGGGTCTTCAAGATTCCCGGGGCGGCCGGCGCATCGCGCACGGCACAGGCAGTCGGCAGCGCCAAGGTTGCGTCCAACTGAGGGACCGAGTCATGGAAGACATCGACAACGGCGCATCCGTCGGGGTGACGCGGAGAACCTTCAGCGGTCGCTTGATGGCCGGCGCCTGCTTCGTGGCGTTGGTGCCTGGCGCAGCATGGGCCGAGGCGCACGTCGAGGAATCCGACGAGACCGCGATCGGCCTGGGCTACAAGCACGACACCAAGGCCGTCGACGCGAAAAAGTACCCGAAGCATGCGGCAACGCAGCGCTGCGTGAACTGCGCGATGTGGCAAGGCTCTGCGACGCAGCCGTGGGCGGGCTGCGCGATGTTCGGACGCAAGCAGATCGCGGCCGAGGGCTGGTGCATGGCATGGGCCGCCAAGCCGGCCGGAGCCTGACCCTGAAGCTCGGGCGGCCAGGGCCTGCCGGGCCCTAGGCCGGCTCGAGCTGAAGTCCGGGCGTGGCCTCCCATCGACCGGCCTTGTCGACCCACAGGGCGTCGACCTTCCAGCGATGCGCCAGCGCACGCGCCTGCAACGGACCCGCCACGAAGAAGACCTTGGTCAATGCATCCGCCATGGCGCCGCTCTCGGCCACGACGGTGACGGCCGAGAGCGTGCGGGGCGAGTAGCCGGTATGCGGGTCGAAGATATGGTGATGCAGATGGTCGGCACTGAAGGCGGTGCGGTTGTCGGCGGACGTCGCGATGCATCGACCGTCCGCCATCAGTCGCGCAATCAGCGTGGACTCGGCGTGCGGGTCGGCGATGCCGAGCGTCCAGGGGCGCGCATCGCTGTTGCTGCCCAGCGGGGCGAACTCGCCCGCATCGATCAGCGCATGCCGAATCCCGTGTGACGCGAGCACCGCGCGCACCTGATCGGCCGCATAGCCTTGCGCGATACCGTTGAGCGTTGCGGACATGAACGGCATGTCGAAGCGGATGAGGTGCGAAGAGACATCGAGTGCGCGTCAGTCCACTCGGGCGCGCGCGCTGGCGTACATGTCGGAGAAGGTGTCGTTTCGTGTCCCGCCACGAGCAGTTCGACGCCGCTGCCTCCGAAGGCCTTCTCGACCATGCCTTGCGTGATGCGCACGTGCTGCACGAGGCCGGCCTGCAGCAGGGCGTCCCAGGCCAACGGCGAATAGGTGTCGCGCCGCACGTGCGCCACCAGGCCGGGTTCTTGTCCTGCCGCAAACCCGAGTCTCTCGCGCGCCACGCGCAGCGCGGACGACAGCAGGCTCTGGTTGAGGATCCGCACGGAAGCGGTCGCCTTGGCCACGCCGTCGATGTAGACGTTGGCGCTGCCGCGCTCTTCACCCCGGTTGGCGTTGGAGCCGATCTTGATGTTCTGCGTCAGGGAGAGCCCCGCGTACTGGTCGGCGAAGCGCATCAGCGGAGCTTCGCCCAGCCCGTCGAGAAAGACGGGCTCGTGGTGCGAGAGAACCTGCACGTCGATGAACTCGCCCTTGGTGTCGAGCGCGACGAGCAGGTTGAATGGCGTGCCGGAGAAGCCGCGCCTGCCTGTGCATGACCCGAGAGGAGAAGCAGCACTGCGACCACCCAGCTCACCCACGGCCGCAGGCCGTGGACCTTCATGGAACGGCGCCCGCCGCGCTGAAGGCGCGCGAGTTGTCGTCGCTGCGGTACACCAGGCCGGCGCCGCGGCTTGCACCCGGCACGAAGCGCAACGGTTGGGTTGCAAGGGCGTCGGCGCGCTCCATCGCAGCGGCGTCGAGCATCTCGTCGATGCGACCTCGATGCGCGCTTTTCGGGCAAACCGGGTCTGTTGCCGCCGCGTCGCCGGTGACAAGAAAGGCCTGGCATCGGCAGCCTCCGACGTCGCGGTGCCGTTCGTCGCAGCCGCCGCAGGTGGGGTCCATCCAGGCCTGCCCTCGGTAGCGATTGAAAGCCTCGCTGTCATGCCAGGCCTCGCGCACGGACATCGCCTGCAGATTCGGCAGCGCGGGACCGGGCAACATGCGCGCGCTGTGGCATGGCATGGCGACCCCATCCGGCGCGACAACCATGAACACCGCTCCCCAACCGGCCATGCAAGGCTTGGGTTTGGCGTCCGCGTAGTCGGGCGATACCCAGAGGATCTTCATCCGGCCGGCCGGTCTCGCGCGGTGCGTCTCGACGACGGATTCCGCTTCGCGCAGTTCCGCCGCCGTCGGCAACAGTGCTGCGCGGTTGAGCCACGCCCAGCCGTAGTACTGCGTGTTGGCCAATTCGAGGAAGTCCGCACCCATGGCCTCGGCCATCTCGATGATGCGATCGACATGCTGAAGGTTGAAGCGATGCATGACGCAGTTCAGCACCATCGGATAGCCCGCGGCCTTGATGATTCCGGCGACCTTCGATTTCCGGTCGAAGGTCTTCGTGGAGCTCAGGAAGTCGTTGAGCTCGCGCGTCGAGTCCTGGAACGAGAGCTGGATGTGATCGAGGCCGGCCGCCTTCAGGGCGCCGGCGCGCGCCTTGGTCAGGCCCACGCCCGAGGTAAGGAGGTTGGTGTAGAAGCCGAGCCCGCGTGCGTGCGCAACGAGTTCCTCCAGGTCGTCGCGCAACAGCGGCTCGCCGCCCGAGAAGCCGAGTTGCACGGCGCCGAGCGCGCGGGCTTCGGTCAGCACGCGTCGCCAGGTCGCGGTGTCGAGTTCATCTTCGTGGCGCGCATAGTCGACCGGGTTCGAGCAGAACACGCAGTGCAGTGGGCAGCGATAAGTCAGTTCCGCCAGTAGCCAAAGGGGCGGTCGTGCCGCGCCGTGGCTTGCGGGCGTCATGACTGCGCCTCCTGCAACCAGCCGCGTTGCAGCGCCTGGCCCAGGAAGGCGACCACGTCGTCATGCAACGGCGTTTGCGCGAAGGCGATTTCGAGTTCCGCGACGATCTTTTCCACGGTGCGCCGGCCGTCGCAGCGCTGCAGGATCTCGGCGGCCGGAGCGTTGAGGCGCACCATGCCTTCGGGGTAAAGCAGCACCCAGCTGTCCTGTGTCGGCTCGAACTGCAACCGGTACAGGGCCGATAAGCGGGGGAAGTCATCGGCGCTGATCACGGCCGTTGCTCCGCCGGCATGTCGTCGGGAAAGCCGCGCTCGATCGCGTCGAGCATCGACCAGAGGATGTCGAGCTTGAAGTGCAGGATGGACAGCGCGCGTTCCTGGCGTGCGCGTGTCGTGCACCAGCGCCGCGCGATCTCGAGACCGTGCTCGACGTCGCGCGTGGCAAGCGGAATGCGCTCACGAAAGTAGGCCAGCCCCTCGACGTCGATCCACGGGTACAGCGTGGGCCAGTGGGCCAGGCGGTCCGCATGGATCTTCGGCGCGAACATTTCGGTGAGCGACGAAATGGCGGCTTCCTCCCATGGTCGAAGCCGAGCGAAGTTGACATACGCATCGACCGCAAAGCGCACGCCCGGTTGCACGTGGCGATGCGACCACAGGTCAACGGGGTCCAGCCCCACGGCCGCCGCAAGGCGGCTCCACGCCTCGATGCCGCCGGCGTCGTCGCCCGTGTAGTCGCCGCGGCCGTCGTGGTCGAGTATGCGCAGGATCCAGCGGCGACGTTCGGTGCGGTCCTGGCAGTTGGCCATCACCGCCGCATCCTTGCGGGGGATGTTGACCTGGTAGTAGAAGCGGTTGGCGACCCAGGCGCGCACCTGGAACGGCTGCAACTCACCGCGATTGAGGCGCTGGTTGAAGTGGTGGTGGATGTGATAGCGCGACTCGCAGGCGCGCAGGCGCGCCTCGAACTCGTTGGAGGCCCACAGGCGCTGCAGTTCATCGCGTGCCGCCTCCCGTGGCTTCAGGCGGGCCTCGAGGGTCTCGGTCATAGCTTGATCTCCATGCCGTCATAGGCGACTTCGATGCCATGGCCGTTGAGCACGCGGCGCTGCGCGCTTTCCTCGTCGAGGATCGGGTTGCTGTTGTTGATGTGGATAAGGACCTTGCGGCGCGCGGCGGTATTCAGCATCACGTCGACCATGCCGATGCGCGCGTCGTCGCCCATCTGCGGCAGGTGCCCCATCTCGCTGGCTGTCTTGCGGCTGAGGCCGGCGTGTTGCATCTCGTCGTCGACCCAGAAAGTGCCGTCGACCAGCAGGCAGTCGGCATCGTGCATCCACTGCATTTCGTGAGGGCCCACGTCCGCCAGGCCCGGCGAATAGAACAGCCGCTGGCCATCGGTCAGGTCTTCGATCAGCAGCGCGATGTTGTCTCCCACCGTCTGCTCGCGCCGGTGCGGCGAGTAGGGCGGTGCCTTTCCTGGAATCGCGACGGCCCTGAAGCGCAGCGACGGGAAGCCGTCCACGGTGAAGGCTGCGCTGTCTACGGTGCCGGCCACCGGCAGCATGTGCCAGCGCGTGCCGCAATAGTGTTCGAGCACGCTGAGCAAGGGAAAGACAGTGGTCAGGTCCTCGAAGACACAGGGCGTGGCATAGACATCGATGCAGGGGCCTTCGCGCATGCCGAGGAGACCGGTGACGTGATCGATCTGGGCATCCATCAACACCACGGCCTTGATCGGCGTGTCGCGAAGGCCGTGGCGCGGATGCAGTTGAGGATGCTCTCGCAACTGCTGGCCGATATCGGGCGAGGCGTTGAGGAGCACCCATGATTCGCCATCGGCGGATACGGCGATCGAACTCTGCGTGCGCGCATGCGCAGTGACTTCGCCGCGGCGCTGACCGGCGCACTGCCGACAATTGCAGTTCCATTGAGGAAAGCCGCCACCGGCCCCGGAGCCGAGCACAAGTATTTTCATGGGAAGCGATGTTTGGGCCGACGGCGGGCGGGACCCCCGCGCTGCCGCCGGCTTGCGATTGCTCAGCGGTGCGAGATGTACATCGTGATCTCGAAGCCAAAGCGCATGTCTTCAAACGCGGGTTTCGACCATTGCATGTGGTTTCCTTTGCAGCAGAACAGACTCAGGGCGGAATTGCCCAGTGGGCCCGGACTGACCCCGCAAATCGCGTGCCCGTGGCGGCGAGGCGCGGCGCAGGCAGAAAGACTGGTGTTTGCACTGATCCCGGGGTTTTGGAAGGGCACAAATCGGCCCCCGGAAGCCCTGGAGCAGAGAGACTCGCGTGGACAGTGTTCCAGGCTGGAACTGCGGCGTTCGACGCCGGTACAGGGAAGTCCCCTAGGACCGCGCCTCGCCTGGCGGGCTCACTTCCCCCAGCGAAGCTTGCGATAGATGGTGTTGCGGCTGATGCCCAGGCGCTTCGAAGCGACCGAGATATTTCCGTTGGCGGCGGCCAACGTCCTGCGTATCAACTCCACTTCCGCCTCGCCGAGCGTGCGAGGCGGGCTGGATTCGGACATCGCCTGCAGGGGCGCCGGCTCGATGCCGGATTCCGGCACGCGCTCCTCGGGCAATTCCGCAGAGCGCAACGGCACGGGCTCGGCCACCGGCGGCGCAACTCGCATCGCCACGGAGGCTTGCGGCGCCTGCACCGCGCGCCCACTCTGGACGTCTTCCAGGAAGTCGTCCGAGAGATGGTGCTCTTCGATCCGGTCTTCGCCCGCCGCCATGACGGCGGCAGTGCGCAGAACGTTGGCGAGCTGCCGCACGTTGCCAGGCCATGTGTAGCTCTTGAACAGCGCCATCACCGACGCGCTGATCTCGGGCGTGCCATGCGGGCAATCGTTGAGCAGGATGCGACGGGCCACCACATCGAGGTCGCAGCGCTCGCGCAGCGCGGGCAGCTTCACCACCAGGCCGTTCAGCCGATAGTAGAGGTCTTCCCGGAAGGATCCCGCCTCGATCATGTCGCGGAGCTTGCGGTGTGTCGCGCCGATCACCGCGATATCGACCGGAATCGACTTGACGCTCCCCAGCGGCGTCACGTTGCGCTCTTGCAGCACCCGCAGCAGGCGCGCCTGCAATGCCAGCGGCATGTCGCCGATCTCGTCGAGAAACAAGGTGCCGCCGTTGGCCTGCACGATGCGGCCGACCGCGCCCTTGCGTCGCGCGCCGGTGAAGGCGCCGTCTTCATAGCCGAACAGCTCGGCCTCGATCAGGGACTCGGGAATCGACGCACAGTTGACGGCCACGAAAGGCTGCTTGGCGCGGTTCGAGTCCTGGTGCACCGCCCGTGCGAGCAATTCCTTGCCCGTGCCCGTCTCCCCGAGGATCAGCAGCGGGATGTCGCGGTTGATGACGCGTTGAACCTTCTGCACCAGGGCCGCGACCTGCACGTCGCCGGTATTGAGGTAGTGCAGGCCCGAGAAAAGCGTTCCGTCTGCCGAGTCGGCCGTGGCGCCGGCCAGCGGGCCGCGGGGCTTGCGGGCTTCGATGGCCGCCGGACGGTGGTCGACGGGATCGGCTCGCTCTTCCGCGCCCGCGCCATGCGGCTGCATGGCCATCGATCGCTGTGGCCCGTTGAACCGTGCGCTCACATGGAATTGGCGGCCATTCGACAGGCTCAGTGTCATTGGTGCGGGAAGCGGCGTGCGGAAGTGGTCGAAAACCGCCGGCGCGGTCGTGCCGAAAAGGCTGGTGAGGCTTTGCATGCGCAGCGCGGCGCTGCTCATGTCGAGTTGGTCCAGTGCGCTGCGGTTGGCGCCGAGGATCTTGCCGTCCGCGCCGACCACGATGATCCCCTCGAGCAGCGTGCCGATGAACTCCACGCGGCTGTGAAAGTGCAGGCGCAGGCGATTGCCGTAGTCGTCCGACAGCCACTGGTTCTCGATCATGCGGGCCGACATGCGCACTAGGCCCATCGTGTGCTGGTGGTACGACCGCTGGTCGCCGGTGACGTCGAGCACGCCGAGCATGTTGCCGCGCGGGTCGAAGATCGGCGCTGCCGAGCAGGTGAGGAAATGGTTGGCGTGGATGAAATGTTCGCCGCCGTGAACCACGGTGGGCGCTTCCTCGAACAGCGCCGTGCCGATGGCGTTGGTGCCCTTGGAATGCTCTGCCCAGTTCACGCCCGGCGTCAACGCGACCTTGTCGGCACGCTGCAGGAACTTGTCGTCGCCAACCGAGTGAAGGATGGTGCCCGACACGTCGGCCAGAACGATCATGCTATCGGAGTCGACGATCTGCTCGAACAGCATTTCCATGACCGGCGCCGCGTGCGTGAACAGGCGTTGGTTGCGTTCGCGCGCGACGGTGAGGTCACCGCGCATCAGGGGTTCGAAGTCGGGGCGTTCGACACGCGTCAGCCCGAGCGCCGAGCAACGCTGGTGCCACTGTTCAATGAGTTCTGTGCGCGCCGGCTGCTGCGGAAAGGGCAGTTCTGCAGGGGTGGTCCAGGTCCTGGCGGCGGTGGCCGGCGTACGGGGGGGTGCAACCATTGTCTTGTCTCCACTGCCTCTATGCGAGCAGGTGTTCATCCAAAAAACTCTGTCTCGTCGCCTCGTGTGTCCCGTTTTGGCACAGGGGGAAGCGCCTCTACCTGTCACATCGCTTCCGTCAGTCTCAAAGGATGCCACACGGGTGGCGTTTCACGCAATTTGTGTTCCCGCCTGAAACACCTTCCGCGTGGCATAGCGTTTGCGGATTCATCCGTGTTTTTAGTTGCACACGAATGGAGATGACATGACGGACATCAAATCGCAGACAGGACGAGCCCCTTACCGGGTATTCCATAAGGGCCCGACGACGGGTCGGACGACTCGCAAGGCAGCCATGTTGCTGGCCGCTGCGCTGGGCATGGCCTGTGCCGGCCTGGCTTGGTCGCATGGCGACGTGACGCCGCAGGCCGTGGACACTGCTGGCTTGCCTGAACTCGGCAAGGAATGGCGCGCAGAGAACCCCTATCGCGCCAACGCCACGGCGATCAAGATCGGAACCTCCGCCTACAACCAGAACTGCGCGCGTTGCCACGGCATCGAGGCGATCTCCGGCGGCATCGCGCCCGATCTGCGCAGGATCGACAACGACTGCGCCGCGCAGAAGGATGCCGCGAAGAAGGCCGCCTGCCTCAAGGAGATGGACGACTATTTCCTGACGACCGTGCGCCACGGCCGAACGCGCAATGGCGCCGTGTACATGCCTCCCTTCGAGGGTGTGATGAAGCAGGAAGCGATCTGGTCGATCAAGGCCTACCTCGAGACGCGCCGCGAAAAGCCGATGTAGGAGGCCTGGATGAGCGCATCACATATTTCCCGCCGCGCCTGCCTTCATTGGATAGGCGCGGCAAGCCTCGGGGCGTCGTCGCTCGTCACGCGCGCGGCGACGCTCGACCGCATCCGCGAGCGCGGAACACTCTCGGTCGCGCTCTACAAGGACATGCCGCCGTTCCACGTGGACGGCAAGGGCGTCGACGTCGAACTGGCACAGGCGCTGGCGGACGCGCTCGGCGTCAAGCTCTCGACGATGCCCTTCAATGCTGACGAGAACATGAACGACGACCTGCGCAACATGGTTTGGCGTGGTCACTACCTGGGCTTCGGACCGGCGGACGTGCTGATGCACGTACCGGTCGACAAGCCGCTGATCGACGAGACGCCGCAGGCCCGGATCTTCGCGCCGTACTTTCGCGAACGCGTCGTGATGGCGCGGCGGCTCGACCGCCTGCTACAACTCGACACCTTGTCGGCGCTGGGCACGTCGAAGGTGGCGGTGTCGGGGCAGACGCTCGCCGGCTGGCTGATGATCGGCGCCGACGGGGGCGCCTATCGCGGCCAACTCGACACGCAGGCGAAGGACGGCGTGGCGGCCGCCCGCGCGTTGCAGCGAGGCGAAGTCGATGCAGCCGCTGGACTCGCGTCGGAGATGGAATCCGTCCTGCGTGGCGACGCACGCTTTGCGATCGCGCCATTGCCGTCCCCGCGTGCGCAGCGCAATGGCTGGGCAGTGGGGATGGCGGTCAAGAAGGACGCGACGGACCTCGCGCAGGCACTGCAGGCGGCCCTCAACGACATGGCCGGCGACGGACGTTTGCGCGAGATGTTCGAAAGCGGGAACGTCGGCTGGCAAGCACCCTGACGGGACACTGACTGGAAGGCGAGGGAGGCCGGCTACGGCCGGCCCTGCGCCTCCAGGGCTCGCCATTCCTCATCCTCGTACAGACGGGAACGCGTCAGGAAGCGCAACCCGGTCGGGCGTTCCAGCGAGAACATCCCGCCGTTGCCCGGCACCGCATCGATGATCAGGTGCGTGTGCTCCCAGTATTCGAACTGCGATCTGCTCATGTAGAAGGGCACGCCTGCGATCTCGCCGAGGGCGCTCGATGAGCGCCTGCGCGGCCGGAGTCACGGACACGCGAGAGACCGCCGCGGCAGCGGGGTCGGTGGCGCGTGTGTCGGACATGGGCGATTCGATCAGAAGAAGCCCAGCTTGTTCGGGCTGTAGCTCACCAGCAGGTTCTTGGTCTGCTGGTAGTGGTCGAGCATCATCTTGTGGTTCTCGCGGCCGATGCCCGACTGCTTGTAGCCACCGAAGGCCGCGTGGGCCGGATAGGCGTGATAGCAGTTGGTCCAGACCCGGCCGGCCTGAATGCCGCGGCCCATGCGGAAGGCGCGATTTACATCGCGGGTCCACACGCCCGCGCCGAGCCCGTACAGCGTGTCGTTGGCGATCTCGAGGGCTTCTTCTTCGGTCTTGAAGGTCGTCACCGACAGCACCGGGCCGAAGATCTCTTCCTGGAAGATGCGCATCTTGTTGTGGCCCTTGAACACCGTCGGCTTGATGTAGTAGCCCGCTGCCAGTTCACCGTCCTTGACATTGCGCTCGCCGCCGGTCAGGCACTGGGCGCCTTCCTGCTTGCCGAGGTCGATGTAGGAGAGGATCTTTTCCATTTGCTCCCGCGAGGCCTGTGCGCCGAGCATGGTCCCGGTGTCCAGCGGATGACCTTGCGTGATCGCCTCGACACGCTGGATCGCGCGTTCCATGAACCGGTCGTAGATCGATTCCTGGATCAGCGCGCGGCTCGGGCAGGTGCAGACCTCGCCCTGGTTGAGCGCGAACATCGCGAATCCTTCCAGCGCCTTGTCGAAGAATGCGTCGTCGGCCGAGAACACGTCGTCGAAGAAGATGTTGGGCGACTTGCCGCCGAGCTCCAGCGTGACCGGGATCA
The DNA here is from genome assembly GCF_056400665.1 of Variovorax sp. P5_A3. NCBI lineage: Bacteria > Pseudomonadati > Pseudomonadota > Betaproteobacteria > Burkholderiales > Comamonadaceae > Variovorax > Variovorax sp. P5_A3. The sequence continues at coordinate 68,183 of NZ_JBFUKW010000025.1, read as the reverse complement.
GGTTCTGGCTCGCGTACTGCGAGATCAGCCGGCCGGTGGTCGTCTCGCCGGTGAAGGCGATCTTGGCGATCCGCGGACTCGACGCCAATGGCTTGCCGGCTTCGAGGCCGAAGCCGTTGACGACATTGAGCACGCCCGGTGGCAGCAGGTCACCAATGATCTCGAGCAGCACCAGGATCGACGCTGGCGTCTGCTCGGCCGGCTTCAGCACGACGCAATTGCCCGCGGCCAGTGCCGGCGCCAGCTTCCACACCGCCATCAGGATCGGAAAGTTCCAGGGAATGATCTGGCCCACCACGCCGAGCGGCTCATGGAAGTGGTACGCATAGGTCTCGTGATCGATCTCGCTGATGCCGCCCTCCTGGGCCCGCACGCACGACGCGAAGTAGCGAAAGTGGTCGATGGCCAGCGGCATGTCGGCAGCCATGGTCTCGCGCAGCGGTTTGCCGTTGTCGAGCGTTTCGGCCACGGCCAGGGTCTGCAGGTTTTGCTCCATGCGGTCTGCGATCTTCAGAAGGATGTTGGCGCGCTCGGTCGGCGAGGTGCGGCCCCATGCGGCCTTCGCCTTGTGCGCGGCATCGAGCGCAGCCTCGATGTCCTTCGCGTTCGAGCGCGGAATGCTCGTGAAGATCTGGCCCGTCACAGGCGTCAGGTTGTCGAAATACTGGCCGTCGATCGGCGGAACCCACTCTCCGCCGATGTAGTTGCCGTATTGCTTCTTGTAGGGGTTCGCAATGCCGAGATTGCGCATTTCAGCCATGTCCATGAATTCATCTCCGTTGAGGTTGAGGAAGGAACGCATTGACTGCTTCGCAATCGGCGGGCCAATGCGTGCCAGCAGATGCAAGTCCTTGCGGCGCAATGGTTTTGCAAGGGGAGTGCTCCATGGGGGCGTCACCCGATGCGCCGGTTCATGTGCGGAAGTGGAGCAGGTGTGGCAGATTGAACCAGCGCAGCGCGCCTGTGCACAGGCATCGGTCTTGCACGCTTCAACTGCTTGACAGATGGAATCGAAACGCAGGGTCTCACCATCCCGCGGGCGCTTCGGCGATGTCTGCAATCCCGGGGACATGCAAGTCGGCATCGTCAGCCAGGTGTCGGATTGCGCCGCCCTCACTGCGTGCGTGCATGACATATCGCGACGATGGCAGCGAACCTGCCCGCAAGGACTTGCGCGGCAAGGACGGGTGCCGCGTGAAGCACACGCGCATCCCGGCTTCGTGCGCGATGGTCAACGCTGATCTGGAACCCTGGGCAAGTCGCGCAGGAACCGAGCGGGGCGTCGGTCCGGAGGCGTTACTTCGTTTCAGGCTTTGTGACCAAATACTCGCGGCGCATCGCCGCTCAGGGATTACCCGCGTCGGTACGGCTTTCGCACTGAATAGGATGGGCAACGCCCAATACGTTTAGATACAAATGCCAAAGATCGATCGCCGAATCTCGCCTTTTTCGAACCAACTCGTGCCCAGCGCGAACGGACAAGTCCTGCGGCGTCGCGACTTCGCCGCTTGGCTGGCTGTCGCGACGGCAAGTGTTGCCGTGGCCGGCCCGGCGTGGTCCCAGGCGGGACCGCTCAATCCGGCGGGTAATGCCCCCTTTGCACGATTGCGCATCGTTATTCCAGCGAACGAAGGTGGCGGCTGGGACCAAACCGGCCGGGCGTTGGGTGCAGCAATGCAGGCGGCGGGCGTGGTGAGCGTCATCGATTACGAGAACATCGGTGGCAAGGGCGGCACGATCGGTTTGGCGAAGTACGTGGAGAAGTACGATGCGGACCCGAACGCGCTGCTGATGGGCGGCATGGTCATGGTGGGCGCTGTCGCGCTGCAGAAGCCCGCCATCGACATGAGCCGCATTCAGCCGATTGCGCGGCTGACGAGTGACTACGAGGTGGTGGCGGTGAAGGCCGACTCGCCCATCGCCACCGTCAAGGACTTGATCGGCAGGCTTCGCGCCTACCCGGACACGACTGCAATCGCGGGCGGATCCTCGGGCGGAGTCGACCACATGTTTGCTGGCATGCTCGCGCGACTGGCCGGCAGCACGGCCAATCTCGTCTATCTTCCCAACGCGGGCGGCGCGCAAGTCGTGGAGGCGCTCGAGTCCGGCAAGGCCGTGGCCGGCATCTCGGGCTACAGCGAATTCAGCGAAAGCATCGCCAGCGGCAAGCTGCGTGCCATCGGCGTGTCCGCGAAACGTCCTTTCCTCGGGATTCCGTCCGCGCGCGAGCAGGGCGTCGACGCCGACCTCGCCAACTGGCGCGGCATCTTCACCGGGAAGGCGGTGCCACCCAAACGCCAGCAGGAACTGGTCGCTGCGGCACACCGCGCCGTTCAGACCGAGGCCTGGCAGAAGACGCTCAAGCGCCAGAACTGGGACGCATCCTGGATGGACGGAAAGGACTTCCAAGGCTACCTGGAACTTGAATTCGCCATGGCCGGCGTGATGACAATGCTCCTGAAGCTGAAGACAGGCTGAGCGGGGAAGCGCCGATGAACTGCCGGTCTGCGCTTCGGGATGAGCGCGTTGCGCATCCCTCGGATCGCCACGACAATTCAGGCGCGCCCACCGCTGGGCGCTGATCGACCTGAAGCATGTCCACAAGAAGGAAGATCACGGTGACATCTGACCCGGCTCTTCGATAGGCCCCCCGAAGCGCGGCCGGACGCGCCCCGTCGTCAGGTATCGGCGTCTGGCCCAGGTAGTCGGTTCCGGTCGGCGGACGCATCGCCATCGACTTGACCGCGTCGATCATCTCCGAATGTCTCTTGCGGACACTGTATGTGATGTGGAAAAAGAGATTCGTCGCCGAGTACGCGAACAGTTTGTGAAGATGCTCTTCAAGGCGAAGATCGTTGGGCTGCCCTGACTTCAATGCTTCGAACACTGCGATGTCCACACCGCGCCTCCGCAACACGAAATCGCGCCGGCCTGCATAGCCCGCGCTGGTGAAGCCGCCCGGCAACTGCTCGTGGGCCTGCCAGCCAAAAATGCCTTCGAGCCGGGATTCGACGATCGTGGTGAGGATGCCGTTGTAGTCATCCTCGTGAAACTTGTCGCCCGGCAGTCCCAGGAAGGACAGCGTTCGCTGAAATCCTGCCAGCGTGTCCCGGAATGCCTCTGTCACCACTGTCTCTAGGGACGGTCTTATATGGGCGGCTCCCGGATCGCAAGTAACTCGTGTGTGAAGAAGCAGGAGGCAGGGCTGCAGTCTTACTGGAATGGACGCCCCCTTTCTTCGGCGTCCGCCGGCTGCCAGAGTTGTCAGCGGGCGATGTTGCCCGCTTGCATGACGGAGGCAGCTCATGAAGATCGAAATGCACTGGCCCCACCGCTTGGCTGCGGATCAACTCGGCCGCGTCATCGGCCAGGTCCTCGATGGTGTATGTACCGGCGCTGGCCGGACTGCGACCATGGCCCCGGTGGTCGTATCGCAGCACGGTGTAGCGGTCTTCCAGCGCGATGGCGATGTCGTTCCACATGGCCAGATCACAACCCAGGGCATGGCTCAGGACTACGGCCTTGCCCTTGTTGCACAAAATTCAGCCGGGGCATAACGCGTTCGAGCAAAGGGCGATCAGTCGAGCGTGGCGCCAGATACTTTCACCCGTTCAGCCTCCACTTTGAAGTCTTGTGCCAGAAAGTTCTTGTACTCCACGGGCGTAGAGCCGATAGCCACATAAGAATAGGCGTCGATCTGAGTCCTGCGGAATTCGGGGTCCATCAGAACCTTGCGAACGTCGTTGGCGATTTTTTCAATCACGGCCGAGGGCGTTCCCGCGGGTGCCACGAACCCGATGTTGAAAGCACCATTGATGTCTTTCACGCCCGCTTCCTTGAACGTTGGCACTTCCGGCAAGGCAACACTGCGGTTGTCGCCGGAAATTGCCAGCGCCTTCAGCTTGCCCGATTTGACATGTTGCTCGACGACCGAGACACCGAGGATCGCCGAATCCACCTGACCCGAAATGATATCGGGGATCAGTGGTGCTGCGCCTTTGTAGGGGATGTGGACCATTTCCAGATTCTCTTGTTTCGCAAACATTGCCAGGGGGAGATGGACAATCCCGCCAGCGCCGGAAGAACCGTAGCTCATCGGTGTTTTTGCGTTATGCGCCAGTTGCACAAACTCTTTCAGGGTATTGGCCTTCGAGTTTTGAGGTACCAAAAATACCATAGGCACGGTGATCAACCGAGAGATGGGTGCAAAGTCCTTTTCAGCGTTATATGGCAATTTCTTGTACAGGTGCGGGTTCATGGTCAGGGCCGCCTCCGTTGCCGCAAACAAGGTGTAGCCGTCGGGCGGGCTCTTGGCGACGAAATCGGCACCAATAATCTCATTGGCCCCCGTTTTGTTGAGAATCAGCACTGGCTGTCCCCAATCCTTAGTCAGTTGATTGCCCAAGGCCCGAGACAGATTGTCCACAGGGCCGCCCGGGGCGTAAGGCACCACGATAGTCACGGGCTTGGTAGGGAAAGTTTGGGCGACAACTCCGTGCGAAGCAGCAGCAACGACAAGGGTCAGTGCAATACCAAAAAGATTTTTCATACAAATTGTGTGAATTGGGATGACAGAAGCAAGAAGATGGGTTGACTTTTTGTTCTCGAATATGGCACTAGAGATGATGCATCTTGCTTGGAAGCGCATGAAGATACCCCCATGTGAACTGACTGCTCGCAACGATATCGCGCTCCCAACCCCACGCGATAGGACAAATGCGCGCCTGAATTTGGATGATTGCGACATCGTCGGATGCGGCGTCGAAGCTTTCATGATTCCGCGGCTTGGCAATCCTATCGATCCCTTGGCGCTCGGGCGAAACTATCGATTATTGGTCGTCCCGGCAACCAGCGGTTTGGAGTGATGGCTGCGGGCCATGTTGCCCCGCAGGCGAGCTGGGTCGATGTTCCTGATTAATAGCCAAGGATTACCCGAAGAAGACTTCCTGCGAGATCGTGTTGGCCACCTGACGACGATGGAGATCATTCATGGCTCCGGCTACGCGCTTCTTCCGGAGAAGGTCTCCGAGGCTGCAGCTGTGCTTGTCTCATTCGCGCAGTCGATCGACGCGGCGAAGGGCGACGGGCCTGAATCTACCTAGAACGCGTATTTCAAAGAGCCAGCTTCTTCGTGGCTAAAGATCTTCCCAGCTCCGTTTTTCATGCGGAGCGTTTTTCCCAAAGCTCAATCTTTTCAGGAGAATTCCATGAGCATTCAACGCATCGAACCGGGCGCCCGCATGAGCAACGCCGTCGTCCACGGTAGCACCGTCTATCTCGCCGGCCGAGTCGGCGAAGGCGAGAGCGTCACTGACCAGTGCAAGAGCGCGCTTGCCCAGGTCGACAACCTGCTCGCTGCCGTCGGCAGTCACAAGTCGAAGATTCTGCAGACCATCATCTACCTCTCGGATATCGCCAATTTCGGCGAAATGAACGCCGTCTGGGAAGCTTGGATCGATCCGGCCAACCCGCCGGCCCGCGCCACCAGCGAAGCTAAGCTCACAACCCCGAAATACAAGGTCGAGTTCATCGTCACGGCTGCGATCTGATCGCTCCGATATTAGAAAGCCGGCCCTCCGATAGGCCGGCGATCGAGACGACGGAGTATCGTTCAATCGGGAGAGATCGATGATCTTCTCCCCTTCAGCCCCGTATCAGCCTGATCCGGCAGCGGAGTCCGTCGACTTGGAGATACCGGATTCTGGAACCGGGCTGGTTAGCCTGAGGCGGCTCAAGGACGAGAGCGTCAAATTCATGAAGCTGCTTGCGAGCAGTCGCTCGAGGTGATCGTTAGTGGATTATTGACCAGGTTGAGCCGCCATCGGGTTTATCTTGCTCGAAGAAGCAACTACCGAGTGAGCCAAGTTTGTGTAAACTGACATTTTCGATCGCAATAAGTCCAAATCCTGATCGCTTTTTGCGATTCTTTCGCAGAGAGAAACCCATTGCGGCGGCATCACGTCATCCACACTGACTCTTGATTGTCGTGCTTGTGATGGGGTCGTCGCAAACTGACTTCGGAAACTTCGATTGAAGTGAGAGCTATCGGAGAATCCGGTGATTGTCGCGATTTCAGTTATCGACTTGGAGCTGTTCAAAAGCAGCCAATGTCCATAGGCGAGTCGAAGTTGGCGGCAATATTGCTGGACCGGCTGCTTCATTTCCTGCTGAAAAAGCCGTTCTATCTGCCGCTTGGAAATCCCTAAAGAAGACGCAAGAGATTCAACCTTCATTGGCTCTTGTCCAAGATTTCTTTCGATAATCTTGAGCGCCCGAAGTACTCTCGCATCGAGTGGATTTTCTCTTGGTTCGGAGTTCTGCTCAGTTTCAGTGGAGGAGACCGAAAGCTCTTGCGGTGCGGGAATCTCGGCACCGATTGCGGAATAATGACGTTCCAATAACCATGATCCGAGTTCCAGCGCCGCCAGGCCTCCCGCGCAGCTGACTCGCCTGCCACTCACCATTAAGTTGACGCCTGAGACTTGCTGCACCTCCGCAAAGCGGGTATCTCGATCAGCGCCGTGATACCAATCTGTCGCGCAGGGCAATCTATCGAAAAAGCCGGCTTCGATTAACACGAACAGCCCCGAACCTGCTCCGATCAGAGTCGCGCTATTCAAATCGGCTTCCGTTAGGGCTTCCAGAATCGATCGGCGGTCTTCAATGGGAGCCGCTATCTTCCCACCTATCACGAAAACGTAGTTGCAATCGCGAGCAGCTTGGAGGGGCGCGGTCGGGGGTATTTGGATGCCGCAGGTCGTTTGAGCTGGCTTTTGTCCCAGGACTACATATTCAAAATCGACTCCGACTGCGGCTGCCGGGTCGGTGCAATGCTTCAAGATATAGACGAGGGCAGAGTACGAAAACATCGTGAAGCCCGGAAGGAGGATGAAGCCGACCTTCACTCGCCGCCGCGCCAGCTTGGCGGTTTCGGCCTTCGCACCAAAAACCGGCATCATCATGGAATCTCCTGCCACAGGGTTGCTCATCCTAACAGTTGCAATATGTCCACGCACAAATTGGATGCTCATGCCACTTGTTGCATAGAAGGTAAGCGGCGGCGGTCTTGCCGGGGGGCATCTCCATCGGTTGCCGGTAGTGCAGCAGGAGATCGTCGTTGCGGCTGATCGTGTGCACGGGCAGATGCTGCAGGACGTCCTCGAGGTACAGAGTGCGCCCTTTATCCGGCGGGAGTTCGCCGCAGGCTGGTGAGTCGCGGAAACGGCGCACTCAGCGTCGCGGGAGCGCCGGCGCGGCCGCCGCCAGGTCCCAGAACAGGCCCGTCATCAGTTGCAGCGCCTCGCGCGCCACCGGTGCCAGCAGGTGCTCGTCGGGTGCGTGCTGCTGGCAGGCGGCGTAGCTGTGCGGCACCCACACGGTGGGCAAGCCCAGGATGTCGGCGAACACATCATTGGGCAGGCTGCCGCCCAGATTGGGCAGCAGCACGGGCTTCTTGCCGGTGCTCTGCTCGATGCTGGCCAGCGTGAAGCGCACCCATGCGTTATCCGGGTCCAGCCGGGTGGCGTGCATGACCTCGGGTTCGCCGACTTCGATGCCTTCGAAGCCGTGCGTCGACAGGTGCTGCTGCACGACGTCACGCAGGCGGCTCACGTCGGTGCCGACTACAAAGCGCATGTGCATGAAGGCGTGTGCTGCCGGCGGGATGGCGTTGACCGGGAAGTCCGGGTTGCCGGTCTTGTAGGCCAGCACTTCCAGTGTGTTCCAAGCGATCACCCGTTCGGCCGGAGTCAGTCCGGGCTCGCCCCAGCCGGGGTCGACTTCGGGGTCGCCGGCGTCACCACCAAACTTCAGGCCCTGCAGCGCGGTGCGCACATTGTTCGGAATGGGCGGCGGGCGCAGGCCCTGGACACGGATCACGCCGTGGGCGTCCACCATGCTCGCAATGGCGTTGGCCAGCACCGTGCCGGGGTTGCGCAGCAGGCCGCCCCAATTGCCGCTGTGGTGCCCACCGCCGCCGCGCAGGTTCAGCGTCAGGCTGAAGTTCGCCACACCGCGCGAGCCCAGGAAGACGGTGGGCTGGTCGCGGCCCACGCGCGGGCCGTCGCTTGCGATGAGCACATCAGCGGCCAGCAGTTCCCGGTGCGCAGCGCAGAACGCGGCCAAGCCTGGCGAGCCGGTCTCTTCGCCGGTTTCCAGCAGCCACTTGACGTTGAAGCCCAACTGGCCGCGCAGCGCCAGCACGATGGCCAGCGCGGCGATGTTGATGCTGTGCTGGCCCTTGTTGTCGGCCGTGCCCCGGCCATAAAGGCGCTCACCGTCTACCGCCAGCGTCCATGGTCCCTGGCCGCAAGTCCAACTCTTTTCCTGGCCACGGATGACGTCGCCGTGGCCGTACATCAGCACCGTGGGCAAAGCATCACCTTCATGGCGGCTGGCCACCAGGAGCGGCCCGTAGGCGGGCTCGGGATTGGGGTGGATGCCGAAGCTGAAGCCCAGTCTGGCCAATGAAGGGCCGATCTCGTCGTGCAGGTAGGAGGCCAGGGCCGGCCCGGAATCTGGCTCTTGGCTGGCGGTGCGGAAGGCGACACGGCGCGACAGGTCGCGCACGAAGTCGCCCCTATCGAAATGGCCGGCAGCCTGGGCCAGTGCGGCTTCGCGTGTCATGCAGTCTCCCGCAGGCCTTCCCGAGGGAGTCCGGCCTTGTTGGGGGGGACACCCCCGATCCTGGAGAAGGTGCACTTTGGCAGGAAACGCATGAAGACACTCCGATGTGAACTGACTGCTCGGAACGATATCGCGCTCCCAACCCCGCGCGATAGGACAAATGCGCGCCTGAATTTGGATGATTGCGACATCGTCGGATGCGGCGTCGAAGCTTTCATGTTTCCGCGGCTTGGCAATCCTATCGATCCCTTGGCACTCGGGCGAAACTATCGATTATTGGTCGTCCCGGCAACCAGCGGTTTGGAGTGATAGCTGCGGGCCATGTTGCCCCGCAGGCGAGCTGGGTCGATGTTCCTGATTAATAGCCAAGGATTATTCTCAATGAAACTATATTGGTCATCGACATCTCCATTCGTCAGGAAAGTCATCGTAAGCGCCCACGAGCTGGGGCTGCGCGACAGGTTGGAGACGATCCCGACTCGCGTCGCACCGAACAAGCCCGACTTGGCTCTGTTGCCATATAACCCCCTTGGGCAACTCCCGACGCTCGTCCTGGATGACGGGGCCGCTCTCTACGACAGTCTCGTCATCATCGAGTACCTCGAACACATGGCAGGTGGTGCCAAGCTCATTCCGTTGTCGCCGGAAGAGCGAATTGAGGAGCTTCGACTGCACGCGTTGTGCAATGGCTTTCTCGACCTGCTTGTGCAATGGCGCATCGAATCGATGAAGGACACCAAGCAGATTGCGCTTATCAATGCGTTCAACTTGAAGTCGAGCATGATATGGGCAAGGCTGGAGGCGGCAGCCGAGCGCGTCGCGCAACGGCCTTTCGGGTTGTCGTCAATTACCCTGGCCATCATTGCTGAATACGCCGACTTCCGGTTTCCGCGGCTCGGCTGGCGGGAAAAATGCCCGGCGCTCTCTAGCTGGCACCGATCCATGCAGTCACGGCCCTCTTTGGCCTCTTCCAGATTTTTCGATAGCTCGAATCCTCAGTAACCAGCAAATTAGGAGACAAAATGTCAAAACTCGAGCGCAAACTGATCCCAACGCATGAAGGCCAGGTTGAACTTCTGGTCGAAGGTGAGGGCCCCCGCATCGTCTTGCTCCCCTCGCTAGCGAGAGGAGCTACTGATTTCGATGAAATTGCTCCGTTAATTGCTGCGGCTGGCTTCCGAGTCTTGCGACCTCAGCCACGCGGCATAGGCGCGAGCCGGGGGCCGACCGATGGCATCACCTTGATCGATCTTGCCGCCGACGTTGTCGCTGCGATCGAAGCTGATTGTGCGCCGGGGAAGCCTGAAGCATTGTGTGTGGTGGGCCACGCATTCGGCAACTGGGTCGCGCGGGTTCTCGCCCATCATTGGCCTTCGATGACCAAGTCCGTCGCGCTTCTCGCAGCCATTATTGGCAGCACGATCTCGCCCGAGCTCCTGATTTCCGTCAATGTCGTATCCGACAACGCCAAGCCGGATGAAGATCGCCTATTTTATTTGGAGCGCGACTTCTTCGCCCCAGGGCATGATGCTTCCGTATGGTTGAGCGGGTGGCATACGGAGGTCTCCAAATTCCAACTGGCAGCGACGAACGCAACGGCCGACAGCAGTTGGACCGAAGTAGGCAAGAATCTTCCGGTGCTCTATGTGGCGCCTGAATTCGACAAGATCGCACCGGTACCCGAAGAAGACTTCCTGCGAGATCGTGTTGGCCACCTGACGACGATGGAGATCATTCATGGCTCCGGCCACGCGCTTCTTCCGGAGAAGGTCTCCGAGGCTGCGGCTGTGCTTGTCTCGTTCGCGCAGTCGATCATGCGCGGCGAAGGGCGACGGGCCTGAATCTACGTAGATTTCGCCAGCTTTCAGCGCATCGAACCAGGCGCCCGCATGAGCAACGCCGGCGTCCACGGTAACCCCGCCTATCTCGCCGGCCGGGTCGGCGCTCGCCAGAAAAACATCCCGCTTCACCGTTCTTTTTCCCTGGAGACATCGAATGTCGATCATGTCGGAAGCGTCACCCCCTGAAGTCGATCTGAAAACGCTGCGCAAAGTGATCTTCGCGGCATCGGTCGGCAATTTCGTCGAGTGGTTCGACTTTGCCGCGTATGGTTTTCTCGCGACCATCCTCACGCGTGAGTTCTTCCCGAGTGACGATCCGGCAGTCGGGCTGCTCAATACCTTCGCCGTTTTCGCCGTCGCATTTGCCTTCCGGCCGCTGGGCGGCATTGTGTTTGGCGTGGTGGGCGATCGCATTGGCCGCAAGCGCACTCTCGCGTTGACCATCCTGATGATGGCCGGGGCGACCACGCTGATCGGTTTGTTGCCGACGTATGCCGCGATCGGCGCGTTCGCGCCCTTCCTGCTCACGGTCCTGCGCTGCGTGCAGGGTTTCTCCGCCGGCGGTGAATATGCCGGCGCGTGCGCCTACGTGATGGAGCATGCGCCGCAGCACAAGCGAGCGCGCTACGGTAGCTTTCTACCGGTATCGACGTTCTCGTCGTTCGCGTTGGCTGCGATCGTGGCCTACGCGCTCGACGCTTCGCTTTCCGCCGATGCCATGAGCAGCTGGGGCTGGCGTGTGCCGTTTCTGGCCGCCGCGCCCACCGGCCTGATCGGTCTTTACCTACGGATGAATCTCAGCGAAACCCCGGCGTTTCGCGCGCTTGAAGGCGAGCACAAAGTCGCGCATTCGCCGCTGCGCGACACGCTGCGCACGCAGGCAGCGGGCATTCTGAAACTGGGGGCGTTCATCTCGGTGACGGCATTGTCGTTCTACATGTTCACCACCTACTATGCGACTTACCTGCAAGTGGCGGGCGGGATGAACCGCGCGACTTCGCTGCTCATCACGGTGATCGCGTTGGTTTTCGCTGCGGCGCTGTGTCCACTGGCCGGTCTGTACTCGGACTGGGCAGGCCGCCGGAAGACCATGTTGACGGCGTGCGTCATCCTGATCGCCACGGTCTATCCATCCTTCTCGCTGGTGGGTTCGGGGCATTTTTTGCCGTCGGTCATTGGCGTGTGCATGCTGGCGATGGGCGCGGTGTTGGCGAACGTGGTGACGCCGCCGTTGCTATCCGAGGTGTTTCCAACGCGCACCCGCTATACCGCTTCAGCGATTACCTTCAACCTGGCCTTTACGCTGTTTGGCGGCACGGCGCCGCTCGTCGCCACGTGGCTGATCAAGACGACGGGCAACGCCATGTCGCCTGCGTGGTATTTGGTCGTGATTGCCGTGATGGGATCGATAGGCGGATTGATGTTGTCGGAAACATCGAAGCTATCGCTGCACCGCGCGGGGACGGCTCACCCCGAAGCGAACACCGCCGCTGCGTTGAAAAGCGTACCGGAGTCCGCTGCTTGAGCGCTGCGGGTCACTGATTGCCTTCGTTTCCGTCGGCAATCCGTTCCGTCGCGTCCGGGCGCTGCAACCTTCAAGGATTCTCGATATGCGCGTGATCGTTCTTGGCGCCGGCCTGCTCGGCGTGACCTCGGCCTACTACCTCCAGCAACTCGGCCACGAAGTGACCGTGATCGACCGCCAAGCCACGCCGGCGGCGGAAACCAGCTTCGCCAACGGCGGCCAGATCTCGGTCAGCCATGCCGAGCCCTGGGCCAATCCGGGGGCACCCCTCAAGGTGCTGCAATGGCTCGGCAAGGAAGACGCCCCCCTGCTGTTCCGCATCCGCGCCGACATGCGCCAGTGGCTGTGGGGCCTGCAGTTCTTGCGCGAATGCACGCCGGCACGCACCCGCCACAACATCGAGCAGATCGTGCGCCTGGGCACCTACAGCCGCGACACGCTGCAGCAGCTGCGCCGCGACACCGGCCTGGCCTACGACCAGCGCACGCAGGGCATCCTGCACTTCTACACGACGCAAAAGGAATTCGATGCCGCACTCGAGCCGGCGCAGCAGATGCGCGCGCTCGGCTGCGACCGGCAGGTCATCTCGGCCGACGAAGCGGTGAAGCTCGAGCCCGCGCTCGCCAATATCCGCCCGAAGCTCGCCGGTGCGACCTACACGGCGGAAGACGAATCGGGCGACGCCAACCGCTTCGCGCGCGAGCTGGTCAAGCTGGCCGAGACGGCCGGCGTGCGCTTCCTCATGAGCCACACGGTGACCGCGCTGCGCGAGGCCGACGGCAGCATTGACCATGTCGAGGCGACCGACAGCGAAGGCCGCTTCCAGCGCATCCGCGGCGATGCCTTCGTGCTGGCGATGGGCTCGCTGAGCCCGCTCTACGCGGCGCCGCTGGGCATCCGGCTGCCGATCTATCCGGCCAAGGGCTATTCGGTCACGATGCCGGTCAAGGACGCGTCCAGGGCGCACCAGGTCTCGCTGACCGATGACGAGTTCAAGCTGGTGTTCTCGCGCTACACCTCGGCCAGCGGCGACCGGCTGCGGATCGCCGGCACCGCCGAGCTCAACGGCTACGACCGCGACCTGAACTGGGTGCGCTGCGAGGCGATCGTGCGGCGCGTGGAGGAACTCTTTCCAGGCGCCGGCGACGCGTCCGCGGCCCAGTTCTGGACCGGGCTGCGCCCGGCGACGCCGAGCAACGTGCCGCTGATCGGCGCCACCCGGCTGCCGAACCTGTTCCTGAACACCGGCCACGGCACGCTGGGCTGGACCCATGCTTGCGGCTCGGGCAAGTCGATCGCGCGGATCGTGAGCGGGCTGAAGCCGGAGGTCGATTTCGCGTTCACGGGGCTGACGCGTGAGACACAAGGCGGAAGCGCAAGGCGCCGTGGCTCAGCTGCCTGACAACCAACGGTGAGCGCAGAGCGACCTGGCGGGAGGTGGCATGAAGAATTGGCTGTGTCGATTTCTGCACCGGGCTGGATCGTTCATTCACCAGTTGGTCGTTCGCTCGGGTGTAATGAAGAAGCCGCTTGGATGCAGCCGCTCGATGTGTGCTCGAGGCCCTGCCGAGCCGCCCATCGAAGCACGTGTCTCGAACTGAACACCCCTAGCAAGAAGTGCTGCGCCCGCCCTACCGATCCCTCGGCCAGCCACCTCCCTTTCTCTTCACATTCAGAGACTTTCGCCTTGACTTCAACGCAATGGGTCCTGATTTAGTGCCATTCGCATCTGACACCTGGAGCAACGCATGATCGTCGAGCGCATCTGGACGGGCAACGCCTACCGCAACTACAACTACCTCATCGTCTGCCCGGAGAGCGGCGAGGCCCTGGCCATCGATCCGCTGGACCACCAGAAATGCCTGGCCGCCGCCAAGGACAAGGGCTGGCAGATCACGCAGATCCTCAACACCCACGAGCACCACGACCACACTGACGGCAATGCGGCCGTGGTGGCGACGACCGGGGCCAAGGTGATCGCGCACCACCAGTCGGGCTCGCGCATCGCTGGCGTGGACCGCGGCGTCAAGGCCGGCGACGTGATCAAGGTGGGCCGGACCGTCGAGCTCGAATGCCTCGACACCCCCGGTCACACCATGTGCCACATCTGCCTGCGCTCCCACACCGACAGCCCGGCCCTGTTCTCGGGCGACACGCTGTTCAACGCCGGTGCGGGCAACTGCCACAACGGCGGCAATGTCGAGGACCTGTACGCCAGCTTCGTCGACCAGCTCGCCAAGCTGCCCGCCGACACGCGCGTCTACCCCGGCCACGACTACATCGAGAACAACCTGCGCTTCACGCTCGCGCGCGAGCCCGACAACGCGGCCGCCCAGGCGCTGCTGCTGCAGGTGTCCGGGCAGGACCCGGCGACGGCCCGGGTCACGACCTTGCAGGAAGAAAAGCAGATCAACACCTTCCTGCGCCTGAGCAGCCCCAGCGTCATCGCGGCACTGCGCGAGGCCTTCCCCGATCTACCCGAGCAGCCGGACCCGAAGACGGTGTTCACCAAGCTGCGCGAACTGCGCAATACATGGTGAGCGGCTGGTGGTGGCAGTCGAAGTTGTTGTACTTATCTTTCTCGAGGCAGTGCACCTGCATTTGAGGCGGTGCAATGCTTGGGGATACCTGATTCAGCAAGGTAGGGATTTACGCGGCGGAATACATGAATGCGACGCATACCAAACGCTCGGAAGAAAACGACGCGTTCCTCAATCTGGTCGACTTCAAATGGCTCATGGCTGGCTTGGGCTGGCGGGTCGATCTCTCGCGCCTGCAGAGCGATAGGGGTTATATGGATGAGTGCCTGCAGCGCGCTCTGAGAAGCGACTCCGAGTTGCTGCGGGAACGCAGCGTCGAATTGCTTGGCTTGCGGCGCGGTACGGATGCTTATTGCGACGCCGATGCCGGGCGCATGCATCGGCTTGGCACGTGATGGGCGACCGGCAGGACAAGCGCCCAAGTGGACTCCTTCAGCGCTTGGATGCGCTCTGGCCAGGTTGCCTTGGGCGGCGGAACAATGTCCTCCTTGTTGGCCACCAGATACCACGTGACGGCGATGCCCAGTCCCATCACCAGCCCGGCACGATACCGGCCAGAAGCAGTTTGGAGATCGATACATTGGCCGCAACGCCGAAGATCACAAAGCCAATGGACGGCGGAATGATCGGCGCAGTGCCAACGCCGTAAGGACCTTGGGAAAGGGTCACCCCGGCTGGGGACCTACGACCTGTCGCCAGACCGAGGTGTCCCATCGTCTGGAAGCTACTCGTCGTCCGTGTCGACGCCGTTCACAAGGGACATCCAACTTGAATTCCCAAGCTGCTGATGGACGGCGACTTCGATGGTGTCCAAGATTCGGTAGAAGGTCTTCAGCTCTGATTCGGTCAGAGCCGAGGTGATTCTCTTCTCAACAAGGTTGGACAGCTTCTCGATGTCAGCATTGACTTTCGCACCTTTCGCGGTGACACGCACCATAGCGCGGCGTCCGTCCATCTGATCGGGGATGCGCTCGATCAGTCCTTGCTCCGTGAGATAGCCGATGTTGCGTGCAACCTTCGGCGAGTCCGAGGACGTGCGTTCGATCAATTCCCCCGGAGAAAGAGGCTGGTAACAAGCGATGACGGATAGCACCTTCATCGCCGCGGGATTGAGCCGATATTTCGCGCGCGCCATGGAAATGACCAGCGCGCTCCAACGATCAGAGATCCGGTTCAGCCTGTAGTTGATACGCCTGTCAAGAGGGGTTGTCGCCATGCCCGTCATTGTAGGTCGCGGCAGCTTGACTTGTCCGGAAAATAACTGCAAAGTGCAGATAAAGTGCAAATAAGGAGACGGTCTTTGGAACACGACGTGGTGATCATCGGAGGCGGTGCCGCAGGGCTGACAGCAGCCCGGATGCTGGCGGCCGAGAGCTTGGGCGTAGCCTTGGTGTCCGAGGGGGCGCTTGCCGGCGATCTCCCGCACTTGGAATGGCTGAAGGACTTCCCAAGCGCTGGACAGAGCATGCAGGGTTCTGAGTTCGCTGCGCGCTTGATCGATGATGCCCAGGCGGCAGGGGTTCGATTCATCGAGGGAAGGGTTCAGAAACTCGAAAGCTATTCGAGTTCCCATGCTGCGGTTCTCACCGACGGTCGTGCGCTCACAGCCACCTTCATGGTGCTCGCACCGGGGCGGAAGAGGCGACACATCGAAGCCATGTCTCTGGATCAGTTCAAGGGAAGAGGCCTGATCGACTGCGCAGCGTGCGAGGCGGTGTTTTACCAAGGTAAGGCCGTGGTCGTATGTGGCGGAGGGCAAGGTGCCGTTCTGGACGCATTGCATCTGGCGCGTTTCGCCGCCGACGTCACTTTGGTCGAGCAGGGAGCGCAGTTGAACTGCGGAGCGGATCTGGAAGCGCGATTGGCGTCCTCGACCAACGTTCGCGTGCTCAGCGACACCCTGCTCACCGGCGCATCGGGGTCGAGCGGGCTCGAACTCATACAGCTGCGCGATTCATCGGGCTCGGTGACGTCGTTGGCAGCTCAGGGACTGGTGGTTCAGATCGGCCGCACTCCGGCGACGGATTTCCTGATGCATACGGTTGGCTTGGACGCGCGCGGGTACATCGAGGTGGACGAACGCATGCAGACAAATGTGCCGAATGTGTTCGCGATAGGCGACGCGCGATGCTGTGCCCGATTCACGGTATCGAACGCGGTTGCCGATGCGGGAACAGTCGCCAAATCTATTCGAGCGTCGCATTTGACCGATGCATAGATTGCTCAAGAGCCGAGAACATCGATAACGCCTTAGGAGACAAGCTTGAAACTTACCCGTCGAACACTGCTGGGTGCCAGTGCAGCGCTTGTCGCTACGCGTGGTTGGGCTTCTGATTTCCCCATTCCCGGCCGTCCGCTTCGAATTATCGTGCCTGCGGCCGCTGGTGGGCCGGCGGACCTTATGGCGCGGGCCCTAAGTCCAACACTGACCTCATATTTAGGCGGGGCGCCCGTCGTGGTCGAAAGCAAGCCCGGGGGGGCGACCGTCCTTGGAGCCGGCATAGTGGCCAAAGCCCCACCAGACGGCCACACGCTGCTCTTGACGATCAGCAGCACGCTCACTCAGGTTCCGCACCTACTGGCCAAGTTGCCCTACGACCCGCTCAAGGACTTCACTCCGATCACGCAGCTCTTTCGTAGTGGCGTAGTCGTATGCGCTCAGCCGCCGCTCAAGGCGAAGGATCTGAGGGAGCTTGTTGAACTGTCCAAGTCTGGAGGGCCGATTTCCGCGGCATCCGCTGGCATCGGAACGAGCGGCCATCTCTACATCGAGATGCTGAACCGGCTGTACGGCGCTCGGCTGAATCACATTCCATACAAAGGCGCCTCAGAAGGTCAGCGCGATCTTCAAGGCGGCATCGTTCAGGTCTATTTCGATTCGGTGTCTTCGGCGATTCCACACGTCAAGTCAGGGCGCGTGAAGGCCCTGGCGATTACGGGATCGACGCGAATTGAAGCGCTGCCGGACGTTCCTCATTGTGTCGAACTCGGCCTCGGCGCGCTCAACATCTCAGGTTGGTTCGGCGTCTTTGGGCCTGCCGGCATGGACCGGTCGACTGTCGTTGCGCTCAATAAGGCGCTGGTGGCGGCTGTCAGGTCGCCGGAAGTTCAAAGGCAGTTCGTGCCCCTCGGGGTCGAAATCACGGGCACCAGTCCCCAGGAATTCGAGGCAATCATTCAACAGGACTACGCCGTCTGGGGCAAGGTCATCAAGGATGCGGGAATCCGCATCGAATGAGACCCAGCATCATCAAAGGATTCGTATGGAGCAAGTCGTTGTCGATCGTTCAATGAACTACGAAGTTCTCAGTCCTGCAGGAGAGCCCAATCACCGAACCGTCGTTGTGCCGCAAGCAAGGTTGAGCGATCTGAACGGCAAAGTCGTCTTCTGCATCAGTCAGGTGATCGGAGGAGCCGATTCATTCATGACATGGATGACAGAGTACCTCCCTGCGGTGGCTCCTGGTGTGACCGCCGTGTTCATCCGCCGCCAAAGTACCTACATGTCCGACGAGCCCGAGCTTTGGGCGCGTGTTGAGTCCGAAGCCGATGCGGTGATCTATGGTTGCGGCGCCTGCGGATCTTGTTCGATGTGGGGAACACACTGGTCCGTGGAACTGGAGAGACGCGGCATCCCTTGTGTGTATGTAGTTGACGAGCCGTTCCGGTCGGACGTTGAACTTACGTGTGCGAAGGAGGGGATGCCGGCGTTGAGGCGGGTGCATGTGCCGCATCCTTGCGACATGATCGCTGAGCCTGCCATGAGGCAGATCGCTTCGGAATTGGTGGCTGGCCTCACCAGGCCGCTTTCGCCTTCGGAAATCGCAGCGGGCTCGCCGACCGAGCAACGGGCAGAACGCATCGCGTTTCGCGGCACCTTGGAAGATGTGAACCGGTTCTTCACGCGTCGTGATTGGACAGACGGCCTGCCGATTATTCCGCCTACCGAAGCCGCGGTCAGTCGCATGCTCGAGGGCACGTCGAAGTCGCCGGGAGAGATTGTGGTCGAACGGTTCCATCCCGAGGGCTATCGGGTCACCGTGGAGAAAGTGGCCGTTGTGGGCGCGATGGCGAACTGCAGCCCACAGCAAATGCCGGTTCTTCTTTCGATCGTTGAAGCGGTAAGTGCACCGGCATTTGCGTCGTGCGTACGATCGACGACCTCGTTCTCGTTGGCAACCCTCGTCGGCGGGCCGATTGCGGCAAAGCTTGGAATGAACGTCGGAGCCAATGCCTTGGGTGCCGGAACAGGCAACGCCGCCAATGCATGCATGGGCCGCTTCTTGCGCCTGGCCTTGATCTGTTTAGGGGGCTCCAAAACGGGCGTGAGCGATCTGAGCAGCATCGGAAACCCCACGAAGTACAGCTTGGCCTTCAGCGAAAACGTGAAGGAAAGTCCTTGGCCGTCCTGGCACGAGTCCCATGGCTATTCGGCCGATGAAGATGTCGTGACCGTCATGTACGGCGGTTGGAACTTCCTGTCGCCCTTCGCTCGCTTCATGTCGGATGTGAAGCTGGGACTCGACTCGATGGCCCGGGGATTGGCCCAGTTTGAGATGCCGCGTGGAGCGTTGCTATTGCTCGATCCCATCGTGGCCGACAAGCTTGCGAACGTCGGTTATACAAAAGATGACGTATCCGAGTATTTATGGACGCGCGCAACCCGAACAGCGCGAGACTTCAGAAGCGACTACTTCTACACCGCGTTCATGGAGCAAGGCATCAAGGGACAGGGCGCTTCGTACCAGACGAAGCGTTGGCCAGAGTCCCATCTGACTGCGCCGGACGACCAGGAGATTCAGGTCTATCCGAAGAATTCGATCGAAATCGTTGTGGTCGGCGGTCGTACAAATCCGATGTCACAGGCGTGGCAGTTCTACAACCCTTCGTCGGTATGCATAGACAAGTGGAAGTAGCGAGATGCGGGTGCAGTGCTCTCAGGGGTCGGGCGGCCTATCCCGCTTCTCGCGCTCGAATCTCTTCCAGGTAGTTGTAAATCGTAAAGCGTGACATATGCAACGCCGCCGCCGCCCGGCCCACTGCGCCCTTGACGATGAATAGGCCCCGTCTGAGCATCTCTTCGACGGCGTGGACCTTCTCGTCCTTTGACATGAACTGCACGGGCTTGCCAAAGTTCTGAACGGCCGACTGGATGATCTCGTCCATCAATGCGTCCATCTCGGGCGGATCGCTTTGCACCTCGTTCGACGCGGCAGAGGGCGGTCGGCCATGAATGGATTGCTCAAGCCAAGCGTGGGCAAGCTTCAGCACCGTGAGGTCGGCATTCATGCACAGCGCAGCAAAGGGGATGCCTTCCGCGTCCCTGTAGACGACGGTCGCAGATCGCAGGGGGGTGCCCCGTGGACTGAGGGTTGGATAAGCATCGACGACCGAATGACCGCTATGCGCTGCGTGAGTGGCGGCCGTCAATGCAGCAGAGAACGCACGGTCGTCCTTCGGTCCGGTCAGGATGGGGCTGCCAACATCGCGACCCGAAACATGGCCATTCGCAATCGCGATGACCGAAGCACCGGGATTGGTCAGGTCGTGGAGGACCAGCTCTGTGTTTGGGCCCAGCATTGAACCCATCATGTGCACCACGGGCTTGAGGACTTCCATGATTCGCCGACGCTCTTCCCTGAGGACTGCGGGAACAGACGCACCTTCGGCACTGCTGGATGTTTGGCGCTTGGTACGGCGGGGCTTCGCGTTAGCCGTCGGCGAGGGCAGGGTCTTTGTGTTGGTTGGGGAACGGGGCATAGCGAGTGGAATCCCTAATCGACGCTTCAACGAAATGTAGAACAATTGAACCCGGCGTTGAATTTTGGCGTAGGTCTTGCTCAACCCAAACTCGGCCTTGGACGGGTCACCCCAACTGTAAGGGGCACTTACGCACCAAGATTCAACAAGTTGTTGACGTTATCAACATGGAGTTTCAATTATGAGCGATTCGGAAAACACGACAGCGCCTGCTACTTCTCGGCGTCGCTGGCTGAAGACAGTGGGCGGCGCGTCGGTAGCGAGCGTCCTCGGCGGACAACTCGCCGCTTGCGGAGGTGGAGGTGGCGGTCCGGGTGGAATTCTGCCTATCGGTACAGCAACAGCGGCCGAGCCCGGCCCGTCCACGCCGACGCTGCCTGCGAAGGCGCTTTTCCCTGGCGTGGCTGACCGCATCTTCCTCAACGGAGCCGCTGATCACCCATGGAACACCTATGCCAAGGATGCCCTGGTGTCGTATGCGCAATCGAAAACAACGCTTGCGGACGGAAGCGCGACGGCCACGGCAAAGTTCGCGGCCCTGATCAATGCCGATGCGGATGAGGTCACGTACGTTCCGAGTACATCGATGGGTGAGTACCTCGTCACGAAGGCCCTCGGGTTGCCCGAGTCTGGTGGGCGGGTAGTGACCGACGCGCTTCACTTCGTCGGGTCCTTCTACATGTATGAGCAGTATCGGCTGCGGGGAGTGAACGTCATCACCGTTCCAATGGACACGGACTACCGCATTTCACTTTCCGCCCTGGATGCGGCAATCTCGCCCGGAACCAAGCTTGTTGCGATTTCGCATGTGTCGCTGTACAACGGATTTACCCATGACCTCAAGGCCGTATGCGACTTGGCGCACTCGCGTGGGGCGCTCGTGTACGTCGACCTGATTCAGTCCGCCGGGAACATGCCGATTGACGTAAAGGCGGCAGGTGTGGACTTCGCCGCATGCGGAACGTACAAGTGGCTCATGGGCGATTTCGGCTTCGCATTTCTGTACGTGCGGAAGAGCCTTCTGCCCCAACTTCAGCGCCCATGGTATGGCTATCGCCAGACCCGCAACTTCGCGGCTCCGATTCTTCATGTGTATCCGCTTGACCCGCCAGGCAGCGTCCCCTACGAGAGCGTTCAGATCAACTCGGTCGCTGGGTATTTCATGGGATCTTTCCCGGCAAGTGCGATCGAGGCTGCCTGCGCGGCATCGATCGACTGGATTCAGAGTGTGGGCCCCGACAAGATCCAAGCCTATCGAAAGCCCATGACCGACGCTTTGCAGAACGGCTTGAGAGCCAGAGGCTTTCAAGTGGTGACGCCGACCGATTCCAACTCGGCGATCGTGACATTCGCCTATCTCAACGCGTCCCAGCTCGCGCCTCGTCTTGCACCCGCGAAGATCGAAATTACCTTGCGCGCAAATCACGCACGCATCTCGCCTTCTGTTTTCAACGACATGAACGACATCGACAAATTTCTTGCAGCGATCGGTAACCCATGAGTTCCAAGCAACCCAAAGCAGATTCAGTGTCCTACGGCTTTGGCGCAGCCGGCCGCTTGATACTTCCGATAGCGCTCGCTGGCCTGGCCATCGTCTTAGTCAGTGGCTGTGCAGCTCCGAAGTACTTGAACTCCGGAAAGGTGCTTCCCACGACACTGCCATTTTCCGAGGCAGTGCAAGTGGGCCCGACGCTCTACCTGTCAGGCCAAATCGGGAACATTCCTGGCAGTCTCAAGTTGCCACCTGGTGGCATTCAGCCTGAGGCCAAGCAAGTGATGGAGAACATCAAGACCTCACTGCAGGCGCATGGCTACACGTTTGCCGATGTGGTGAAGTGCACCGCGATGTTGGCCGACATGAATGAATGGAACGCCTTCAATGACGTCTACAAGACCTATTTCGCAGCGGGGACGTTTCCGGCACGTAGCGCCTTCGGCTCAAACGGGCTCGCGTTTAATGCTCGCGTCGAAGTGGAATGCATCGCCGCGCGCTGAGTTCGCGAAGCACATCAGGGCTCCTCGGGATGACGCATTTGCATATCTTTGCTCTGACGCTGTGCTTGTCTAAGGGATTTGCAAAGGTACCGCCAACGACATTTTGGCGCGCTGCATTGCAACATACGTTTTGAAGGCCTTGATGTTGCCGGAAACGAAGAAAAGTTCCCGTGTTAGTCGCTCGTACTCCGTCATGTCCTTGACGTTGATGACCAACATGAAGTCGAAGTCGCCGGTGACATAGTAGACCTGCTGGACCTGGGGACAATCTACAAATCGCTTCTTCACCTCATCCAGAAGATCAAGTCGCTCATTCTCGAGTTTGACTTCAACAAGGATGGTGATGGGCCGACCTACAGCGGCGGGATCGACAACGCTCACACTTGATGTGATAACGCCGGCGGTCTCAAGCGCGGCCACACGTCTGTTGACCGCGGACGCCGAAAGGTTTACGGCTTCGGAAAGCTGTCGTTGCGACATCTTATTGTTCTTCTGCAGGTAGCTGAGAAGTTTGATGTCGTACGAGTCAAGCAGCATGTCGGCCGTCCTGGCTGGATAGATTGAAACCGCGGGCACAGAGGCTCATTCCTCGGCCCCTGTACATGGTACTGCGGAGCGCGAACTTCCGAAAATTCAGCGGTGCTCATTGACTCAAGACTATCCGAGATCACCGCTACATTGGTGTCGGCGGCTGGATATCGCCCGTCGCTGCCGGCCTCGTCGGCGAGGCCGGCGCCTTCATAGCCCTTGGCAACTCGTCTCTTGCCTCATTGAAGACTCGGCGCAGCTTTTCGTGAAGCGACGATCTCTGCCCCCGAGTCACCCAGGTCCCACCAAAGGCCGACCATCATCGCGAGCGCTTCACGCGCAACGGAGGCAAGAAAGTGCTCGTTCGGCGCATGTTGCGAGCAAGCCGGGTAGGAATGCGGGACCCAAATGGTAGGCAGCCCCAGTGTGTCGGCGAAGATCGCGTTCGGTACTGTCCCTCCGATGTTGGGAATTAGGGCTGGCTTCTTATTGGTGGTTCGCTGAATCGAGTCGAGAGCCCAATCGACCCAAGGGTCATCCAGATCGAGCCGCGTCGCCGTCATGGCCGGCTTCACCGTGACGTGAATGTCCTTTAGACCCAGCCGCTCGAAATGCTCTTCGAGGTACCTTTTCGTGTTCTCCCAATCGGTTCCCACGACGAAGCGCAACTGACAATGGGCTCGCGCCGTCGGCGGAATCGCATTCACGGGCGACTCCGGGTTGCCTGTCGTGAATGCCAAGACCTCGATGGCATTCCAGCCCAGTACCCGCTCAGCGGGCGTGAGACCAGGCTCGCCCCAAGTAGGGTCGACAGCAGGTGCACTCGGATCGCAGCCGAGTTCGATCTCGGACAGTGCCGCGCGAACGGCGTCCGAAAGCGGTGGAGGTAGGAGGCCCGTGACCAGTATCCGCCCATCTGCATCGACGAGACCTGCAATGGCATGGGCGAGCATAACTCCCGGATTACGGAGTGCGCCGCCCCAGTTTCCCGAGTGATGGCCGCCGTCGCGCAGGTCGAGTGCAAGATCGAAGCTCAGCTCGCCCCGAGACCCGAGAAACACGGTTGGGCGTTCGGCAGACACACGCGGCCCGTCGGAGGCAAGGAAGAGATCCCCCGACAGATATGCCCTCTCCGAGGCACAGATTGACTCCAAACCCGGCGAATCGATCTCCTCACCGGTCTCAAAAATAACTTTGACATTGAATCCGAGCTTGCCACCCCGGGCAGCTATGACGGACTCCAGCGCCACCATATTGACGGAGTGCTGCCCCTTGTTGTCGGCAATGCCGCGGCCGTACCAGCGGTCGCCTTCGACGACGATCTTCCATGGTCCGAGGCCTTCGCGCCATTGGTCGTCGTAGCCTCTGACCGTGTCCCCGTGGCCATACGTGACCACCGTGGGCAGGCCGTCTCCTTCATGTCGCACACCCAGCAGGATGGGTGCATCGACGCCGGCCGGGTTCGGCATCACCTTGGTCCGAAATCCCAGCCTGTGAAGCCAGGGAGCGATCTCCTCGTTCAAATAGGCATGCAGTTGGGGCGCCTGCTTGGGCTCTTGGCTCTCTGTGTGAAAGCCAACCCGTCGATCAAGATCCGCAAAGAACTGGCCCGAGTCGAACGCTTCAAGTGTGTCTGAGATTGCACTAGTGCGGCTTCCGATCGAGGTGGTCATGGGTATTCCTAAATGTGTGCCCGATACGCAATGTCTCAAACAACATGTCCTGCCAGCCACTCTCGTTGGCGACGGAGAACATGATTGGCTGCCTCGCCGACCAACTGCTGGTAGACAGAAGGTGCCGTAGCACCCTCCGTGCTAATGAAGAGAACCCGCGCGTTAGCGTCTAGACCCATCTCCGCAGATCTGTTGCGCTCGCGCAGAACCATGAGGCCCGCAACGCCTGCTGCCCCCGACTCGCCGGAAACAACTGGCACGTCGAGGTTGCTGCCGTTTGCAAGGACGCGCATGGCTTGAATCGCGTCCTGATCGCTAATCGTCATGAAGTAGTCGACGCCGCGCTCGAGGAAGCGCCATGCAAGAGGCGACGTCTCGCCACAAGCCAGGCCGGCCATAACTGAGTCGACAGAGCCCGTCGCCTTTGCTGCATGCCCTTCAATCGCGCTCTGATACAGACAATCGGCCTGTTCTGGTTCCACTACCACGAAGGTTGGACGAGCACGTCCGTAGATCTCCCAGAAATAGCTCACGATCCCGGCAGCAAGACCACCCACTCCACCTTGCAGGAAGACATGCGTGAACGGCGCGGACGCCTCATTCGTCCACTCGCAAGCCTCGACAATCTCGGCGGCCACCGTGCCGTAGCCTTGCATGACGTCCCTCGGTACGTCTTCATAGCCTTCATACGAAGTGTCTGATACGACGTGCCAACCGTTGTCGTTGGCAAGCCTTGCCGCCTCGGCCACCGATTCGTCGTAGTTTCCTTTAATGCGGACGATCGTGGCGCCATACGCCGCAATTGCCTGCTCACGCTCGGTACTGACATTGGCGTGCAGAACTATCACGCAACGGCAGCCTATGCTGCGCGCCGCCGCGGCGAGTCCCTTTCCGTGATTGCCATCCGTCGCGCTAATGACTGTGAAATCCCGCAGAACCGACTTGTACTCGCCAGCGAAAAGCATAGCGGGGTCGAGCCGCTTCTCCGGCAGAAGCCTCAGGATCAGCCGAACGAGAGCGATCGGCGCGCCGAGTGCTTTGAAGCTACCCAGATCGGAGCGAACGCTTTCGTCCTTGAGTAGTACCTCTGCGACCCCGAGATCATTCGCAAGTTTCGGCAGACTCCGTAGCGGAGTGGCGCCAGGCGAAATGCCAGCCCAAGTCCTCAGCCACAGTCTGCTTTCCTGTGCTGCGGTCACAGACAAAATGGCTCGCAAGTCTTCGGGATAGTCATCGCGCACAGAGCGCTTGTTTTCGATGAGTAGCATGCATTCCTCAGGTGACGGTGTGAAAGCGAACTGCCACCGACATTCGGCAGTGAGCGATTGAAAAGATGCTAGGCGCGTGCCTAGTGTTTCCTGGCGCGATTTGAGGCAAAAAATCGCAAAATTGTTGCGGTTGTGACCTCGTATCACTCCGATAGGGGCTGCACTTTGCAGATGCATGGTTTGAACAACCGCGCGACTCCCGTGCCAGACATACAGAACGCTCGATCAAGGTACGCGGCGCAACTCTTGACTGAATGGTGTACGCGCCGCCCGCGAGTGAAGTGGCCAGGTAGCTACTGTTGCTCTTCGAAGACCCGTACATTGCTCGAATCCAGTTCGATGCGTACGCGCTCGCCGCGTTCAAACAGCGGTCGACCGGGTAGCACCGGCGCCTTCGCACAAAATCGCATATCGCCAAGCTGAAAGAGAACGTTCTGGGCGGTGCCCGCGTACAACGATTCCACGACGTGACCCGCGCCCGAGGCATCGGGAGCAAGCACGATGTGCTCCGGACGGATGGCAGCCGACCCTCGAGCGCTGTCGGTGAACAGATGACTCGATAGCAATTGAAGGTCAATACCGAAGCTGTTGTTACTCACCTGAGTCCCATTGGGGCCGCGGGCAATGTCTACTGGCATGAAGTTCATCTCGCCGATGAAGTCGGCGACGAACGCATTGATCGGCGCTTCATACAACTCGCGTGGCGTCCCGAACTGCTGGATCCGGCCACTTCCCATGACTGCCACACGGTCCGCCATAGAAAGAGCCTCCTCCTGGTCGTGAGTCACAAAGATGACGGTGCTACCGAGCTCTTTGTGAATAAGTTTGATCTCAGTCTGCAACTGCTGACGCAGTTTGCGGTCGAGTGCACCGAGTGGCTCATCCATGAGTAGAACGGGGGGGCGAAAGACGAGCGCACGCGCCAGAGCAACGCGCTGTTGCTGGCCACCCGACAGCTGGGCGGGAAGCCGCGTTCCGTACATCTCCAGGGAGACCAAGCGCAACGCCTCTCTCACCTTCGTCTCGATCTCGTGGCGCTGCATACCACGGCGCCGCAGCGGATAAGCAATGTTCTCCGCAACGGTCATGTGCGGGAACAAGGCGTAGTTCTGGAACACGATGCCGAGGCCTCGAGCGTGAGCCGGGACATCGTTGATGCGCTTGCCGTCCAGTTCGATCTCACCCGACGTCGGGGTTTCGAAACCCGCAATCATCATCAGCAAGGTGGACTTGCCAGAGCCGCTTGGACCGAGAAGGGCCACGAACTCACCTGGATTGATTGCGAGCGATACAGGATCCAGCGCAACCACGCTCCCGTAGTGCTTAGACACCGAATTGATGTTCACTGCGCCGGCGGCAGCATTCTTGGGCAACATCGCCATAATTTCTCCGGTTCCCGATCAGATGACTTCGAACAGATCGCGGGGTGCTTGCGTGAGGCGCTCGCCACCCATCCTTGTGACTAGCACCGTCTCGCTCATCGCGAAACCGGCCGCCGACGTGTACATGTGCAGAATCATTCCTTCCTCCAGAACCCATTGCGAGTTCGGCAGGAAGCATCGATACAGGTCGCTGGTGTGCTGGGAGACCAGCGGCGTCACGCCCAATGTGTACCCGGTGATGTTCTTGTAGTCCGGTCGCAGACCCGCCTTGATCACCCCTTCGCGAACGATCGCGTCGATATCCCTGGCCACTGCACCTGGGCGCATTGCAGCGATCTGTTCGTCCTGAAGGTCGATAAGGGTCTGCATGATGCGCTTTTGAGCATCGGAGGCTGAACCAACGACGACCGAACGCATGATACGGACTGTGTACGCGCGGTAGCGCGGCAGCAGTTCGATGTGGACGATGTCGCCCTTCTTGTAAGGTGCGTCGCCCATAAAGCCGTGGATGGAATCCCAATCCGAGGCGACCGTGATGGGGCCGACAAAGCCATCGTCGAACCCGAGCTTGTAGTAGGCGGCCGCGGCGGCTGCGGCAGTGCCCTGTTGAGAGGAGCCTTCCTTGATCTCGGCGATCGTCAACGCCAATGCCTCGTCAAGCATGCCGCAAGCGATCCGGCAGTGCTCGATTTCTTCGGCGGACTTCACCATCCGCAGGTCCCATGCCGCGCGCTCGAGGTCGACGAACTCGGTTTTCGGCAGGCGTTTGCCGAGCCACTGATGGCGGTGGACCGTGAACGAGTTCGATTGGAAGTCGGCGCCTATCCTATTGACCGACAGGCCCCGCCTGTCCAATTCTGCGGCAAGGATTTCCAGGGGCTCTTCCCAATCGGAGAACACCAAGTAGTCGTCGAGCCAGCTTCGCTGGCGAGCTGGAGGATAGTCGAGCGAGCGCACCAGCAAGAAGGGATCGCCTGAGCTGGGGACAACGCAAGAACGCCAGCAGTTCTCCGATACTGAATAGCCCGCAAGCCAGGCCATCATCTCGGGCTCATCCAGGATCACATAGTCCAGTTCCTTTCGAGACATGACTTCCTGAACTAGATGCAGGCGCCGGCGATATTCCGCAACGGAGAACGCCAGATCTTTCGAAATTCCCATCGTTTGGGCTCCTGAGGTAATAAGACTTTGAACTAGTCGGACTTGGACGATCTGCCCAGACCGATCAGTTGCCTGATGGCGCCGAGTGTCAGAAGCGTCGCCAGGAACAGAACAGCGATGACCGCGATCTGCGGGCTGATTTCCAGGCGAATGTTGTCCCACATGCGCATTGGCAGTGGTGTCGCACCCGGACCGCTCAAGAACAAGGCGTAGACGACGTCGTCAAACCCTGCAATGAACGAGAACAGGGCAGCGCTGACCAACGTGGGAAGCAGGAGGGGTAACGTGACCGTACGCAGGGTTGTCGCGCGGTTGGCGCCGAGGCTGGACGCGGCACGTTCCAAGTTCCGATCAAAGCGCTTCAGTCCGGCCACGAACACCACCAGCGCGTAGGGCACACCGATGGTGGCGTAAGCAATGACAAAGCCCACCGACGAGCCAACAAGCGATGTTCCGGAGAACGAGAAGTAGAGCGAAACAGCCATCACCACGTGAGGGATGATGAGCGGCGAGATGAGAAGCAGGTAGATGGGAAGTCTGCCGCGAAATCGATTGCGGACCAAAGCGAATGCTGCTGGCAGCCCCACCAAGACGCTCAGGATGGCCGCAATGCCGGCCGTGCGGAAGCTGAAGAGCAGCGCATCGATCCAGTCCGAGTTTTCGAAGAAGCTCGAGAACCACCTCAATGAATAGGAAGGTGGCGGAAACGACAGGTATGACGCGTTGCTGAATGCCAGCGGTATGACAATCATGAAAGGCAGTATGAGGAGGAGCACGGCCAGCCCACTGAGAACCCCCAGGAGACCCATCCGAAGGGGTGACAGCAGTGCATGGACACCGATGTGGAGCCTCTGATACTTCGTGCCGAGCTTCTCGAAGAAGCGAGACTTCACCTTCAGACCTAGCTCGTCGTACCCGGACTTGGTCCTTAGCATTTCTCGGCTGTCCTCATCGAGGCCATCAGCCAAGCGGCGCCGCCACAGAACGAACATCGAGACGATCGCGGCCAACAGCAGCGTGGACTGGGCAGCGGCCGCCTTGAAGTCTCCGACTACAAGGACGCGCGTGCTGATGCTTTGTGCAATCATGTAGTCGTCCACGCCACCCAGCAAGGCCGGCGTCACGTAGAAGCCCAGGCACGAGAGAAACACCAAGGTACAGCCGCTCATGATGCCAGGCATCGACAGCGGGATGGTGACGCGAATGAATGCATCGCTCGCAGGACTGCCAAGGCTTTGTGCGGCGCGGCCCAAACCGCGATTGATCCGCAGTAGTGCGGCGTAAAGAGGAAACACCATCAAAGGCAACTGAACCTGCACCATGCCCACATACACCCCGACGGTATTGAAGACCATCCTGATGGGGCTTTCGATGAGGTTCGCGCTGAGCAGAATCTTGTTGATCACCCCGTTAGGACTGAGGATCACGATCCAGGCGTACGACCGGATCAAGATACTCGTCAGGTACGGCAACGTGACGATGAAGAGCAAAGTCACGGCCAACCATTTGGGAGAGCGGACGATGGCGTAGGCCAGCGGATACGCGACGACCAGGCAGATGCCGGTCACGACCACCGCCAACTGAACAGTCTTGAATGCGATCCAGGCAAACGCCCACGAGCTCACGATCTCCACGTACTGGTGGAGGGACCATCCCGTCTCGGTCGTAAGGCTCTTGAAAACCAGATTCGCCAGGGGCAGCACATAGCCGCCAACAAACAAGATCAGAACCGGAGCGAGCAGGAGAAGGAGCCACGTCCGCTGCCGATTCAGAGGTGAAGAAATCTTTGATGACATGTTTCCTCCGCCCGAACTGCTCTTCTTCTTACCGTGCGCCAGCCAGCCAGCGCTCCCACTGCGTCACGGCAAGCTCGCTATTTGTTTTGCCTGTCGGGCCAATTGCATTCCAGAACGCATAGTCCTGGACGAACTGGACATTCTTCACGTCGGGAGCAGTTGGCAACAACTTGGCGCGTTCGGCCGGGATTAGCGGCATGGCGCGCGCGTTTGGCGGGGCGTACAGGATGTACTTGACGAAGTTGGCTTGCACCTCCGGCCTGGAGGCATAGGCCAAGAACTTCGTTGCGTTCTCGTAGTTCTTGGTCCCCTTGAGGATGACCCATGAGTCGTACTGCAAAATTCCTTGGTTGTAGGTGTAGCCGATCTTGGCGCCTTGTTCGATGGCGGCAATCACGCGGCCGTTCCAGGCGCTCGCCATGGACACCTCTCGGTCCAGCAGCAACTGCGGGGCTTCAGCGCCGTTGTTCCACCACTTGATGACGTCCGGCTTCAGTTTGTCCAAGCTCTTGAAAGCGCGGTCCCAGTCGATGGGATACAGCTTGTCCGGCGAGACACCATCGGCCATAAGGGCAATTTCGAACGTGGCACCATCTGGTCCCCATGTGCCGCCCATCAGCGTGCGGCCGCCCTTGAACTTGCCGGTGTTCAATAAGTCGGCCCACGACTTCGGCGGTTCGGCTCCGAACTTCGCAGCGTCGTAGGCCATGAGCACTGAGTAGAGGATCGCCGGCGTCATGAACTTCGTCGGCGTCACTGTGGTGGATGCATCCAGGTCCTTCTTGTCGAAGTGCTGAAAGTCCATCGGCATCAGAAGGTTCTCACGTTCGAACGACGCGACCTTGCCACCAGGAAGGATAGTGACGTCGTAGCGCGGCGAACCGGCCAGTACGCTTGCCCGAACAGCACCCGTGTCCGTGCGGGGTTGTGAAATGACCTTGATGCCGGTGTCACGTTCAAATGGCTCGAAGAGCGCACGACGCTTGGCATCTCCCCACACACCTCCGGCGTTATATACAACCACTTGGCCAGTTCCCTTGAGCGCCTGAGCAAATGCGCGGGATGGGAGGGTGAGGCCAGCAGCCGCAAGCCCGCCAGCTGCAGTGGCACCAAACAGCAGATTGCGTCTCTTATGGTCAATGATCATTTCGGTCTCCAGCTTGTGATTTCGTTGGTCAGCGCCTGCGTGGGCGGGCAACTTCATGCTAGGCACATGAGATGGGGGAAATGATCATTTGGCGGGCCAGTTTTGCAACAACACTGCGTTGTATGCGCTTCCGTTGACGCCCTACGTGGCGTCTTGCGCCGTTTTTGTGCGGGCTGTGCACCAAATCTGCACAACTTGCCTGAATCGCTCACGAGGCTATGGTCTGTCCAAAACTTCTTCAGACGGTCCGCGATCAACGTGAAGCAGATGAGCGCGAGCAACATCCAGTCGAACTTCTCGAGCCTGGAAAAGATGCGGCCGTAGACTTAGGATGGCGAATTTGTTGCTCCGCCTGTATTTCGGGTGGTCGCACTCCCTGGGCTCGATACGCGTGCTTTTGTGGACAGACCGGCGAGTAGCTCAGATCCAGTGCGAGTTGGCGGGTTTTCGTTGCGCTCGTATGCGCATTCCATGATGAGGTGCTGGGCATCATGCGCTTGCCCCGGTGACGGCGAGAAGCTTATGGCCGAGCGTGTACACGACTCCAGAAGGCGGCTGGTTACTCGCTGCACATGGTGACTACGGGTAAGGCCGGCCAGCATTACTGCTGCCGGACTTTTCTTGCGACGGGAATGATTGACGAGGCCAAAGCGAGTGCGGGTGCCCTGGTGGAGGCGGTTACGCCGCTGGTTGCTGCTGGCCTGCCCATCGTTGGCCTGGAGCCGCCCTGCATGCTCTTGGGGTGAAACGCGTTGGCGATGGGATTGGGCGCTCCGGCCACCATGGTGGCCTCGCGGGCACTTCTTCTCGAGGAGCTCATCGCGCGCGAGGTTCGTGCTGGCCGCTTCGCACTGAAACTTCGACCTGCCGGCGCGCCGATCCTGGTGCACGGGCATTGTCATCAGAAGTTGTTCGGTGCAGTGAGCTCGATCATGGAAGCTCTCAACCTGATTCCTGACGCGAAACCCCAGCTTCTGCTGCGGGATGGCCGGCAGGTTCGGCTACGAGGCGCGCCACTACGACATCTCGATGCAAATGGCCGAAGCTTCGTTGCTACCGGCGATCAGGCACCAGCCGGGTGCGTTCGTGGCGGCGGACGGCACCAGCTGCAGGCATCAGATCGCCGATGGCGCGGATCGTAATGCGCTCCATGTCGCGTGTCTGCTGGATGAACTCCTGATCCTGTCGTGACCTGTGAGCCCGGTCTGAGGAATCACGAGTTCAACGAGTGGGACAGGCCACTTCGTCGGGTGGCGACCGGCTACTTCGCGGCGATGCACTCCAATTGAGCCTCCGCTCGCGCGATTGCGGACGTCGCGGAGCACTGGACCTCTGCGCTTTTTGGAGGCTGAATACCCGAGTAAAGTTTGAAGCGGCAGCACATGAAGGTCTTATAAGTTTCACGAACTTGGCCGCTGGCAAAGGAAATCGTTGTTACTCTGTCTAATAGCGCGATAGAACCCGCTGAATCTGAACCGAATGGGCCGTGTTTCGTTTCCCGCTCAATGGCTGGATAGTTCCATCAGCGTCCCGAGCTCTCGCGATGATGCTCACCGGGCCCGGCGTTCGCGGCAGTGCAAGCGTTGCCGCGAACTGCTGCCATTCGAATTCCCGGCGGGGCCGGACCTCGGTCTCTTGCCAATTTGCCCCGTCGTCGGTGCTGAGAGCCACGCCACCGATGCCGTTGTTGCTCCAGGCCCAGCCTTTGACTTCCACATCATCTGTGGAGATGGTGTCGCCGGGTGCCGGATGGGTGATCATCGAATTGGGTTCGACGGCCCACACCGGCTCTCGAACGACTCCGCCTTCGCGTTCCATGTCGCGGTTGTACCAGACGGTCGTGAAGGGGGAGTTTGCACGCCTGCCTCGGACCGACAGTCGGCAGAGCCATTTCGTCATGTTGGTGCCGAACCAGCCTGGCACGACCAGGCGAACCGGGCCGCCCCGCTCGCGGGTCAGGGGCGCGCCATTCATTTCGTAGGCAACGAGCACCTTGTGAGACAGCGCCTTCGAGATCGGCAGATCCTTGCGATACCGGTTCATCTTGCGGCCGCCGAACTCGCCGCTGTCGAGGCCGTCCGACCAGACATGGGTGGCACCCGCCTCGGGCTGCGCTTGCTCGAGCAGCACAGCCAGCGGCGCACCGGTCCATTGGACGTTGCCTACGCGCAAGAGATTGCCATCGGCCGGAACCAGGGGGCTGCCAAAGCACTCGTGGAAGGCGGTGACGGAGACTGAAGGCAGCCGCCTGAGAGCGTCCAGGCCGAGGGAGAAAGGCCTGCGGACGAGCCCGTCCACCTGCAGTCGCCAGCGCTTGGCGTCGACTTCGACCGAGCCCATGTGGATGGTTTCGAAGAGCTGCGCATCGGATGTGATGAAGTCGCGCAGCGCCGCAGGGGCCGGTGGCGGCTTCAGATGGAATCCGGGCGATCGGCCAATGACGACCGAACGCTCCACGCCTTCGGGCAGCGGTGGCAGGAAATCGGAGCTACTCATCCAGCACCCCGGCGGTGATCTCATCGTCGAGCAACCGCGGAAACTGCGGATCGGCTTGCCCCGACCATGCAACAGGCTCGTGGCGGCGGCGTTCGACACCCAGAGAGAAGATGTCGAATCGGTTGTAGTAGCCCACCACGTCATGGAACTGCTTCGGCTCGATGCACTTGTTCAAGTCGAACTCGGCATAGGCGATCCCCTCCTCATTCTGGAGCGTGTCGCCGATCTGCGTGCCGGTCGGGTCCACGAACATCGACGCGGCGCGCGGGGTGCCGTCGACCACTTCTGCCACGGCCGGATCGCGATCCACCAGGAAGTCACGCATCGTCATGTCCATGAAGCTCGCGCAGATGATTCCGAACGCCTTGGCTTCGAACGAATGGGCGGACGCCCGAATGCGGTTTGCCGCAACGTTGTCGAAGTTTCCGCCGCCCGACGGCTTGCGCGTGGGCCACATCGGCGGCCAACTGGAGACATGGATCTGCTCCGCCTGCGCCATGAGCGAGAAGCGTGCGAGCGGGTTGGTGTTCTCGCCGCAGATCAGCCCGCCGATGCGCCCAAAACGCGTCTCGGCGACCCGAAGCCCCTGTCCGTCTCCCGCCGCCCAGACCAGCTTCTCGTAGAAGGTCGGCACCAGCTTGCGATGGTGGTTGAGCAACTCGCCCGTCTCGCCAATCAGGATGTTGGAGTTCCAGATGCAGCCGGCGCTCACGGTGCTGCGTTCGCTGATGCCCATCGACACGCACACGCCAAAGCGCTTGGCGGCTGCCGCAATCAAGGCCACCTCGGGCCCCGGCACATAGACGCTGTTCTCGACCATGGCCTCGAACAGATCGTGGTTGTAGATGGGCGCCCACAGTGCCGCCCACACCGGGAACGCCGGGATATACGTCTCCGGAAACGCGATCACCTGCGCGCCATGAAGGGCGGCCTCCTTGATGATGGACACGGCCTTTTCGGTCGTGGCGGTCTTGTCGAGCAGCACCGGCGCTGCGTGGGCGGCGGCAACCTTCACCCGGGGCAATGAACTCATGTCAGGTACTCGCTGTGCGTTGCTGAGGCCCACAGGATAGTTGCGGGTACAGCCGCATAGATGCTCAAAAAACGCAACAAGAGGTGCGTTTTTGCGGGCTCCACGGGTCGATGCAGGATCTGCGCACAGCGGGTTGTGAATTTCCCGGCGGCTATTTGCACGGAACATGCTCACCATTGCCGTGTCGCGGACCTGATCCGTTCAACCCAGCCTGGAGGGCCCATGGACCCATCACACGAGTATCTTCGCCTTTCCCGCACCGGCCTCTGCGCATGTGGCAGTACCCACGGTGACGATGAGGAGTGCCTCGCGGAGAAGCCTGCGACCGCCGACGATGCGCTGGCCGGTGCCATGGCCCAGGGCATGCTGCACGGCCTCTTTCCAGAGCACGGCCTGCGGCGGGCATTCGTCAAGACGCTGGGGAGGGCAGGGGCGCTGGCCGCGCTCACGGCACTCACGCCGCTGACCCAGCTTGCCGCCGTCGCGCAGGAGCGCAGCAAGGGCGCGCCGGAGAAAAAAGCGGCTCGCCGTCGGCTTCCTGCCCATCACCTGCGCGACGCCGCTGATCTATGCGGAGCAGCTCGGACTTTTCCCCCGCGAGGGCCTGGAACTGAGTCTGCAGAAAATCGCCGGAATCGCGCTGATTCGCGACAAGATGGTCAACGGCGAACTGGACATCTCCCAGCAGGTGATGCCCGTTGCGCTGGCCATGTCGGCCGGCATCGGCGGCGCTCCCATTCCGGCCCGTGTGCTGACGGTGCTCAACCAGAACGGCAATTCGCTGGTCCTTGCGATGAAGCACAAGGACAACCGTGATCCGAAGAACTGGAAGGGCTTCAGGTTCGCCGTGCCGTTCGAGCAATCCCATCAGATGCTCCAGCTGCGCCACTACCTCGCATCGGCAGGGCTGGACGCGGACCGGGACGTGTCCTACCGCGTCGTTCCTCCGTCCGAGTACGTCTCCAACCTCCGCGTGGGCAACATCGACGGTTTCTTCGGCGGCGAGCCGGGCGGCCAGCGCGCCGTGTACGAAGGCGCAGGTTTCATTCACCTGGTCTCGAGCGAGATCTGGCCGGAGCATCCTTGCTGCTCGGTGACGGCAACCGAGGCCTGGATCAAGGCCCACCCGAACAGCTTCATGGCCGCCTACCGCGCGATCATTGCGGCGAGCCTGCACGTGTCCGAGCCTGCCAATCGCACAGGGATGGCCAGGATCCTTGCCCAGCCCCAGTATCTCAATCAGCCCGAAACGGTCGTGGACCAGGTCCTGACCGGCAGGTATGCGGATGGCCTCGGCATCGTGAAGACTCTGCCGCGCCGCATCGACTTCCAGCCCTTTCCTCATTACTCGAGCGCGGTCTGGCTTCTGACCCAGATGCGCCGATGGAACATGATCAAGGAGGACCTGGACTACAAGGGCCTTGCCCGACAGGTCATGCTGGCCACCGATGCAAAGCGCCTCATCGAGGAGCGCGGCGGCAAGGCGCCCGAGGTCGGATTCCGCAAGGAAATCATCCTGGGCAAGAGCTTCGACTCCGACCGTCCCTCCGAATACCTGAAGTCGCTGGGCAGGGCCTGACCATGCAGAGCGCGATCTCGACCTCACGCTCCTGGCTGGCCACCTTGGCAATTGGCTTGCTCTTGCTGGCCGTCTGGCAGGCACTCGCCTCCAGCGGGGGCGGCAGCGCGTCGGCGGAGCTTTCGGACTATGACAACCTGATGGGAAAGAGCCCCGGCGCATCCTTGGAACGCTCGGCCATTCCGACCCCAGTCGACGTGTTCAAGCGCGCCGGCGAACTGTTTGCGGATCCATTGCGCCGCAATGGCGAGAACGATCTGGGCATTGCCTGGCACTTGCTCGACTCGCTCAGGCGTGTGTTCAGCGGCTACGCCTTGGCGGTCCTGGTCGGGGTTCCCTTGGGCTTCTTGCTGGGACTGGTTCCATGGCTGGGCCAGGCGCTGAACCCTTTCATCCAGCTGCTGCGGCCCGTTTCCCCCATGGCTTGGATGCCGCTCGCGCTCTACACGCTGAAGGACAGCGGCGCCTCGGCGATCTTCATCATCTTCATCTGTTCGATCTGGCCCATCCTGCTCAACACCCTCTACAGCACCGCGAGCGTGCGCCAGGACTGGACCAATGTCGGCCGCGTGATCGGACTCACGCCACTGGAGCGCGCACGCAAGATCGTCTTTCCGGCGGCGGTTCCCATGATCCTCACGGGCATGCGCATCTCGATCGGCATCGCCTGGCTGGTGATCGTGGCGGCGGAGATGGTGGTGGGCCAGAGCGGGATCGGCTTCTTCGTGTGGAACGAATGGAACAACCTGCAGATCTCCAGCATCATCGTCGCCATCGTGATGATCGGCATTGTCGGCCTGGTGCTCGACCAGTTGCTCGGCGCATTGATGAAGCAGCTGAGCTTCCGTGAATGAAAGGGCAGACGATGTTGCGGCCAACTTTTTCCACTGTTTCGACTGCCTCGACCGCCACGCCCGGGTTTTTGCGCGTTTGCGGTGTGCGGCAGACCTTCAGCGCGCCTAAAGGCGAATTTCCTGCGCTCAGCGAGATCAATCTGGAGATCCGCAGAGGCGAGTTCGTCGCCCTGATCGGCCACTCCGGTTGCGGCAAATCCACGCTGCTCAATCTTCTTGCCGGGCTCGCATCGCCGACGGCGGGAACCGTCTCGTGCGACGGGGAGGTCATCCGAGGGCCGGGACCTCGACGGGCGATGGTGTTCCAGAACCATTCTCTCCTGCCGTGGCTCAGCTGCTTCGACAACGTGCGCATGGCCGTGTGCAGCGTGTTTCGTGCCGAGTCCGCATCCGCGATCGATCACCGCACCGAAGCGGCGCTTGCAATGGTCGGCCTGGCGCATGCCGCGCACAAGAAGCCCAGCGAAATCTCAGGCGGCATGAAGCAGCGCGTCGGCATCGCCAGGGCACTGTCGATGGAACCTCAGGTCCTGCTGATGGATGAACCCTTCGGTGCGCTCGACGCGCTCACGCGCGCCAAGTTGCAGGACGAGCTGCTCGGCATCGTCGAGAAAACCGAAAGCACCGTCGTCATGGTCACGCACGACGTGGACGAGGCGGTGCTCCTTGCGGATCGCATTGTCATGATGACCAACGGTCCCGCGGCACGGATCGGGGAGATCCTGGACGTCCCCATCGGGCGCCCGCGCGACCGCGTCAGCCTGGCCACCGATCCGACCTATGCGGAGTGCAGGCGCGCACTGATGGACTTTTTGTACCGGCGTCAGGCGCATGTCGAGCAGCCTACGGGCTGAGTTCGCCTTGGCGATCTTCCATCTTCCATCTTCCAGGACTGGGCTCGGACTGGGAAGCGGCCGTGCGAGGCCGAGCTTTCACTTGTCTTGCGGATCTCGATGTGAAATGCTATCCAGGAGCCACCGGCCGGTCAGGCCGATGGAGGATTGCATACGACAACGCACGAGAAGGCCGAATGACGACCAAGAAGGTACCCCTCGCCAATCTCGATTGGGACGATGTGCGCCTGTTCCTGCATATCAACCGGACCGGGAGTCTTTCCCAGGCGGCCAGGCAGCTTCACATCGATCATTCCACGGTCAGCCGACGGCTCTCGCAGTTGGAGCTGTGCCTGGGCGGCCCCCTTTTCGAGCGTCACCGCACCGGACTCAAACCTACCGAGCTGGCGCACGTCCTCGCGTTGCAGGCCGAGAACATGGAGCGGGCAGTGTTGTCGCTGCAAGAGGAACTTGGCGGAACCGACAGGGAGCCTTCAGGCAGCGTGCGTATTGCCATGATGGAGGGGATCGGCACCACCTTCGTGGCTCGCCACCTCGAGCCGCTGCTGCGCACGTATCCGAAGCTGCGGGTGGAACTGGTGACTTCTTCTTCCATCGTCAACGTGAGCCGCAGGGAAGCCGACGTCTTCGTCAGCTTCTTCAAACCCATCGGCCAGGGTTTGGCGTGCGAGACAGCGGGCTCGTTTGCGTTGTACCTGTATGGCTCGCCGAGTTACCTAGAGAACCACGGAGTGCTCGCGAGTCTGTCCGATCTGCCAAAGCATCAGTTCGTGGGATACTTGGACGACCTGATCCAGCTCGACGCAGTCCGCTGGCTCGATGACCTGGTCGCGAGGCCTCCGATGAGCTTCCAGTCCAACAGCATGCTTGCGCAGATGACGGCCGCTGCGTCTGGGCTGGGCCTTGTGCTGCTTCCCAAGTTCGCCGTGGTCAAGGAGGACACTCTGGTGCCGGTGCTTGCCGACACGGCAAGGGTGATGCGATCACTCTGGGTGAGCGTGCACCACGACCTTCAATACTCGGCCCGAATACGAGCCGTCACCGAGTATCTTCGCTGGCTCTTCGAGTCAAAGCAGGAATGGCTCAGTGGCCCTCCGGACGCTGAGCCGCGCGGCTAGCGTGGTGAGATAGAAGCCCGTTGACAAGCGATCCTCGCTCGCAAGGGTCCTTCAGCAAACGCTGCGGTGGCGCCGATACAATCCCCGCCGGCGAGCTCGGTTGCAGCGTCTGATTCATCCTCCTGCCTTGTCGAATTCAGCCGATCTCTAACCCTTGCTTGCCAGCACCTGTGAGTGCAGCCCAGCCGTCGGGATGCCCTTGTCGTGACGCGCGGGGGGCGACGGACGCCTGCGCCGGCGTCTCGCACTTCGTGCAGACCCACCTGCCCCGCACGTGTCGCTCGACACTGAAGACCCTAGGGCGTTAGCTGAGCTTTTTGGTGACATCCTCGACGGAACGCTAGAGGGTGCAAACGCAGGTACGGGTGGTGCTCTCGGGCTCGTGGCGGATCGCCCGGCGCGGCAAGTGCGGGGGCAGTGGCTGGCGCTTGGGCAACTGCTTCTCGCGCTGCGCAGACGACGCGGTCACGCCTAAGACACTAACCTGGCGTGCCGGAGCCTATTCGGTGCTCGCGCACATGTCCAAGGGCTCGATGAAAAGCCACAGCGCGTCGACGCAAATCTCCTGTGGATCTCACACGGTCACGCTGTTGATTTGATGCGCTTGCCGGCCAGGCTTGTTGGCCGCCGCTTCGAGTCGCCCCTCCCGCGTCCACCGTGCAGCGCGACTTGTGAACGAGTTTGGCGTTGAGGTCGTGCGTGTGCGCGACCTGCGCTAATGAGGCTCCAGGCTCCGCGCACGCCGCAGGCGCTGGCCGCTTCAGTTCGGCCGCTTGGCGTCGCCGGCTAACGCGTTTGGAGTCCTCCACAGGCATCCACCAAAGCCTGAACTGACGCCCGAAATTTGAATGAACCCAAGGATCCGAAAGCCACCCGATTTCTTCTCGAACCTCATGAGGTTTCTTTCGAAACGGCGACAGCGTCGCAGGAGAACGCGCGGATGTTCCGTTTTCAGTCACCAGAACGCACGGTTGACTCGTTTCCATCCCCTTAAAGTTTGTCTTGATCTTGATACTCCAGATGAACATGAATTGCAGACTTCGAGCTGTCAAATTGCCACCTGATTGGTGTTGACACGGAATCATGAGTGATTGTGGAAAGAGCCAGGAGCGAGTGTTTTGGTCACCCCTCGGATTGACCATTCTCAAAAGTAGGGCCGGCAGCCCGCACCGCAAGCTGTCGAGAAGAATATTGTCGAGCGGGACTTCGACAGCTTCATTGGTGCTCATCCCGCGCACCTTGGATTTCGCATATTCGATCGCTTTGACAAGGCGATCGATTTGCGACGCCGAATGGAGTCATATTGCACTTTGAAGGAGATGTCATGAATTTTTTCTTCGCGGCTTCATCGGTAAGCGTCCTCTTGGCGATCGCATCGACTGCAAGCTATGCACAAACCACTGTGGTCCGAATTGGCCATGTGGCTGCAACCAGCGGTCCACTTGCTTCATCTGGTAAATCGATCGAAAACGCCGCCCGACTTGCAGTCGAAGATCTCAACGCGAAGAACATTGCGATCGGGGAGAAAAAAGCACGCTTCGAACTGATCGCTGAGGATGACGCTGCAGACCCCAAGCAAGCTACAGCCGTTGCTCAAAAGTTTGTCGACTCAAACGTGAACGCCGTCATCGGGCATCAAACTTCAGGCACATCAATCCCCGCGTCCAGGGAGTATTCCAAGGCCGGAATACCCCAAATTAGCGTAGCCGCGACAAACCCAAAGTACACGCGTCAAGGTTACAAGACGACCTTTCGGGTGGTCGCAGACGATGCCCAGCTGGGTCGAGCGCTCGCGAAGTTCAGCGTCAGCGAACTCAAGGCCAAAGTAGTTGCCGTCATAGATGACCGCACTGCATACGGGCAGGGGATCGCTGATGAGTACGCAAAGGCAGTGTCCGAAGCCGGCGCGTCACTTGCACGTCGTGAGTACACGAGCGACAAGGCAACTGACCTTTCCGCCATTCTTACCAGCATCAAGGCAGTCAAGCCTGACGTTATATTCTTCGGCGGGATGTATTCGGTCGCCGGACCGATGATCAAGCAGATCAAACAGCTTGGGCTCTCTGTCAAGGTGGTAGGCGGCGACGGCATCTGTACCGAGGAACTTCCAAAGATTGCGGGGGATGCCATTGGCGAACGGATGGTGTACTGCGGCGAGGCCGCGGGTACCACAGCGGCGCAAGCAGCAGCGGTCAGTGAGTTCAACCAGCGGTACAAGAAGCGTTATGGCATGGACAGCGAGATCTTTGCAACCAATGCATACGACGCAGTCGGCATCTTGGCGGCAGCCATGCAAGCAGCGAAGTCCGCTGACCCCGAGAAGTACTTGCCCGCTCTAGCTGCGACAAAGGGCTACAAAGGCTTGACTGGTGAGATCTCGTTCGATGAGAAAGGCGACCTAAAAAACGGCACGGTGACGCTGTACACGATAAGCACCAAAGGGCGACAAAAAGTCACGGTTGTGCAGTGACCCACGCTCCGTCAGACTACTCTAGCGGCCGCCCAGGTCTGGCCTGATTCTTCGAAGCACTGCGATTGCAGTCTGACTATTTTGGACAAATGCGTGCAACTGCACGGTGGCTACAGCTAAACGCAGGAACACGCGGTGGTGTCGCGCATCGAGCGCACCTGGCCCTGCCCTGCAGACAGAACACTGGAGACAAGGCATGCGGACTTTCCCGACCGCCCACGCATCCCTAGCACCCTCTCCTGCCGACTGGCCGCCCGGCGTGCCGCGCCAGCTGCAGGTGCCCGATGAATCGCTGTGGCAGGGCTTCGCGGCCCGCGCCGAGGCCACACCCGACAACGTGGGCCTGCATTTTCTGGGCCGCGACTACACATGGGCCGCGCTGGTGCGCGAGGCCGAGCACCTGGCTGGCGCGCTGCAGGCCCTTGGCGTGCAGCGCGGCGACCGCGTGCTGCTGTTCATGCAGAACTGCCCGCAATACGTGATCGGCCTGCACGCAGTGCTGCGCGCCGGCGCAGTGGTGGTGCCGGTGAATCCGATGAACCGGGCCGACGAACTGGGCCACACATCACCGACGCGCAGGCCCGCGTGGCGTTAGCCTCGTCAGACATCGCGGGCGAACTGGCGCGGGCCAGCGCCGGCCTGCTGCCGGCCGACGGCCTGCGGCACCTGGTCTGGTTCGACCTGGCCGATGCGCTGCCGCCCGATGCCGACACACGCGACTGGCCCGCCCCATGGCAGCAGTGGCTGCCGACGCGCCATGCGGTTCCGTCCGCGCCTGGCACGGCGACGCACGCCTGGGCAGAACTGGTCGCCCAGGCCTATGCGCCTGCACCGCTCGCGGCCAGGGGGGCCGACCTGGCGCTGCTGCCCTACACCAGCGGCACCACCGGCGCGGCCAAGGGCTGCTTGCATCCGCATGCCACGCTGCTACACAACGCCCTGGGAGCCGGCCCCTGGCTGGACATGCGCGTTGGCGACGTGGTCCTGATCGTGGTGCCCATGTTCCACATCACCGGGCTGGTGATGGGCCTGCTGGCCAGCATTCGCCACGGCTGCCGAATCGTGCTTCTGCCGCGCTGGGACCGCCGCATCGCCGCACGCGCGATCTCGGCCCATGCCGTCACCCATTGGCCGAACATCCCGACGACGGTCATCGACCTGCTCGGCGGAGACGACCTGGACCAGTACTGTCTGGACAGCTTGCGCTACATTGGCGGCGGCGGCGCGGCCATGCCCGAAGCGGTGGCGCTGCACCTGAAGCAGAGGTTCGGTCTGGACTACGTGGAAGGTTACGGCCTTACCGAGACCGCCGCGCCGACCCACCTCAACCCAATGCACGCGCCGCGTCGTCATTGCCTGGGCATGCCCTGGATCGGCACCCGTGCGCTGGTGGTCGATCCGACCACGCTGCAGCCCCTGCCCGATGGCGAGGTGGGCGAGGTCTTGGTGCACGGCCCGCAGGTGTTCCTCGGCTACTGGGGCCAGGACAAGGCCACGGCCGACGCCTTCACCGGGATCGAAGGCGTGCGCTACTTCCGCACCGGCGACCTGGGCCGGCGCGACGCCGACGGCTTCTTCTTCATGGCTGACCGTCTCAAGCGCATGATCAACACCAGCGGCTTCAAGGTCTGGCCGGCCGAGGTCGAGGCCCTGCTGCACCGGCATCCCGCGATCAAGGAGTCCTGTGTGATCGCCACGCGCGACTCCTACCGCGGCGAGAGCGTGATGGCGCTGGTGGTGCTGCGCGACAGCCACCGGTACCAGACCAGCGCCGAGGACATCATCGCCTTGGCGCGCGATCACATGGCTGTATACAAGTGCCCGCGCGAGGTCAAACTCGTGGAAGAGTTGCCCCGCAGCGCCACTGGCAAGGTGCTATGGCGCCAGGCCCAGGCCGACCAGGACGCGCTCGACGCCGCCTGCAATGATTCCGCCGCCGGCCCGTCGCTATGCTGACTCTCCCGTCCATCCACAAACCAACAGCAACCATCTTGAAGGACTAGGGAGACTCTGATCAGCCACTGATCTCAGATTGGGCGAGCGCGAGTTGGTGACGTCGGACCTGAAGCCGATGTGGAGCAGTGCCTTGAAAGATCCCGTGAGCGCCCCCACTGGCGCCGATGCGGGGAGCAGCTAGCTGCAGATATCACTGTGCTAGTTGCCTGTGAGATGCGTGAAATCGAAGCCGATCTCGTCACACGTTAGGTATTTCGGGACGTTCGCAACTCCGCGCCACGCTTCCCTCCGGCACGCTGTACCTAGCGCATCATTGATGAGTTAGCTTGCGCGAGTGACTTCGAAACCGCATTGAGCCATTCGACGGCCACATCAGAATTCGCATGGACGTTGCGTCGTGGTGGCCATCATAGGGAAATTCCACCACTTCGACTGCGATAACGTACTCAAGGCCGTTCTGCATGAACGTTTCTCGGGCAGGCGAGCGTTTGGGCATCTACGCCCCGCAGCATGTGGGGAGAGTTCGCTCCGCCAGTTTACTTCGCACAGCGATGGCCCTTTGAATTTCCAAAGTTTCCGCTTACAGGAGAGCTCGCTATGTATTCTGAGAATGAGTTTGGTGATCAGTTGATGCGGTGGCGTCGCGATTTCCATATGTTCCCCGAGACGGGGTTCAATGAGCGAAGAACTTCCGACACGCTTGCGACGACCTTGGAGCTGCTGCAGCTGGAGGTTCATCGAGGAATCGGGGGGACAGGCATTGTGGCGAACCTGCAAGTGGGAAGCGGCCCGGGCGTAGTTGGCCTTCGCGCCGACATGGATGCATTGGCTATGAAAGAGGTTGCGGAGGGGCGCGAGCACATCTCTCGCATCGATGGTTGCATGCACGGATGTGGCCATGATGGTCACATGGCGATGGTTCTGGGTGCGGCAAAGCTACTAACGGAGCGCCGAAATTTCAACGGAACCGTTCGCTTCATCTTTCAGCCCGCCGAAGAACATGGCCGTGGCGCCAAAGCGATGATCGACGATGGTTTGTTCGAACGCTTTCCGGTCGACGAGATCTTCGCTGTGCACAACATGCC
The DNA here is from genome assembly GCF_056400665.1 of Variovorax sp. P5_A3. NCBI lineage: Bacteria > Pseudomonadati > Pseudomonadota > Betaproteobacteria > Burkholderiales > Comamonadaceae > Variovorax > Variovorax sp. P5_A3. Next base: position 23,497 of record NZ_JBFUKW010000025.1, on the reverse strand, counting down.
AGGCCTTCCAGAAGGGAGGATCGCGATCCGGGAAGGAGGGATCATGGCCAGCGAGGACAACTTCGTCATCACAGTTAAAGGCCGCGGCGGTCATGCATCGGCACCGCATCTCACGACGGATCCGCTGATAGTCGCCGGGCAGATTCTTCTAGCGCTGCAGACCATCGTTGCAAGGTCGCTGGACCCTTCGGAATCGGGAGTTGTGTCCTGTACCGAGTTCTTCACAGATGGAATTCGCAACGCCATCCCGTCCAATGTCACCATCAAAGGCGATACAAGAAGCTATACGCCCGTTGTGCAGGCAATGATTGAAAGGCGTATGCGTGAGATTTGCTCGGGCATCGCGGCGGCGAACGGCGTTGACTGTGAGGTGCTCTACACGCATGAGTTCGCGCCGACATACAACTCTCCGGTGCAGGTCCGGGGGGCTGTCGCAGCCGCCACAGCAGTCGTTGGTCGTGAAAATGTGAACAACAACACTCCGCCGATTCTTGGTTCAGAAGACTTTGGCGCGTTTTTGAAGGTCGTCCCTGGAGCCTTTGCATTCATCGGGAATGGGGTAGCGGGAGAGCCAGGTGGCATACCCCTGCACAACGCCGCCTACGACTTCAACGACAGCATTCTTCCCGTTGGGGCCCGCTACCTCGCCGAGCTGGCCGCTCAACGACTACCCAAGGCGATCTGAGAGTCTGTGCGAGTCGTCGCGGGCTCGCACGGTTATCGAGATCTATGGCGACGGGCTCTGGAGTTCGGTGAGCTCGCCTGAATATACATATTAATACGGAGACATGGCGCGCTCGACGCCAGGTATTGCCACGTGGAAATTCTGCTCCAACAGGTTATCAACGGTCTGGTCCTCGGCAGCATGTATGCCTTGATAGCCTTGGGCTACACCATGGTGTACGGCATCATCAACCTGATCAATTTTGCGCACGGCGAAGTGCTGATGGTGGGAGCGCTCACGAGCTGGACCATCATCGGGCTCATGAAGGAATCCATGCCCGGCACGCCCGGCTGGCTGGTCCTCATCATCGCGCTGATCATCGCCTGCATCGTTGCAGCCACGCTCAACTTCGTGATCGAGAAGGTCGCCTACCGGCCGCTTCGCAACAGCCCCAAGCTCGCGCCGCTCATCACGGCCATCGGCATGTCGATCCTGCTGCAGACGCTGGCAATGATCATCTGGAAGCCCACCAACAAGGCCTATCCCAATCTACTGTCGACCACGCCCATCGAGGTGGGCGGCGCGGTGATCTCGCCCACGCAGTTCATGATCCTGAGCGTCACGGCGTTCTCGCTCGTGGTGCTGATGTGGCTGGTCAACTACACCAAGCTCGGCCGCGCGATGCGCGCCACTGCGGAAAATCCGCGCGTCGCGGCGCTGATGGGCATCCGGCCCGACATGGTCATTTCCGCCACCTTCATCATCGGTGCCGTGCTCGCAGCCATCGCGGGCGTCATGTACGCCTCCAATTACGGTATCGCGCAGCACGCGATGGGCTTCCTGCCCGGCCTCAAGGCATTCACCGCGGCGGTGTTCGGCGGCATCGGCAACCTGGCCGGCGCGGTGGTCGGGGGCATTCTGCTCGGGCTGATCGAGGCCATCGGCTCCGGCTACATCGGCACCCTCACGGGTGGCGTGCTAGGCAGCCACTACAGCGACATCTTCGCTTTCATCGTGTTGATCGTCATGCTTACGCTGCGGCCCTCGGGCCTGCTCGGCGAGCGCGTGGCGGATCGGGCCTGAGGAGCAGCACACCATGAAGAACAGCAAGAACCTCGCGCTCTACATCCTGGGCGTCGTCGCCGTGCTCGCCCTGCCGATCTTCCTGCAAAGCCAGGGCAACGCCTGGGTGCGCATCGCCGACATCGCATTGCTCTACGTGATGCTCTCGCTCGGCCTGAACATCGTCGTCGGGTACGCCGGCCTGCTCGACCTGGGCTATGTGGCCTTCTTTGCGATCGGGGCCTACCTCTTCGCGCTGATGGGCTCGTCGCACCTGTCCGAAACCTTTCCGTGGTTCAAGGCCATGTTCCCGAACGGGCTGCACACCTCGCTGCTCATCGTGATACCGCTCGCGCTCGTGGTGGCCGGCATGCTGGGCGTGCTGCTCGGTGGGCCCACGCTCAAGCTGCGCGGCGACTACCTGGCCATCGTGACGCTGGGCTTCGGCGAAATCATCCGGGTGTTCCTGAACAACCTCGACCAGCCAATCAACATCACCAACGGACCGAAGGGCATCACCGCCATCGACTCCGTCAAATTCTGGGGGCTCGATCTCGGCAAGGCGTGGAAGTTCGACGGCTTCTCGATCTCCTCGGTCACGCTCTACTACTACCTGTTCCTTGCGCTGGTGGTCGCCACGATCATCATTTCGCACCGCCTGCAGATGTCGCGCATCGGCCGCGCCTGGATGGCCATCCGCGAGGACGAGATCGCGGCCAAGGCCATGGGCATCAACACCCGCAACATGAAGCTGCTGGCCTTCGGCATGGGTGCCAGCTTCGGCGGCGTGTCGGGTGCGATGTTCGCGTCGTTCCAGGGCTTCGTCTCGCCCGAGTCGTTCAGCCTCATGGAGTCGGTGATGATCGTCGCCATGGTGGTGCTGGGCGGCATCGGCCACCTGCCGGGCGTGATCCTGGGCGCCGTGCTGTTGGCCGCCTTGCCCGAGGTGCTGCGCTATGTGGCCGGCCCGCTGCAGGCGATGACCGACGGCCGTCTCGACGCGTCCATCCTGCGCCAGCTCTTTATCGCGCTGGCCATGATCATCATCATGCTGGTGCGGCCGCGCGGCCTCTGGCCTTCGCCCGAGCATGGCAAGACCTTGCAGCGCAAGGGGGCCGCGGCCCCCGGCGCACCGGTGGCGCCAGCCTCGGTGCAGACCCACGCGCCGGGCATCGAGACGCGCGCCGACGAGTTGCCGGGTGCGGCCTATCGCCCCATGTCGATCAATCCGTGAGCCGAAGGAGAAAATCAACATGACGACAGATACCATCCTCGACGTCCGCGGAATCTCCAAGCGCTTCGGCGGCCTGCAGGCGCTGTCCGACGTCGGCATCACCATCAAGCGCGGCCAGGTCTACGGCCTCATCGGCCCCAACGGCGCCGGCAAGACCACCTTCTTTAACGTGATCACCGGGCTCTACACGCCCGACAGCGGCAGCTTCGAGCTGGCCGGCAAGCCCTACCAGCCCACGGCCGTGCACGAAGTGGCCAAGGCTGGCATTGCGCGCACCTTCCAGAACATCCGCCTGTTCTCCGAAATGACGGCGCTCGAGAACGTCATGGTGGGGCGGCACATCCGCACGCATTCGGGCGTGTTCGGGGCGATGCTGCGCACCGGCAGCTTCAAGGCCGAGGAAAAAGCCATCGCCGACCGCGCACACGAGCTGCTCGACTATGTGGGCATCGGTAAGTTCGCCGACTACAAGGCGCGCACGCTGTCGTACGGCGACCAACGCCGGCTCGAGATCGCGCGCGCACTGGCCACCGACCCGCAGCTCATCGCGCTCGACGAGCCCGCCGCCGGCATGAACTCGACCGAGAAGGTGCTGCTGCGCGAGCTGATCGACCGCATCCGCAAGGACGACCGCACCATTCTCATAATCGAACACGACGTCAAGCTCATCATGGGCCTGTGCGACCGCGTCACCGTGCTCGACTACGGCAAGCAGATCGCCGAAGGCACGCCGTACGACGTGCAGAAGAACGAGAAGGTGATCGAGGCCTACCTCGGCACCGGAGGACACTGAAATGGCGACAACGATGATGACGAGCGCAGAAGAAACAACGACGGCAACGGCAACGGCAACTGCAACCCCGCGGAAGACCGCGGCCGACGCCCCTGGCAGGACGCTGCTCAAGGTCAGCGGCCTTAAGGTCGGCTACGGCGGCATCCAGGCGGTGAAGGGCGTGGACTTCGAGGTCCACGAAGGCGAGCTGGTTTCGCTGATCGGCTCCAACGGCGCCGGCAAGACCACCACCATGAAGGCGATCACCGGCACGCTGCCGGCGGGTGCCGGCACCATCGAATTCCTGGGCCGCAACATCAAGGGGCGCGGCGCCTGGGACCTGGTGGGCGAAGGCCTCGTGATGGTGCCCGAAGGCCGCGGCGTGTTCACGCGCATGACGATCACCGAGAACCTGCAGATCGGTGCATACATCCGCAAGAACAAGGCCGAGATCGCGAGCGACATGGAACGCGTGTTGGTGACCTTCCCGCGCCTGCGCGAGCGTAAGGACCAGCTCGCGGGCACCATGTCGGGTGGCGAACAGCAGATGCTGGCCATGGGCCGTGCGCTCATGGCGCGGCCCAATGTGCTGCTGCTCGACGAGCCCACCATGGGCCTGTCGCCGATCATGTGCGACAGGATCTTCGAGGTGGTTCAGACCGTGGCCGCGCAGGGCGTCACCATCCTGCTGGTTGAGCAGAACGCGAACCGCGCACTGCAGCTGGCCGACCGCGGCTACGTGATGGAGTCAGGCCTCATCACGATGACGGGCGACGCCAAGGATCTGCTGAGCGACCCGCGGGTCCGTGCAGCGTATCTGGGCGAGTAATTTCATTCAGACGGCGCCGTCAGTTCATCTCGCTATCGTCGTCCCCGCTACCGCCAACCTCGGCGCCAGCGCCAGCGATCGTTGCAGTTGCTGCTCTTGCTGCCGAGAAATCCGTCTTGAGTTCAGGCGCGGCGCGATCGGCGTGAGCGTGACGTGGCCAGTCCCGGCGGCTACAGGCTGCGCAGCGTGGCTTCGCGACGTGCTGCGTTGCCACATAGACGCAATCCGACATGCAATTTCCCCAGCTCCGCGCAGGGGCGGTAGCCTCCTGATTCGATACATTTAAGACCCCGATCTGCAGAAGAGTTTTTCGCCATGTCTAAAGACATCAGCACCAAGCTGATCCACCATGACTACCTCCCGCCGGCCGACTATCAGGCGGTTCCCCCGGGCGTGTTCAAGGGATCGACGGTCTTGTTCCCCAACGCGGCAACGGTGCGCGAACGTGCCAAGGCATTCGGCCACCGCGACGGGTACAGCTACGGACTCTATGGCACGCCGACAACGTACACGCTTGAACAGCGCCTGTGTACGCTCGAAGGCGGCAGGCACTGCCTGCTCTGCCCGAGCGGGCAAGCGGCCATTGCCGTGGTCAACCTCAGCTTGCTGTCGAGCGGCGACGAGGTGCTTCTGCCCAGCAACGTCTATGGGCCCTCGCTGCGCCATGCACGTGCGACCCTCTCACAGCTGGGCATCTCCCATCAGTGCTACGACCCCTTGGACGTCACCGATCTGCGGGCCAAGCTCAGCGGGCGTACCAAGCTCGTCTGGGTCGAGGCGCCAGGATCGATCACCATGGAATTTCCGGACCTTCGCGCATTGGTGGCAACGGCCAAGAAGGCGGGCGCGGCCGTCGGGCTCGATAACACCTGGGGTGCGGGCATCGCTTTCGCCCCTTTCGAAATGGGCGTGGACATCAGCGTCCACGCGCTGACCAAGTACCCTTCAGGCGGTGCCGATGTTCTGATGGGATCGATCATCACCAACGACGACAAGCTGCACGACAAGCTCCGCGTCGCCTACCTGGACCTGGGCATGGGCGTGGGCGCCAACGATGCGGAGCTGGTGCTGCGGGGGTTGGCATCCATCAAGGCTCGCTATGACCTGCATGACGCTACGGCTCGAGCGCTTGCCTCCTGGTTGGCCGGACAGGACGGCGTCAGCAGGGTCCTGCATCCCGCTCTGGAATCCTGCCCTGGTCACGAGCACTGGGCAACGCACTGCAGCGCAGCCGCCGGTCTCTTCTCGGTGCTCATCGACGAATCCCGTACCCCCGCGCAAGTCGATGCCTTCTGCGACGGTCTTCAATTGTTCGGGATTGGCCTCTCCTGGGGCGGACCCATGAGCCTGGTCATGCCCTATGACATGGGAAGCATTCGCAGCGGCAAGCAGAGCTATGCCGGACATCTGCTGCGTTTTTCGGTCGGCCTGGAGAGCGTTGACGATTTGCGAGAGGATCTGGCACAGGCCTTGTCCGCGGCATTGGTTGCATAGTCACGCAAGCACAAGCCACAGGCATCTCCCCCGCGCAATTGCGCCGCACGAAGCAATCCGCTTTTGCCCGGCGCATTCGGGCGCTGGAGCACTGGGCGGGCACAGACCTGGTGGACCGCAGCCGTTCGCCGATCCGGCGCACCCTGGCCGGAAAGACCCTGCACTCCCGTGCATTCGAGATGCTCGAGGCGTCGCAGCGGATGCGCGCGATCTCACGATCGTATTCAACTGCGGCGCGGAACATGATCGGGTTCGCCATGCCGCACTCGCTGGCGTCTAGCTTCTTTCCCATGCCCATTCATCACGGTCCCCAATTGCCGCAGATCTGCTCTGGACATTCTGGCCGAAAGAATGATTGCTTGGCTCGACGGCAGAGCGCACCACCGCAGCGAGACAACGGCGCGAATCCTGGATATTGCGCTGCGCAACCTCAAGGAGGCCGGATTCTTCCACGCCGACGAACCATCCCAGGACACAGGTAAGGGTTGCAAGTGAACGAGTCGTAGTTGCCGATCCGCACTATTTCCGAAGCGGCCCCTGGCGCTCGTGCTGACCGATACAGACCGGTACGGAGCAAATGCAGCAGTGACGAGCTCGGATGCCCGAGGGGGCAGGGGCGCGGTCTGTGACTGGGCCAGCATGTCCTGCGACAAGTCCACGCGCCGCTGGATTGGTTGCACGTGGATTTCTTGCCCTTGGACCCGTCCAACGTTCGCCAACTATGACTCGGGCGCGATCGTGAAGTTGCTGAGGATTGCCGAATTCGTTGACATCGGCTGCCCCATCATTGCTGCGGAGATGGGACACGCGTCAGCCGTGGCTATAGCGCGATAGGGCCAAATGAGCTTGCCCCCGAAAAGCTATCTAATTCCATGGGCTGGCCGAACACCGCAACCCAAAGAAGGGAGCTCACTTGGACGATTTTCCGGGGCGCAAGGGCGGTGCGGCTTCGTTGCCTTGTCGGTGGGCTTCGAGCTGGCGCAGCGCAGCCATCGACGAAGCTTGGCTCTCGTGGAGCTGTGCGATCTCGCGCTCCGACTGCTCCTGGTGGCGCTGAAAGCTGGGAGGCGAAGTCGGTTGCCCGCTGCTCGAAGCCGGCGGCGCGCTCGCGCAGGATGGCCAGCTCGACCTGAGACGCTTGATGCTCGCGCGACCAGGCGGCGGCGGCGGCGCGGTGCGCAGCTACCTCGGCCTGCAGCGCCTGTTGGGAAGAGCGCCCAGCGCGGTGCGTGCTGCCTCCGCTTCAGAAGGCGAGCCTTTTGTGCAGTCGCCGTGCAGATACGTGGAGGCGCTGTCCCGCTCCAAAAAAGCCGCTCTAGAAAGCACCTCAGGTCGGTTCTTGAAGAGTCGATTCGACGGGACGTCGGTTGGCCAGCTTGCTCCAACCAGTTCCTGAAGATTGCGTTCGAACTTCTCCAGCAGCGTGTGCATCTCCTGCCGCATGCGGGTGAACTCGATGGATGCTGCGCGGCTGGCGATGTCGGCGTCGAAGGCGGCGCGCGTCTCGAAGATGCACTCCCATCGCACGTCCGGACCCGCGCCTTCCACCTTCTGGTAGATGCGACCCGGTGGCAAGCCCAGCCGCACTCTCAGTTCGCTCGCGCGTACGCGTTGGGCGAGCACGGCTTCGACCTGGCCTTCGAGCGCGTAGTAGTTGGTGATCTCCACAAGCATGGGCGTTCCTCTGGTTTCGCTGCGCTTCGATTCTGCCAAGGCATTCGCTATTGACAATCACAATATTTGATCACACACTGTGATCACACGCAATATGCAGGCTCACTGCGGCGTTCAGATCCACCCATGCGAGGAGTTCAACGATGCCAACGATTCAGTCCGTCGAGACGCTGCTGGTCCAACTGCCTACGCGACGCGAACACAAATGGACCGGTCTCACGGAGCCGATCGGCCGCTACCTGCTGACACGCATGGTCGACAGCGAGGGCCGCGTCGGCTGGGGCGAGGCGCCTGCGCTCAAGGACTGGGGCGGAGAGTTCGGCCGCTACTTCGGCGAATCGACGCTGATTGCCAAGACGGTGATCGAGAAGTACCTGGCGCCCGCGCTGGTCGGCGTCGAACTCGGCAACTTCGCCGAGATGCACGCCCGCATGGACGTCGTCATCCGCGGCTACCCCTATGCCAAGGCTGCGCTCGATTTCGCGGCCTACGACCTGACGGGCCGCTGGCTGGGCGTGCCGGTGCACGTGCTGCTCGGCGGCAAGGCGCGATCCCGGATCATGGTCACGCATTCGATCGGCCTGATCTCCGTTGCCGAAGCGGAGAAGGAGGTCGCCCAGGCGGCAGCGGAAGGCATCCGGACGATCAAGATCAAGATCGGCGGCGACCCCCGGCGCGACATCGACATAGTGCGCACCATCCGCGCGACCGTGGGCGATGGCGTGGAACTCTGCGTCGACGCCAACGAGGGCTATGCCACGCCCGGTGAGGCGATTGCCACGGTGCGCGCGATGGAGCCCTACCGCCTCAAGTACGTCGAGCAACCGGTCATGGGAATCGAGCGCATTGCCGAGGTGGCCCGGGCCATCGACCCGCCAGTCATGGCCGACGAGTCGGCCTGGAATGCGCACGACGTGATCCAGATCAGCGAACGGCGCGCGGCGCAGATCGTTTCGATCTACAGCACGAAGCCGGGCGGGCTCTACAAGGCAATGGAGGTCGCGGCCGTGTGCCGCGCCGCCGGCATCATCTGCAACGTCAACGGCTCGGTCGAGACCGGCGTCGGCAACCTTGCCAACATTCATCTGGCCGCGGCCGCGCCCGCCGCGACGCTGTCCTGCGTGGTTCCAGTATCGACGCCGGCCGAGTGGCAGAACGGCCAGATCGGCGGCATCTACTACCGCGACGACCTGATCGCCCAACCCATGAAGCTGGTCGATGGCGGCATCGAAGTGCCCACCGCGCCTGGCATGGGCATCGAGGTCGACCTCGGCAAGATTGAAAAGTACACGGTCCACGACTGAAGGCGGAGCTCCGCATTCCCCCACACTCCACCACCGAAGGTTCCAGATGCGCAAAGCAATCATCGAGCGGCAGATCAAGGCGATCGCCGACCATCAACTCGACGCCATGGTGTCGTGTTCCCCTGAAAACTATGCCTACGCGACCGGCTTCGTCGTGCCCTCGCAGCCGCTGATCCGGCATCGCCACGCGATGGCGATCGTCACGGCCGACAGTCGCACCGAACTGTTCTCGGTCGACATGGAGGCCAGCACCGTGCGGCGCCATGCGCCCGAGGTGCCGACCCGAATCTGGGCCGAGTTCACGGACGACGCGATGGTGGTGCTGGCCGACCAACTGCGCTCGCTTGGCCTGGCCAGGGCACGCATCGGCATCGAGATGGACTACCTGCCGGCCGGGGACCTGGCCCGGCTGCAGAAGGCGCTGCCCGAGGCCCGCATTGTCGCTTGCGAGCAGATCCTCGCCCGCCTGCGCCAGATCAAGACGCCGGACGAGATCGCGCTGCTTCGGCGGCTCTCGCGGATCGCCGACCAGGCCATCACGGACGCGCTCGCCTCGGTCAAGGCCGGCGACTCGGAACTGGACATCGCCGGGCATCTCACGCGGAATGTCTACGCGCTGGGGGCGGAGCATTTCAAGCTCATGATCATCGCGACCGGCGAGCGCAGCGTGCTGCCCAACGTCGGCCCGAGTGACCGTCGGCTGAAACCACGCGATGTCTGCCGGGTCGAGATCTTCTCGGTCATCGATGGCTACCAGGCCGGCGTCTGTCGCACCGCGGTCGTGCACGAGGCACCGCCGAAGGCCGAGGCCATCTGGCAACACCTGGTCGATTGCAAGTACCAGATCATGAAGATGGTCAAGCCGGGTGCCAGCTGTCGCGCGATCTACGACGCTTTCATCGCCAAGCTGGCCGAACTGGACCTGCCGCCCATCTCCTTCGTAGGTCATGGCATCGGCCTGCACTTGCACGAGGACCCCTATCTCGGCAAGACACCCGTGCTGGGCAGGCCTGGCAGCGATGCGGTGATCGAGGAGGGCATGGTGCTGGGCTTCGAGCCTCTGTGCTATGAAACGGGCCATGGATTCGGCATGCAGAACAAGGACATGTTGCTGGTCACGGCCAACGGCTGCGAGCTGCTGTCGGACTATGCCGATACCGACAAGTTGCTGGTCGTGAACGGCTGAGACGCAGCCTCATCAGTTCATTCAACAGGAGACATTCGCCATGCGCACGCTCATCGAGCACCTTCAGTTCGCCTTTCTCGTCGATGCCGATGACACGGTGCTGCGCGATGCCAGCATCCTGATCGAGAATGACCGCATCGCCGACATCGGCCCGGCTTCCGCGGTCGCCGATCGACATCGCGACGGGCACTTCGACCGTGTGATCGACGGCCGCATGCTGGGCATCTGCCCGGGATTTGTCGACAGCCACGTCCACCTGTCGGAGACCCTGTCGCGCGCCGTGTTTCCGGACAACCTCACGACCCGCGCCTGGGTCTTTCATTGGGCCAAGCCCTTCTACGCGCACATCACCGAGGAAGACGAGTACTGGGGCGCGCTGCTCGGCATCACTGAGATGCTGCGCAACGGCACCACCTGCTTTATCGACATGGGGTCTCAATACGACCCCGGCATCACGGTGAGGGCGATGGAGCTGACCGGCATCCGCGGCGTCACGGGCCGTCACGCGGCCGACAACCCGCCGCCCGAACTGCCGCGCGGCTGGACCCAGGAGATGGCAGACCATCACTTCTTCCCCAGCGCGGAAGCGGCGCTGGCCGAGCTCGAGGCCTGCGTGCGCAAGTACGACGGCGCGCTGGACGGCAGGGTGCGCTGCTGGGTCAACATCGAAGGCAAGGAACCCTGCACGCTCGAACTGCACGTGGGTGCCCAGAAGCTGGCCGAGCGGCTCGGCGTCGGTACCACCTACCACCTCGCCACCTCGATCGAGGAAGCCAGGGTCTGCGAGGAGAAGCACGGCTGCTGGCCGATCACACGCATCGACCGGGCAGGCGGCATCGGCTCCAATCTGGTGATCGCGCACGGCGCGGCCGTCAGCGACGAGGAAGTGCAGCTGCTGGCGCGGCGCGGCGCCAAGGTGGCGTTCTGTCCCTGCTCGTCGTTCAAGCTCGGCAAGGGCGCGACCGCGATCGGCAAGTACCCGGAAATGGTGAACGCCGGTGTCACGGTCGGCCTGGGCACCGACGGCGTCTCGGCCGCCGGCAACATGAACCTGATGCGGCAGATGTTGATCGTCGCCGGCATGTTCAAGGATGCGCGCATGAAGCCCGATGTCTTCACGGCACGGCAGGCATTGCGTGCCGCCACCATCGACGGCGCCAAGGCCGCGATGTGGGACCACGACATCGGTTCGCTCGAGATCGGCAAGAAGGCCGACTTCATCCTGTTCGACCTCGACCACGTCGAATGGACGCCCTACCACGACCCGCTGCAGGCACTGGTGTTTTCGGCATCGACCGCCTCGATCACCCAGACTTGGGTGGATGGCAAGACCCTCTACAGCGACGGCAAGGTGCACAGCGTCGACGAGCCGGCCTTGCGGCGCAAGGCACGCGAGCTAGCGGCCGCCGCCGTCGAGCGCGCGGGCCTCAACGACGAGGAAGTCGAGACCACCACGACGCTCTACGACAACGGCAACTGATGCCGCGAAACCTGCTGGGCGTCGCGCTCGCCGACCGGGCTGGCGCCTTCGATCTCGAACTTGTCGAAGGTTGCGTCTCCGGGATCCGGCCGGCGCAGGGCGCGGCGCCGGCGCGCTGGCTGGCGATGCCCTCGCTGGTCAATTCGCACGCGCACGCCAACCGTGCCTTCGCGGCGCCCCTGCTGCGGCCGTCGTCGCTGGGCGATGCCGTGACGTCGGCTCGCAAGGAGCGGCTGGTGGCGTCCGCGCAAGACATCCATGCCCGGGCACTGAAATTCTTCCAGCGCTCGATGCGGCACGGCGTGTCCGCGGTCCGCACCCACACCGACATCGATGGCGTGACCGGCATGCGCGCCATCGATGGCGTGCGGGCGGCCGCCGGTGAGGTCGCCGCGGCGCTGGACGTCGAGATCGTCGCATTCGCGAGTGCCGCCGCCGACCCGGCCGATCCTGGGACGCAGGCGCTTTTCGCCGCCGCGGTCGCTCGCGGCGCCAGCCTGATCGGCGCCGTGCCCGCTCTTTGCGCGCGCCCGGCGCAATCGCTCGACGCGCTGCTGGATGCGGCGCTGGCGCTGGAAGTGGCGGTCGATCTGCAGGCGCGTGGCAGCGATTCGCCGCGCGTGCGGGACCTGGCGCCGGTCGCCGAGGCCCTGCGGGCCGGCGTGGCGGTCCGCTTCGGCACCGACAACGTCAGGGACTGGTTCTTTCCCTTCGGCGACGCCGACATGCTCGAGACCGGTTTGGTCGGCGCAATGGCCACCCACGTGGATGACGCACAGGCGCTCTCGGGTCTGATCTGCGGCGGCCGGCGCGGCATCGAGACCGGCGACGCCGCGGACCTGCTGCTGGTTCCCGCGGCCTCCTTCGACGATGCGCTGGCGCGGCGCCCGGCTGGTCGCATCCTGCTGCGCCACGGACAGGCCGTCGACACGGCAGCGGCTTCAGGCGAGTCACCCTTCGTAGACACCCCGGATTGAATTCTCGATGGCGCTATGCGTGAGGTCGCGCGCGATGAAGACGATCCAGCCGGGCGCCTCGGAACCTTGGGGCCATGCCGGCATGTGCTCGACCGGATAGAGCACGTGCTGCACGCCCTGAACCACGGCCGGGCCCTCGCGACCGGCGATCGACAGCAGTCCCTTCACGCGCAAGATCGAATCGCCACGGCTCGCGAGCAACAGCTCGAGCCAATCGACGAAGGCGGCCCAGTCGACCGGCTGCTGCAGCGCGACCGTGAAGGTCTTGATGGCGTCGTCGTGGCCGGTGGAAAAGGGGATCGCAGGCCCACGGGTCGAGGCGAGCGGCGGCAGCGTGGTGGGCCCGGGTCGCTCCCAGGTGGGCCCGGTGTCGTCGAGGATTTCTGCGGCCGGCAGCGGCATGGCGCCCGACATGCGAAGCGTTGCGGAAGGATTGAGCGTGCCGAGCTTGCCGATCACCAGCTCGCAGGCGGAGCTCTCCACCAAGTCGACCTTGGTGAGGATCAGCCGGTCGGCGTTGGCGAGCTGTTGGCGCGCTTCCCGGTGGCGCGCCAGCGTGCCTTCGCCATTGACCGCGTCCACCGTGGTGACGACCTGACCCAGCCTGAACCAGGGCGCCAACGTGGCTTCGCTCAGGATGGCCTGCATGATCGGAGCGGGATCGGCGAGCCCCGTGGTCTCGACGACGACCCGCGCGAAGGCCGGAATCTCCTTGGCGCGCATCATGGCGTGCAGTTCGGCGAGCGTCGACACCAGGTCGTCGCGGACCGAGCAGCACAGACAGCCCGAACTCAGCAGGACCACGTCTTCGGCGACCTCACGCACCAGCAGGTGGTCGAGGCCCACCTCGCCGAACTCGTTGATCACCACCGCGGTGTCGGCGAGCTGGTCGTCGGCCAGCAGGTGGCGCAGCAATGTGGTCTTGCCGCTGCCAAGGAAGCCGGTCAGCACGTGGATCGGGACGCGGGCGTCGGCCCGGGGCTCGGTGCGGATCACGTCAGGCGATTTCGAAGATTGCATCCACCTCGACCGCGACGTTGCGCGGCAGCGAGCTGCATCCGACCGCGGCCCGTGCATGCCGGCCCGCTTCGCCGAACACCTCGACCATGAGGTCGGAAGCGCCGTTGATCACCTTGGGGTGCTCGCCGAAGCCCGGCGCGGCATTGACGAAGCCGCCCAGTCGTACGCAGCCGGCCACGCGATCGAGGCTTCCGCCCAGCGCCGTGCGCAACTGCGCGAGGATGTTGATCGCGCAGAGGCGCGCCGCCTTCTGGGCGTCTTCGATCGTCACTTCTGCGCCGACCTGCCCGACGTACTGGTCCTTGCCGTTCGCGTTGGGCACCTGTCCGGCGATGAACACCAATGAGCCGCTCTTGCGCGCGGGCACGTAGTTGGCGGCGGGTGCGACCGCCTGGGGCAACTGGATGCCGAGTTGTTCGAGGCGGGCGTCGTGGCCGAGCGTGCTCATGGTGCTGGAGTCTTTCATGGTGATGGATGGTCAGTTGCCGAAGTACATGTCATCGAGTGGCGCACTCAGCAGATCCGTCGTCTGCGGTGCGGCCAGCGCGGGTGCCAGTGAAAAGGCGGTGTTGCGGATGTCACGCAGCACGCCGCGCCGCGCGACCGCGGGCTTCTTGGCTTGCAGTCCTTCGAGGATTTCAACGTGCGCAGAGGCGTCCCAGGGCATGTCGGGCGACAACAGAGAGAGATACATCGTCGGGCCGAACTGCAGCCACAGCGACTCGATGAGCGGCATGAAGACCTCGGTGCCGGCGGCTTCGTAGAGCGTGAAGTGGAAGCGCTGGTTCGATGACAGGCAGCCGATCAGGTGGCGTTTCGCGATCGCGTCGAGCAGTTCTTGGTTGATCGACGTCAGCTGAGCGATCAGGGCCGGCGTCACGTTGCGGCAGGCCATCTCGGCGGCAAGGCCTTCGATGAGTTCGCGCAGTGCGAACAGCTCATTGAGTTTTTTGGGCGTGAGGTGAGGCACGCGCACCGAGCCGCTCGCCGTGTCTTCGAGCGCATTGATCACCACCAAGCGCGTCAGTGCCTCCCGGATCGGCATCGGGCTGGTGCCGAAGCTGCTCGCCAGCTTGCGCAGGCTCATGAGTTGGCCGGGCACGAAGGCACCGACCATCAGACCGCGCCTCAATCGCTGAAAGACTTCCTCGGGCACGCTCCCTCGCGCGCGTTTGCCTGGTTCTTCCGCGGTCTTGGTCGACGGACGTTCAGCGGTTTTTTGCATGATGGTTCTCTTCTGATCGGGGGCTTCGCGAAGGATTGGGGTTAACCCGGTTGATGCTGATTATAAGTGTGATCACACTCTGTGATCAATAGGCGCCTGGAGTTGCAGCGATGCAACCCTAAGCCGGCCGAGCCGCAACGGCAAGCGTCCATCCCGTCCACCCCTCAACGAAATGGCAGGTAATTCATGCGATTCCATCTTTCGGGTAACTCGATGACCTCCAGGTTGCGCGCCGCAGTCTTGGCCGCCGCCTTTGCAATGGCCACGCCTGCGTGGGCCGCCGATCCGGTCAACGTGCGCTTCAGCTGGAAGCTCAAGGGCGAGTACGCCCATCTCTATCTGGCGCAGGAAGCCGGCTTCTATGCCGCGAAAGACTTGTCGGTGCGCATGGGCGAGGGCGCGGGCGCGCCCGCCGCCCTCGGCGCCCTGCTGCAGGGCCAGGAAGACGTGGTGGTGATGCCGGCGATCTTCGCGGTGTCGGCGATCCAGAAAGGCATGCCGATCAAGATCATCGCGCTCTATCAGCCCAAGACGCCGGTGGTGCTGATCTCCCATCCCGACAAGCCGGTGCTGAAGCCCAAGGACATCGAGGGCAAGACGGTGGCGCATTCGGTCGGCGAGACCGGAACCTCCTACCTCGCAGTCTTCTGCGCCGTCAACCACGTCGATTGCAGCAAGGTCAAGAAGGTGCAGATGGACGCGCAGTCGCGCGTGCCGCAATTCCTGCAAAAGCAGGTCGACATGGTGAGCCTCTACAAGAACAACGACCTGCCGGTGATCGAGGCCCGTGTCGGCACCAAGTTCCCGACGCTGGACCTGGCGGCGAACGGGCTTGCGATCCCGGGCTTGGCCGCGGTGTCGAGCAACGCGGTGATCGCGAAGAGGCCCGAGGTGCTGAAGCGGTACCTGGCAGCGGTCAACGAAGGCATCGATACCACGCGCAAGGACCCGAAGGCGGCGGCCGCTGCGATCGCCAAGGCCTGGCAGGGCGGGCCTTCGGCCGACGTGATCGAGGCCCAGGTGCGGGCCACGATGGAGGCCGTCGAGCAGCAGCCCGGCAAGCCGACCGGCTGGACCGAGCCGAAGACCATCGCCCAGGCGCTCGAGCTGCTCAAGACCGACGAAGCCATCGGCACGCCGAAGCCGGTCGAGACCTTCTTCACCAACGACCTGCTGACGCAGTGAGGCGAGGCCACGATGACTGAACTCAAGCATCCCCGGATCGTCGCCATGCCCGCCGTTCGCACCGTGAAGAAGAAGTCGCCGCGCGTCAACCCGCTGGAGCGCTATGCGTCGCTGCTGCTGGCGGTGGCGATCCTCCTGATCTGGCAGTTCGCGGTGCCGCTGGCCGGCCTGTCGGAGTTCGTGCTGCCGACGCCGCTGGCCATCGCCAAGCGGATGGTGACCGACTTCAACCTGCTCGCCACCCACTCCTACATCACGCTGCTCGAGGTGCTCGGCGGCTTCCTGTCGGGCGTCATCGTGGGCATTCCGCTGGCGCTGGCGATCTTCTATTCGAAGGTTTTCGAGCGTGCCGTCTATCCGTTGCTGGTCGCACTGCAGACGGTGCCGAAGATCGCGCTGGCGCCGCTGCTGGTGCTGTACCTCGGCTATGGCTGGGCGCCGAAGATCAGTCTGGCGTTCCTGATCTCGTTCTTCCCGATCGTGATCTCGACCGTGGTCGGGCTGCAGTCGCTCGACAAGGCGCTGGTCAACATGGTGCGCTCGATGGGTGCGAGCGAGTCGCAGACCTTCTTCAAGGTGCGCCTGCCGGCCGCGCTGCCGAGCATCTTCGGCGGTCTCAAGGTGGCGATCTCGCTGGCCGTCATCGGCGCCATCATCGGCGAGTACATCGCCGCCGAGCGCGGCCTGGGCTACCTGCAGCTGCAGGCGAACTCGCAGTTCGACACCACCCTCAACTTCGCGACCGTCGTCACCATCTCGCTGATCGGCGTGCTGCTCTATTTCGTCCTTGCGCTCGTGGAGAGCAAGGTGTCGTTCCACCGTGAAAGCGCCAAATGATGAAGCACGCCATGAAACGCAAGGAGACGCGATGAGCAGCGCCGCCGCCGTCACCATCGAAGGGGTCTCCAAGTCGTACGAGGTGCGCTCGGGCGACGACGTGCTCGCGCTCGACCGCGTCGACCTCGACATCGCCCCCGGCAGTTTCGTCGCCATCGTTGGCCCGAGCGGCTGCGGCAAGAGCACGCTGCTGTCGCTGCTGGCCGGCCTGACGCCGGTGTCCTCGGGCAGCCTGAGCATCGACAGCGACCTGGTGCTGAAGCCTCATCCCAAGGCCGGCGTGGTGTTCCAGTCGGACCTGCTACTCTACTGGCGCAGCATCCTCGACAACATCCTGTTGCCGATCGAGATCAAGGGGCTCGACCGCAAGGCCTACGCCGACCGCGCGCGCGACCTGCTGGCGCAGGTCGGCCTCAAGGGCTTCGCCGACAAGTTCCCGTCCGAGCTGTCGGGAGGCATGCGCCAGCGCGTGGCGATCTGCCGCGCGCTGATCCAGGAGCCCGGCCTGCTGCTGATGGACGAGCCCTTCGGTGCGCTCGATGCGCTGACCCGCGAGCAGATGATCATGGACCTGCAGACCATGTGGATGCGGCTGCGCAACACGGTGCTGTTCATTACCCATGGCATCGACGAGGCCGTGTTCCTGGCCGACCGCGTGATCGTGATGTCGCCGCGGCCCGGCCGCGTCGACCTCGACCTCACGATCGACATCCCGAGGCCGCGCCGCTGGAGCGGCATCCACGAGAACCCGAGCTTCCAGCACTTCGTGCGCCAGGTGCGCGAGATGTTCGAGGCCCAGGGCGTGCTCGTCGCCCATTGAGCAGACAGCGAGGCAGACATGAAAGTTTCGATCCTGGGCGCGGGCGCCGGCGGAGCCGCCGCGGTCGCCGAGCTCATACAAGCGGGTCACGAAGTGATCCTGTGGAACCGGTCGGCCGCGACCCTGGCGCCATTCCAGGCGTTGGGTGGCGTGCGCTATTCGGGGGTGTTGGGCGAGGGCATCGCGCGGCCGCGGCTGATCACGGCCACGCTCGGCGAGGCGATCGCGGGCGCCGATGCCGCCGTGGTGACCTTGCCGACCTTCTCGCACGCGCCGGTGGCGCGCGCCCTGGCCGAGGCCGGCTGGCCGTCCGACCGGCCGGTGGTGCTGAATCCTGGCCATACCGGCGGCGCGCTCGACTTCGCGCAGGCCTGGCGCGGCGTGCGTTCCGATCTGCCGCCGATCGCCGAGTTCTCGACACTGACCTACGTGGCGCGCAAGTGCCAGTCCGACAGCGTGACGGTGACCGGCCGCGCCAAGCAGGTCCGTGCGGCAGCGCTCCCTGCCGGCGATGTGGCGCTGCGCGTGGCATGCGAGTTGTTTCCCGGGGCTTCGCCGGTGGGCGACGTGCTGGCCTCCGCGTTGGCCAACGCCAACCTCGTGCTCCATCCGCCGGGCTCGGTGCTGGGCGCCGCCTGGGTCGAGGCCACGCATGGTGACTTCACCTTCTATGTGCAGGGCATGACACCCGGCGTGGCTCGCACCATGCGGGCGCTCGACGACGAGCGGCTCGCCGTGGCTGCGGCCTTCGGCCACCGTCTGCCCAATCTGGTCGAGGAGATGAAGCTGATCGGCACCGTGGAGCCATCGGTCACCGACTCTCAGGATTTCGTCGCCGCGATCGCTGGCGGCGGGGCCAACCAGCGCATCAAGGCGCCGGATTCGCTGCAGCACCGCTATTACCGCGAGGACTTCGGCCATGGGCTCCTGCCCTTCCTCGAACTCGCGGCGATCGCCGGCGTCGAGACGCCGGTGGCCCGATCGCTCTTCACGCTCGCGCAGGTCCTGGTCGGCATCGACTACCGACAGGGCGGTCGCAGCGCCGAAGCCATGGGCATCGCCGGTCTGTCGAGCGCCGAACTGATTCAACGTGTGAGGTCTGCATGAACTGGAACAACCTTGTTGTCGCGATCGTCGGCGGTGACCGACGCGAGCAGGAGATCGCCCGCTGCGCCCTGGCGGCCGGGGCCGAGGTGCGCGCCTACGGCTTTCCATGGCCCGAGCAGGGCATCGCCGGCGTGCGCCGCTGTGCCAATGCCGCCGAGGCACTGGAAGGCGCGCAGGTAGCGTTGTTCCCGATCCCCGGCATCACGCCCGACGGCGCGCTCTTCGCCCCGCAATGCGATCAGCGCATCATCCCAGACAGCGACATGCTGGCGGCGATGCGAAAGAACGCGCACATCATCCTCGGCTGGGCCGACGCCAAGCTCAAGGCGCATTGCGAGGCGCTCGGCATCACGCTGCACGAGTACGAGTGGGACGAGGATCTGATGCTGCTGCGCGGGCCGGCCATCGTCGAAGGCATGCTCAAGGTCCTGATCGAGAACACCGACATCACGATTCACAAGTCACGCGTCTGCCTGGTGGGGCAGGGCACCATCGGCTCGCTCGTGACCCACACCCTGCTGGCGCTTGGCGCCCGGGTGCATGTGGCAGCGCGCAACGCGGTGCAGCGCGCCGCCGCCTATGCCGCCGGCGCCGAGCCCCACGATCTGAGCGAGTTGGCGCAGGTGCTGCCCGAGACCGACATCGTGATCAGCAGCGTGCCGGCGCGCGTGCTCGGTCGCGAACTGCTCGAGACCCTGCCTTCGCATGCGCTGCTGGTCGACCTGGCAGCGCCGCCGGGCGGTATCGACCGCGAGGCGGCGCAGGCGCTCCAGCTCAAGTTCGTCTGGGCCCGGGGCCTCGGCGCGCGAGCACCCATCACCGTCGGACGCAGCCAGTGGAGCGGCGTGAAGCGACGCATCGACAACATCCTGAAGGAAACACAATGAGCAACGTCGACCTGGTGATTCGAAACGCACGCGTCGTGCGGCACGACGGTGAATTCCACGGTGGGGTCGCCGTGAAGGACGGCAAGATCGTGCTCACCGGCGCCGACACTGCCCTGCCCAAGGGCCATCGTGAGATCGACGCCGGCGGCCGCGTGCTGATGCCCGGCCTGATAGACCCGCATTGCCACCTGGGCGTGAAGTATCCGTATGCCGAGGACATGCGCACCGAGACCGCGGCCGCCGCCTCGGGTGGCGTTACGACCGCGCTGCTCTACATCCGCAACCTCAAGCCTTCCTACCTTCCTTTCTACGAGGAGCGTAAGGCGCTCGGAGAAGAGAATTCGGTGATCGACTTCGGCTTCCACTTCGGCATTCAGCGCGAGGAGCACATCGCGGAGATCCCCGAGATCGTCGCCAAGACCGGCGTTCGCTCGTTCAAGTGCTATTTCGGCTATGAGCCGGACAATCCGATCGGCATCGTGCCGGCCACCGATGGCTGGGTCTATGCCGCGATGCGCATCCTCGCGAAGATTCCGGGCGGCGTGATCAACGTGCATTGCGAGAACACGCAGATCGCCTCATGGATGAAGAACGAGCTCAAGGCTACGGGCCGACAGGATCTCGGGGCCTACACCGAATCGCGGCCAGCCTTCTGCGAGGTGGAGACCATCCGCCGCATGATCTTTCTGGCCGAGCGCACCGGCTGTTCGCTGCACCTGGTCCACACCTCGGTGGGCATGGGCCCGGTGCTGGCGGCCGAGGCGCAGGCGCGCGGCATCCACGTCACCGTCGAGACCTGCCAGCACTACCTTACGCGAACCGCCTACGACAGCGACCTCGACATGCGCGCGAAGATCTCGCCGCCGCTGCGCGACAAGGAGGAGCAGGAGGGCCTGTGGCGCGGCATTCTCAACGGGTCGGTCTACAGCCTGGGCACCGACCACGTGCCGTTCCTGCCGAAGAAGCTCGAGGATCTCTGGACCGAGCTGCCCGGCGTCGTGTCCTTTCCGTGGGAATTACCGCTGATGCTGCATTTCGGCGTGCACCAGCGCGGCTTGTCGGTGTCGCGGCTGGCCCAGCTCAATTCGGCCAACCCCGCACGGCGCTTCGGCCTCTGGCCGCGCAAGGGCAACATCGAGGTCGGCTTCGATGCCGACCTGGTACTGGTCGACCTCGATGAGGAACGCACGGTCCGCCATACGGGCAAGGGCACCTGCATCTACGAGGGTTGGAAGCTCAAGGGCTGGCCCGTCATGACGGTCGCCCGGGGCGATGTGGTCTACGAGAACGGCCAGGTCGCCGAGGGCCACTATGGCCGCGGTCGCTGCCTTTCCGTGCCGACCTGACCATGGAAACCGGACTGTGCGAGCCATGGACGGGCAGCGTGGCGCCGGTGACGCGGAGCCAGGCACAGCGCATCGAGGCGATGCAGACGGCGGCGCGCGAACTCGCGGCTCGGCGGCCATGGCCGCGGCGGGAGCGCCTGTCGGGCATCCACAACCCATGGGGGCATGCTTCGGTGCTGACCGATGCCTGGTGCTTCCTCGATCTGTGCGAGGACAGCGGGATCCTGGACGGCGTCGAAGCGTTGATCGGCAAGGACATCGTGCTGTGGGACACCGAGCTCCATCTGGATCCGGACGACTATCGCCGCTTCGTCGAGGAGGGGCGCGAAGGCCGCTATTGGCCTGTGATGCCGCGCGTCGGCGTCGTGGTGCTGATCGCCCCGGAGGCCAGCCAGCCCGTGACCTGTGTCGCGCTGGAGGCCATCGCCGCCGACCTGCCCGCGTTACGTGCGGCAGGCCCTCTGTTCGTGATCCGCTATATGCCCGGCAGCAGCAGCTTCGTGCGCGACGGGCGCGCGCTGGCCAACTGGATCGCGATGGAGGAGCAGCCGCTCGTCAACTACGCGACGCGGCCACTTTGGATGGTGCGCGGCGAGGACCGCGCAGGCAACGACTTCGTGACGGGCTTTTCGCCCACGGTCCCTCGCTGGGCCGGTTATCAACCTGAGGAGCACTGACATGCCATTCGTGATCGTCGAATTCTGGGAAGGTCGCACGGTCGACCAAAAACGCAATCTGGTCAAGGCCATCACCCAGGCCATGGTCGACCAGGCGGGCTGCAAGCCCGAGCACCTCCACGTCGTGATCCACGACACGCCCAAGGACAGCTGGGGACGCGCTGGCGTGCTCGGCATCGACATGAAGGAAAACTGATGACTCTCAACAATCTCGATCCGCGCACCTCGGCCCTGCTGATCATTGACCTGCAGAACGCCTTCATTCATGACAAGGGCACGCTGGGCATCTCGGGCGTCGACACCCAGCGCTTGTCCTCGATCGTGCCGGTGCTCGCCGACTTGATCCCGCGCTGCCAGGCGGCCGGCATTCCCGTGATCTGGACCGTCCAGGAGCACTTCGCGGTCGATGCCAGCCGCGCTCGCAAGGTGCTCGCGGGCCACACCTCGCGCCGCAAGCAGGTCTCGGCGCTCGCCGGCACTTGGGACGAAGAGATCGTCGACGAACTCAAGCCGCTGGCAGCGGTCAATCCGGCCTACGTGATCCGCAAGCACCGTTTCGGCGCCTTCTACGAGACACGCCTTGAGATGATGCTGAAGATGCTCGGAACGCGCACGTTGTTCGTCGCCGGGACCACCACCAACGCCTGCGTCGAGACCAGCATCCGTGAGGCCTACCTGCGCGACTACGACGTGGTTGCGCTCAATGACTGCATTTCCGGCGTCAATGGAGACTGGGAAGAAACGGCGAAGAAGGTCTGGAAGCAGTACTTTTGCGAGCTCTCCGATTCCAGCGAGATGCGCGGCTGGATCGAGCAGCAGTCCGCGCCGCGAACGCTGGGTTACGGCCATATGCTGATGATGGTGCAGGACGTGGCGCGTTCGACGGCCTTCTACGTCGATCAGCTCGGCTTCACGGTCCGACCCGCGAAGCCGCTCGCGGACGGACGCCCGTTCACCGCCTTCCGACAGGGCTTGGCGATCGTGGGCGGCCGGACCGCGACGCATCAGCAGATCGATCACATGGCCTTCGAGGTCAACGACGTGCGTGCTCTGCGCGACAAGCTCATGAAGGCCGACGTGGAGTTCCAGCAGGACCTTCATGATGGGCCCTATGGATTGACGATCTACGTCACCGACCCGGACGGCACGCGGGTCGAGCTCTACCAGGTGGGCGCGACCGCCTGAGGGCGGCCGACCCCTGGATTCGCCCGCTGCCGCGGGTCCCCTGCGACGCCGTATTGTGCCCGGCCCCATGGGTCGGGCATGGGTGCGCGCGACCCTGCCGATGAGGAGATCGAATGCTGATAGGCGTGCCCAAGGAATCCTCGACCGGCGAAACCCGTGTCGCCGTCACTCCGGAGACCGCGAAGAAGCTCGTGGCCCAGGGTCATGTCATCCGTGTGCAATCGGGCGCGGGTGTCGCGGCCAGCGTCACCGATGCGGCCTATCAGGCTGCCGGTGCCGAGATCACCGACCAGGCCGGGGCCTTGGGCGCCGACGTCGTGCTCAAGGTGCGCTCGCCCAACGATCCCGAGATCGCGCTGATGAAGACGGGCACCGTCGTCATCGGCATGCTCAACCCCTTCGATGGACCCGGCCTGCAGCGCCTCGCGACGGCGGGCCTCACCGCCTTCGCGCTCGAAGCTGCTCCTCGCACCACGCGCGCGCAGAGCATGGACGTGCTGTCTTCGCAGGCCAACATCGCCGGCTACAAGGC
>NZ_JBFUKW010000024.1:0-89401 GCF_056400665.1 Variovorax sp. P5_A3 | reverse complement strand
TCTTCGCCCATGCTCGGCGTACGGCTAGCTTGTGAACGAACGCCGAGGTGCCCGGCAGAACTTCGGGCCAAAAGAAGGTGTCCTCCAACTCGAACTTCATGACCCCAGCCAAGTGCTCGCCGTCACGGGCAACGTGGTAGAGCCCAGCGCTCGTGTCTTGAAGGACGCGTTCATGGCTAGTCTCGGCTGCCGACCACAGCGCTCTGCCACCGCTGACGAGCCACTGCGCCGCCTCTTGCAAAACGGAGGCAATCATTGGCGCATCGGAGGGGCGTGCTTCCTCGATTTTCATGGCTAGCGAGGACGGGTCGACGAGCGCTCGTACCGACGTTTCACCACAAGTCGGCCGGCGCGAACGAGCGCGCGAAGTGAAGGTCAAGGTGCTGCCGCGCAACCTTCGGGCTTGAACACGCGCGTGGTCGAACCCGGGTACTTCTCAAGCTTGACGGCGGGCCGGGATGGGCGCGGCAGCAATTCCCCGCCGCAGTTCGGGCACATGCCGGCGAGGCGCCGGTTTGAGCAGTCGCTGCAGAAGGTGCACTCGAAGGAATAGATGCGAGCATCGGCTGAATCCGGAGGCAAGTCTCGGTCGCAGCACTCACATCCGGGTCGCATTTGGAGCATGGCGAAGCCTCAAAAAACTTTGTCGATAGAGCTTAAACGAAGGCGGCTTGAGCGGTGACGGCGACCGTCGGCTCCTGGCCGACTGTAGCCTTGTCGGCTACCCGGCGCTTCGGGCCCGATGCGGCCATGCGGCATGCTCAGAACCGCCCTTCGCTGTGTAGCAGAATGGCCCATCCCACCGATTTGGGGACCCACATGGCAGGCAAGAAGAGAGACTTGGTGATTCACTATGACGAACAACTCGGCAAGGTCATCTTCTATTCAGCTGATGTAGAGAGCACTGCGGCGATTCGAGCGAAGGAGTTTGGCGGGGTATGTCCCGCGGTGGCGGTTCTCCGTGAAGGGTCTGCCGAAGAGGCTGAGATGAAGCTTGGTCGCTTGGTCTTCTCCTTTATCGACCTCTACAGCGTCGAGAAAATCGGCATTAGGGACTACGAAGCCGAGGCAGCCGAACTGCATGCGGCGGATATCGCGGAGTGTGAGAAGCAAGCGCAGTTCGGCGACTCAGATGCGCAGCACCAGCTTTTCATGGACCTTCACAGCAGAGCGATCAAGAACGGTTCGTTGGCGGACCTGACTCGCGCCGAAACACTGCTTCGCGCTTCTGCATCGCAGGGCCATCCTGGAGCGATTTTGAGTCTCGAAAGCTGGCCAGTCCTGAAAGCTGCCGCCGAGCGACGAATAGCTAGGCGTACAGCCGACTGAAGCGGGTACTCGAGCACGCACGCGCCAACGGTTGATCCCTATTTCCGATTTTTGGGACGCGAAAAAGCGCGCGACGGATCCCGTGCTCCCGTGTCCGCTTTTCGATAGGCGTGGGTGCTTGCGAGCTGGGAGAACCTTTCGCCCAAGAGATGTTTCAAGCGGACGCCGTGCGCCGGCACCTTGAAGGATGTCAGCGTGATCTCGAGGGCCGCTTCGTTGAAAAGCCGTGCCCTACCCTTGGTCGTCAGGCATTGCCGTCGTTGCGGCGTCGCCGTATCGTCCGCGCCGGGAGCGACGGTGTCAAACGGGGGACACGAGTCCCTGATCTTGAAGGATTTCCAGGCGCGCCTGCATCGTTGCGCTGGAGACCGAGCCGGCTTGGGCCAGCTCGGAGTCAAACTGCGGCGAGCGGTCACGAAGGAGGGAAAGAATGAGGGAGTTCTTGTCGAGCGTCATCGATTACGGCGCCGTCGGCAAGGCGCGCAAGTCCGCATCGCGAAGCATGACGGGCTCGACCGAGCCGCTGGCGACCCGGCGGCGCACCGCGGCATGGATTTCCTGAAGATGGTCGGCAAAGGTCGACAGGGGCGTGTCGTCACGCCCGGTCGGGTGATAGCGATAGTGGAGTGTCTCCTTGCCGACACTCGCACCGACGTGCTGCTCGCCTATCGGCACCCAGAAACGGACAGTGCCCGACGATTCATGAAATGTCGATTCATCGGTCAAGATCTAAGCTTTCGGGTGATGATGGAAATCATCGTTGCAGAGGACGGCTCGCGTTCGATCGAACGAGGCGCGTCACACAATTGAAGAACCGCTGGCGGCGCTGGCAGCAGAGATCAAGGTCGCTGCCATCGTAGTGCATTGGCCGTGTGATCAGGCGACGGGAAGCGAAATAAGGGCATTCAGGACAACGCGCGTTTGCGAATGCCGCACACTCTACGCTCCACATCGCCTGAAAGGCACCACATGTCCATGACCATTTCGCAGGCGATCGACCGTCTCAATCAGATTCCGAACGATCTCGATATTCGAGGTCGACTCGAGGCCTTCGAGTTGTGCGCGCCCAATCATAAAGGCCGACCCGGCGACATCAGCATGGTCAAGTCCGCGCTGTGGCAAGGGCAGCTGCGCATCGACGCCGACACCCTGAAAGTCATACAGGCCATCGCGGTCGAATCTGCAAAATCGCAGGAGGCGTTGACACTGGCAAGGGTCAGAGCTTGAGATCAACGCCTGCGCGCTCCGCGTTCCGCCCCTCTCGGCCGGAGGTTTTGCTACGAGATGTGGAAGCGGCCGATAGCGTCGCGCTGCGCATTCACGATCGCGGCAAAAGCATCGTCGATACTGCAGTCGCCCGTGTTGACGACCAGGGAGTCGGACCAGTTCTTTCCGGCGTGGTCGGACTTCGCCAGCTTGTACTGAACGCTCACCTTGAGGCCCGTGCAGCCGGAGGTCCTGCGAGCCTTGTCCGTGATCCATTCGCTCAATTCTTCGAGTGTGACCGGCTGAGTTTTTGCCATTGTGTCCTTGTGTGCAGGTGCATTGTTCTACACGGAAATTCTCGAAACACAATGATGTAAAGTGTTTTCGACCTCACCAGGGCCACCGCTTGGAGGGCAGTGCCCACCCATCAAAGCGGTGGAAGGCTGGCTTTGCAGCGTTTGCTTCCGCCGCCACCCGCCGAACCAACGCTGTGATTCCGATACCTGTCATTCCGGTGCCATGGAGATTTCAGCATCGACGACCGGTTCCGAAATGGGGTGCAGACGTAGGCCGTTCCGTCGCTTGAGGGCCTGGCCCGTCTCGGGGACCAAGCACATCGAGTGGCAACCATCAAACCAGCCGCATTGGGACTCTGGCCCCGAAAGCGTCGCATGGCTGCTCCGAAGGAACGTGCCCGAGGAATATGGCGGCGCAGGCCGGGACATCCTCGCCACGATGGCTTTGCCTTGGTGAGCCGGCGAAACGGGGCCTTGCCCGAGCGGTCGCGTCAGGCGAGCAGATCGTCGATGCGGCGTGGGCTTCGACGGGAGAGACGACGAACGGTTGGAAGTACACCTTTGCTGGCGGACGCGCCGGACATGACCTCGCCCTTCGGGCGGCGCTCGCCAAGTACGAACTCGGCGCGCAACTGTCGGACCAAGTCATCTATCCCAACTGCGCCGTCGATGCGCACGGTGACAAACTGGATGGAGCGACCCGGTATGTCTTGAGTTACGGCATGGGCGAGCAACCTCCGGTATCGGTCTTCTGGAACCTGGCGATGTACGGTGCCGACATGCTTTTCGTCGAGAACGATTTCGGGCGCTGCAGCATCGGCAGCACCACCGACGGGCTCAAGCCGGGCGCCGACGGTTCATTGAGCATCGTTATTCAGAGCACGAAGCCCGACGACACATCCAACTGGCTTCCCGCCCCAACGGGCCCTTTCAACGTGACCATGCGCCTCTACGGGCCCAGGACGTCGGTGCTGGATGGGTCCTATCGTCTTCCGCCTATCACCAAGCAAGCCTGATCATCTCGAAGCGCCCGAATCTTGTGGCGTTGAACGACTGCTTTGGGAGCGAGAAACTCGCTGCTGCCAGGGGCGGCTTCGCCAGAAGATCCGATTCGCGACATGAGGAAGCAGCCGTTCACCCGCGATGTCTCCCTGCGCCCGTTGCCATCCACACGCCGAATTCACGCGACGTCGGCGACCCTCAAAGATTCCCACAGAACACCTCTCGGTTCATGTCTGCGGGACTCGTCCGGACCACCAGGGCATGGGGCGAACTGGTCAGCTGAGTCAACGTTGCAGGCGCTGTATTGGTCAAGCGGAAAGGTCCGCTGCCCGACGACAGCGACGTAGGGTTGTTTGCATCGGTCACGAGGACGATCTTGTCGAGCCTGTACTTGGGACTTGGCGCAAGGGCCCCACATCGACCCTCGAACACAGCCATGTATAGCTGCAACGGTGATGTCGTCGCGACGCTGAGCCCCGACACTTCGATGGTCACTACGGTGGCATCAGAGTCCGGGCGCAGGAACGCCTTGCCGATCTGACCTGCGTTCATTCCCGTTGCCGAGAGCTGTACTGTCTTCGTGCTCGCCTCGGCGGCACGATTGCTCGTCGTACACCCCCCTATCAGATGAAGGGCGGCGATTGCCGCGACGAGGAGGATGGATCTGGGGTTTCGGCGCTGCATATGGTTGTCCTTCTGCGCGTGATGCGCTTTGATGTTTCGCTTCATCTACCACTCGCTGGGTCTTCATTCGTTCGAAAGAATCTGCTGGCTATTGAACGGCAGGCACACCGACCGTGGCAAGGTATTGCGCCAAGCTCTCGACATCGTCAGCCGGTAGCGTGCCGGCGATGCTGGCCATCACCCCTTGAGCGTCGCGGCGCGCGCCGCTCTTGAAATCGAGCAATTGCTTGGCAAGATAGGTGCTCCCCTGCCCGGCAAGGCGTGGATTCGTTCCCTGTCCCTGGAATTCAGCGCCATGACAAGCGGCGCAGGCGGCTGACTTGGCCAGCAACTCGCCCTTCCTGACCCGCGCGGCATCGACGACAAAGCGTGCATGGCCCTTCGGGGGCTGGGACGAGAAGAAGTCTGCGAGACCATTGATCTCCTCGGCGGTCAGATCGATCGCGAGCGGCGACATGACGGGATTCGCTCGTGCGCCGCTCGCGAAGGCGCTGAGTTGCTGAACCAGATAGTCCTTCGGCTGACCCGCGAGTCGCGCGTAGCCCGGTGAAGAAGGATTCCCGTTGACGCCGTGGCACGGCAGGCATGCATCGGAACGCCGAGGCCATTCGCCGCCTGCGGCGGTGCTCGCCTTGCTGGTCGCCTCTACGGATTCCGCAAAGCGGTAGTAGCCCAGCAACATGGGACCGAAGGCGATGCCCGCCAGCACCATGATGCCAAGGAGGCCCAGTGCGCCCCACTTGAGCGCACGACGTGCGCGCACATTCTTGAAAGGAGTCATTCTGTGCAACCCTGATCAGACTTCTCGCAAGGCTTGGAGCGCTCGCAGCGCTGCGGTATGGCCCGAGCGCACCGCACCGTCCATGTAGCCGGCCCAGATGTCGGAGGTTTCTGTTCCCGACCAGATCAACTTGCCGACGGGCGGACGAAGCGCCTCACCGTGGCGGGACCAGAACCCCGGCGGGATCGGAGAGACGCAGCTGATGGTCCACTGCTCGTGACCCCAGTCGAGATCGTGAAACTGCTGTGGCTTCAACGCCTCCTTGCCGAGGGCCTGGGCAAAGATCCCCGAGAGAATCGGCTCAGCCAGCTTCGGATCGTCCGGCAGCATCGACTGAACGACAAAGGCATTGATGACGCCCATGGATGCATCGGGCGGCGAGTTGTCGTAGGCCCATATCAGTGGCCCGTTGACCTGCAGGATGCCACCACTGAGCCCCTTGTCGCGCCAGAACGGCTTGGCGTAGACGTGCGCGGTCTTGCGTCCCGGGGCATGCGACGGCCAGCGTCGCTGCAATTCGGCACGTGGCGCGGGCAATGGCGGGTCGAACTTGACCTGGTTGCAGAGTGTGGGCGACAAGGCAAGGACCACGCGCCGCGCGCGCACGATGCCCTTGTCGGTCTTCAGGCTGACGATGTCCTGATTCCAGTTGCGGATCTGGCGGACCGGCGACGAGAGCCTCACCTTGTCCCCGAGCGCCTGCGCCATCTTGTCGCTCAAGACCTGCGATCCACCCACGAAGCGGGTCTCCTGAGCGCTGTCCTTGATCGAATCGAGCTGCTCGTACTTGCTATTGGCCGAATTGATCATCGACAGGAAATGCAGCAGGCCCATCTTGGCCGGCAGCGTGCCGCCGGACAGCAGGGACGTCATGTCCCAGCCGATCTGGTCTTCAGGCTTGAGCTGCTGCTTGGCCAGAAAGTCGCCGAGCGTCATCGCGTCCAGCTCAGCGCGCCGCGTCGATTTCCAAGGGGAACCCGACGGAACCGAGCGCGCCATTTCGTTCAACTGGGCGGCGATCCTGGGATCGGTGCCGAACGTGCCATGAAGATCCATGGCAACACGGCCGTTCCCTGCCAAAAGAACCGTTTCTCCCTCGTAGTACGTCGTGAACGTGTCGACCGCCAGTTCGCGCGCCAGGTCCGCGACTGCCGTCTGGCCGGGTCCGATCCACTGCCCCCCGGCTTCGGATATGTAGCCATTGCCGAGGTCGTGATTGAAGGTCCTGCCTCCCACACGATCGCGCGCTTCGAGAACCAGGAATGACTCACAACCGGCGCGCCGCAGATC
Source organism: Variovorax sp. P5_A3 (assembly GCF_056400665.1). Lineage (NCBI taxonomy): Bacteria > Pseudomonadati > Pseudomonadota > Betaproteobacteria > Burkholderiales > Comamonadaceae > Variovorax > Variovorax sp. P5_A3. The sequence continues at coordinate 82,813 of NZ_JBFUKW010000024.1, read as the reverse complement.
GCGAGCGGCCGTGAGTCCGGCAAGCCCTGCGCCGACGATGACTACATCGATGACATCATCACGTTGCGATGCCTGCGCGGAAGTCACGCTGGGCACAGCGCTCATCACGACACCGCCGGCGGCCGTGCCCAGGAAGTGGCGCCGAGTCAGCACTCCTTCCTTCGCCGTCGCTTCGTCTGCCACTGGCGTCCGACTCTTTTCCATCTTCGTCTCCAACCACGTTCGTTCTCTGCAGCGCGAAACCCGCTGTGCATCGGCTGCGAAGGATAGGTCTGGCAGGAATCCGCGCCCCCCCACTGATGGGGGGGCTGAGCTTCCAGTCCAAAACTAGCATCGGGCGATGCATCGATTTCTTCGCTTCGCGGCCGCCCTCGCAACCACCCTGGCGGTGTCGAGCGCGCCGGCCCATACAGTGGACAAGGGACTGGCCGCGATCAGTGTCGAGGGGCAGTTGATCCACTATCGCCTGCAACTCTCGGTCTCGGCCATCGCCTCGCAAGGCGCCGTCGAGATAGTTCCGCAAGCCTCCGGCACACGCTTGGACTATTCCGCGCTCCTGTGGGCGGTTCCGGAAAAGATCACTATCAGTAGCAACGGCAAGGCGTGCGCGCCGGGTGACTCTTCATTGACGCCGCCGCCACAAGAGGGGGCGCTCGTCACGCTGGAGCTGCGCTTCACTTGCGCGGAGTCTCCTCGGACACTGGAGGTCCAGGACAACCTCCCCGACGTGCTGGGCACGCAATATCACACCATCGCGAACGTGCAGTGGCATGGCGGCAGCCAGCCCTTCGTCTTCATGACGCAGGCCCGCGACCTGCGCATCGAGGTGGCGGAAGCGAACTCGCCTCGGAGCGCAGGCAGCTTCTTCGTGCTTGGCATCGAGCACATCCTCACAGGCTACGACCATCTGCTTTTTCTGCTCGCGCTGATCTTGCGGGGCGGCAACCTGTGGTCGCTCCTCAAGATCGTCACTGCCTTCACCGTCGCGCACAGCATCACGCTTGCGTTGGCCGCGCTCGACATCGTGACGTTGCCGGAAGTCCTTGTCGAGGCCACGATCGCACTGTCGATCGCCTATGTGGCTGCGGAGAACCTGTTCATGCGAAAGGCCGTCTCGCATCGGTGGGCCGTGAGCTTCGTGTTCGGGCTTGTTCACGGCTTCGGCTTTTCCAATGTCTTGCGCGAAGTCGGGCTGCCGAGCGAGGGTCTCGTCTGGTCACTTCTCAGCTTCAATCTGGGCGTCGAAGCGGGACAGGCGATGGCCGTGCTGTTAGCCCTGCCGATCCTGCTGACGATGAGAAAACGCGAGTCGGAGCCACGCGCCGTCATGGCAACTTCTGTCGTTATCCTCACGGTCGGAATCGCGCTCTTTGTCGATCGCGCAGTGTCCTGAGCCGAAATCGCGCTACCTCCCGGCGCTCGCCACAGCCGCGATCAGGTCCAGCAGATTGCTGACCTGGTAGTTCGCGATCGTTGCGACCATCCGGCTTCCGACCGGAAGCACATAGCGGCTGTAGCCGTCCGGCGCCACATCGCCGATCGCATACTGCACCCAGGGCTGCAAGCCCCCCGATGCATACACCAGCACGAGGATCGAAGGGACAGTGACTCCGTAGTCGCGCACCTGCGTGTTCTGCAGTGGAATGACGCCGATCGCTGCTTCGATCGGGAAGGTCCGCTCAATTCGGGCGCGGCCGAACCCGGCCAGCGCCTTCTCGATCGTCTGGGCCGTTGTCGGATCCGCTCGATGATGGTGCACACCTTCCACCCCATGCGGCCGATGGTAGATCCATGCGCCCGCCGAATCGCGCTCGAAGCGATGGAGCACGCCTTGATGCACGATTTCGATGGCGCCGATCTGATCGATCGGAGCAGGCAGCAGCCAGCGAATTCCTTCGCTCACATGCGCATCGTCGTGATCGCTCGGCCGCGATCCGGCGTCTCCGGCGGTCTGGACGACCACGATCACCGCGATCATCACGGCCAGAAGCCCCCAGATCACAAGCAGGCGCGAACGGGTGCGGCCTGGATTCATCTGCGCCTCCACCACATGGCCATGCCAATCAATGCGAGCAGCGCCGGAACAAGGAAGACCGAAAGGAAGACCGTCGCGCGCATCTGCCGGTTCGTGAGGTTGACGCGCGGCACGTCGTAGGTTCGCGGCTCGAGCCCGATCAGGTTTTCCTGCGCGGCCAGGTAGTTCACGGCGTTAAGGAACAAGCTGCCGTTGCCCATGATGCTGAAGAACGAGTTGGTGGCGAAGTCCGAGTCGCCGACCACGACGATGCGGGACTGCTTCTGCACCGCGGCTTGCGGCCCGGATCCGATCGCATCAGCGCTTTCGGACGCCGGCTCGCCGCGAAGATCACGCAACAACAGCTCCGCAGGCGCAACGAGCTCGGGCCGCCGAAGCGCGGCCACCATGAGCGTGAGCGGACCTGATTGCCCGTCGCCGTCCTTGACTTCTATCCGCTCGGAGTTGACGCTGCCGTAGCTCGACTTGGAGGAGTTGGCCAGGGGCCTGACAGACGTTCCCGCAACGGGCGCGGGCGTTGACGACAACGAACGCACGCCCGGAAAGAAGGTCAACGCAAGCCGATCTGTGATGGCGTGCCGGTTGTAATCGGTGACAGCGGGAGCCGAGACGTCCGTCCAGAAGTGGCTTGCTTCGTCGATCACGAGGTCGTCGTCCAGCACAATGCCGAAGCTCCGGACCACCGGCTCCAGCCCCGTGCGGATGAAGGGGTCGAGCATGAACATGGCGTTGCCACCATCGGTCAGGTACCGTTGGATAGCAGCGATCTCCATCGGGAGCAGCGGCTGCTTGGGGCCGGCGACCACCAGCACCGCGCACCGGTCGAGCGAACTTCCGCCCTTCAGGAGAGCGACCTTGTCGACGGTGTAGTTCAGCGTCTCGAGCCCGTGGCGGGCCTTGGCGATGCCGTGGCGCTCGTGCACATCGACCCTCGCGCCCAGTCCGTGCACGTGGCCCGCCGTGCCTTCCATGTGATCGTGCGACTCGAGGCTGTACGGGTCAGGCTCTCCGTGGCCATCGAGGAAGCACACGCGTTGCTGGACACCTTGGGAGATTCGCAGGATGCCGTTGGCAATCTCAGTCTCGCCCGGACCGTTGACACGCAGCGTGCGGCCTTCGCTTTCCAGGATGGCGGTGCCAGCGAACTCGACGCCACGCATCCTGGCCTGCGCCGGATTGAGCATGGGGTCGAAGAGTTCGAGCGTGATCTTGTCCGAGCGCGCCGCGATCATCCGGTAGAGGTCGACGGTCTCTCGCATCATCGGGTCGTTGAAGAAGGTGATGCGCACCGGTTTGTCCAAACGCTCCAGCATCCGCGTCGTCGGCTCGGACAGGGAGTAACGCCCTTGCGAGGTCATGTCCACGCGGAACGGCAACTGCACCGACAGGTAGGCCGCCGCGACCAGTATCCCAACCACCCCCAATGCATGGAGTGCGATCGCACCGCGTCGCATGCCGAATCTGGAGGACGCCTTCATGTCAGCGCCTCCAGTCGAGATAAGCGGTGTTGAGCGTCAACGCGACGCCAGCCGCGACGAGATAGAAAACCACCGCCTCGCTACGGACCAGCCCACTGACGAATTCATTGAAATGCTGTGCAAAGGACAGATAGCCGAGCAGGTCCCGCAGCAACGCCGTGCCCTGGAAGTTCTGCAAATGCCCGACAAACCACAGCCCGAGCAGCAGACTGGCGGTGACCAGCGCTGCGACGATCTGGTTCTGCGTCAACGCCGACAGAAACTGTCCCAGGGCGAGGCAGGCCGTCCCAAGCAGGAAGAAGCCCAGGTAGCCCGCCAGGATCGTCCCGCTCTCCGGATTGCCGTGCAGGTACAGCGGAACCAGATTGATGCTGGTGCCGAGCACCATCAGCGCGAAGATCGTCATGACACCAAGGAACTTGCCCAGCACGATCTGCCACGCGCGAAGCGGCAGGGTCATGAGCAGTTCCATGGTCCGTGCGCTGTATTCGCCAGCAAACAGACGCATCGTGAGGATCGGAACCAGCGTGATCAGAAGGATGCCCATGTTCTGCAGCGTCGAGTCCATCGTGCCGATCCCGGTGAGGAAGATGTTGTAGAGAAAGAAGTAGCCGGTTCCCAGGAGAAACACAGCGACGACGAAGTACGCGATCGGCGATCGAAAGTACTGCATCAGTTCCTTGACGTAGATGGCGACAAGTCCGTTCATGCCGCGTCCCTTGCCCGGCCGTCTTGCGTGACATAGCGAAGGAACACGTTCTCCAGCGTGGGTTCGCATCGCTCTAGCCGGCGCAGGTTCCAGCGCGCGGCGACGGTCCGCGCGATGCGCGCCTCGACGCCTTCGCTGGCATCGATCTGGCATTGGACCCTCAGCAGCCCTTCCTCTGCGTGCATCGGCCGGATGACGACCGCCGTCACACCGGTAAGCGAAAACAGGGCCTCACGCAGGTCCGACTCGGGAGCGATCGCGTCGAGCGTCACACTGCCCGTCTGCTCGGATGCCTCCTGCAGCCCTCGCGGGGTGTCGACCGCCAGCAAACGCCCGCCGTTGATGATGGCGACCCGCTGGCAGATCATGGTGACTTCCGGAAGGATGTGGGTGCTGAGCAGCACGGCATGGTCCCGCCCGAAGGCACGGATGACTTCGCGGGTCTCGTGGATCTGCGCGGGATCGAGTCCGGCGGTGGGCTCGTCGAGCAGCAGGACTTCGGGATTGCCCAGCAGGGCCTGCGCGAGCCCCAGCCGCTGCCGGTAGCCCTTGGAGAGCTTGTAGATCTCCTTGCGCACTACGGCCTCGAGGTGACACGCCGCGATGACCCGATCCAGTTGCGCAGCGGTCTCGACGCGTGGCACGCCGCGGGCTTTCGCAACGAACCGCAGGTAGCTCGACACGTCCAGCACGTCGTAGAGGGGCGGATTCTCAGGCAGGTAGCCGATCCGGCGCGCCGCTTCCACGTTCTGCGTCGCCATGTCGAAGCCTGCGACGGTGACGCGCCCGCTCGAAGGCGTCGTGAAGCCCGCGATCATTCGCATCGTCGTCGTCTTTCCTGCGCCATTGGGGCCCAGGAAGCCGACGATCTCGCCCTTTCGGACGTCGAAGGAGAGGTCATGGACGACAGTGCGCGGTCCGTAGCGCTTGGAGACCGCTTCGAGATGAACCATGGGCCTCGATGCCTTGTCGACGTTCAAACGGGTTTCGGCAATGGATACACCAGTTGCCTCACCACGCTGTCGATCGCGTGCTCATGCTCGCCGGCTGCTTCCATGACGAAGAAGCGTTCGATGGACTCCTCGTGCGCGACCATGGAGTCCGCCAGATCGCGGTACTCCGGCGGCGCCGTGCTGGCGATCTCGCGATACTCGCGCACGAAGTTCGACATGGCCGCTGCCAGCATGGGCACGGCTTGTTCCCACGTCAGGCCGTCGATGGCCTTTCCGAGTTCGTCTCCCTGGTCTCGGTATGTCTGCATCTCCACCAGGCTGATGCCCAGGCTCAGGACTGCCGGCCGCAGGCGTGCCTTGGTCTCGGTCTCGAGCTGGAGGATCGAACCCAGCACGTATTGCTGCCGCGGCGTGTCGTACTTTTCGAGCAAGCGCGTGAGCGCGACCTCGCCGGCCGTCTCGCGTTGATAGAGATCAGCCAGACCGACCTTGAATTGTTCAATGGACATGAAGAGACTCCTTGTTTGGGCTGGCTGACCGACCTTCGGTCCCGCCCCGGTGAGTTACTTGAGCCAGCCGCCGCCCTTGGCCTTGTATTGCACGTCGTCGTGACTCATCAGCAGATCGGCGTCTTCCAGGTCGCGAATGAACTTCAGGCGATCCACCGACTTCATGAAGTCGTTGGAGCTGTAGTTCATGTTGCCGAGGTATCCCTCCAGGTTTTCCGCTCGCCAGATCGCGTCTTGCGCCATCACGATCGTCTTGCCGCTGGGCAGTTTGACTTTCATCGACTGGTGGCCCAGGGTGTGCCCGGGGGTGCTCAGGATCATCACGCTGCCGTCACCGAAGAGGTCGTAGTCGCCCTCCAGCTCGAGGTAGTTGAACTCGCGCGCACCCGCCAGGTCGCCCATGACGAATGCCGCCACCGAACCGGTACCGTCGCGGCCCTGGAACTTCTCCGGCCACCAGCCCTGGTAGAGCTCCTTCTTCTGCATCACGTGGATGGCGTTGGGGAACATCTTGATGTTGCCGACGTGATCGCCATGCGTGTGAGAGGTCACGACGACTTTGACCTTGTCCACCGAGTAGCCGAGCTTCTGCAGCTGCATGTCGATGAGGTCAGCGCGCGTCTGTGTGGGCCTCAACAACTCGCAATAGATCGCCGGCCAGTACTTCTTGCAGTTGTCCATGCCGTCTGCGACCGCCACGTTGGGTCCGGTGTCGAACACGACCAGGCCCTTGGGGTGATCGATGATGAACATGCTGACGGGAATCTTGACGTCGCGCTGCTTTTCCTTGGGCAGGCCCGGGATCAGCGCCACGATCGGGAAGGGGCCGAAATAGCCGCTGGTGGTCCAGTACACGCCCTTGACTTGCGCCGAGACCACGGACGCACACAGGCCGCCCAGGAGGGCCAGCGCGGCTACGAAAGATTTCTTCACGAGTTCTCTCCTGCGTTTGTTGATATGACTTGACGAGATCGGCGGGTGCCAACGCCCGTGCGACATGCTGTCGCCCTCGACCGAGGTGAACCGGGCAAGCGATGGGGCTATGGCGAAGGCAGATACGGGTCCGGTGTGCCGGGTCGTACAGGAGGCTCCTGCTTCATCGACTTCATGTGTTCGGCCAGGACCTGCGCGGCCGGATAGCGCACCCAGAAGTTCTCCAGCACGCGCGGGTCGGCGGCGTGCTCCTCCTTCGGGTCGGTCAGGAGGTTGTAGAAAAGCGGTACGCCGTAGCTGCGGACGGGCTCGCCGTAGCCGGTGCCGACCTCCTTGCTCATCATCTTCCAGTTGCGCCATTTGACGCCGTAGATCTCGTTGCCGACATAGACAACAAAGCCTTCGCGCCTGGACTTCTCGGCCTTGCCGAGCAGAAAGTCTCCCTGGTCGACGCCGTCGATGATCCGATCCTGCGGCACCTGCGCGCCGGTCCACCGGGCCAGCGTGGGGAACACATCCATCTCGTGAACGATCTCGTTGCTGACTGCGCCCGCCGGCACCTTGCCCGGCCAACGGACAATGAAGGGAACGCGCAAGGAACCTTCGAGGCCCGTGAAGTAAGTGCCGCGCCAAGGGCCACTCGAGCCGATGTTGGGCAGGAACATTTCCGGTCCGTTGTCCGAAGTGAAGATGAAGATGGTGTTGTCGCGCTCACCCAGTTGGTCGACGGCATCCAGCAGGCGGCCGACGTAGGCGTCGGTCTGCGCCAGCACGTCGGCGAAGTCGCCGTTGCCGGTCTTGCCCTTGAATTCGGGACTGGGCCGCGTCGGATAGTGCGGTTGGGTCAGCGGCAGATAGAGGAAGAAGGGCTTGCCGGCCTTGCTCTGGCGACGCATGAAGTCGATGCCGCGCCGGGTCAGCTCGCCATCGACCAGCGCGCGCTGCTCCAGGTCGTAGACCTTGACCGGCTTCGGCGCGGCGCCCTTTTGCCCTTCCATCAGGTATTCCGGCCTGGCATAGGGATGCACCGTCTTGCCGTCGACGAGCGGGTTGTCGCTCCAGTAGCTTTCGTCGGATGAGTTCGGAATTCCGTACCATTCGTCAAAGCCCTGGTCGGTGGGGAAGCGACCATCGGTGTGGCCGAGATGCCATTTTCCGTAGGCCGCAGTGGCGTAGCCCCGGGTCGACAGGGCTTCGGCAATGGTGACTTCCCACTGCGTCAATCCGTACAGCGGTGTGTCGATCGGCACCGAGCCATTGCCGGTGCGCACCGCGTAGCGACCCGTCATCAGCGCCGCGCGGCTGGGCGAGCATTGCGCCTCGACATTGAAGTTGGTCAGGCGCATGCCCTGCTGCGCCAGCGCATCGATGCGCGGCGTTGGCGCACCACGGGTGATGCCGCCGCCGTAGACGCCAGGCTCGCCATAGCCCAGGTTGTCCATCAGCACCAGCACGATGTTCGGTGGGCGCGTGGCAGCCCGCGCCGACGACATCGCGCATAGCAGGGCGAGCATGAGCAGACCCAAGGATTTGAGCAGTTTCATTGGCATCCTCCAGCGACAAACGCGATGCGCTTACGGAGTCTTTTCGCCTGCCACCGTGATGGCGTGTCCCTGCTTGAAGCGCATGGTGATCGCCCCCGGCGCCTGGAGGCCGGCGCCAGCTTCCGTGAGAGACGTCAGGGGATTGCTTGCATAGACCAGGAAGCTCGCCTCGTAGCCATCGCGCAGCAACCCGATCTTCCGCTTCGGGAAGATGTACTGGGGCGTCGTCTGCGTCACCATCTGAAGCACTTCGGACGGGCTGTAGACGCCCAGACTGGCAACGTACGCCACCTCGTCGAGCAGCATCTTGCCCTTGTTCGGCCCATCGAGAACCGGTACGTCATCCGTCCCGATCAACACCGGCACGTTGTACTTCCGCAGCATCTTCAGGTTCGGCAGGATGACTTCCTTTTCGACCAGGCTGACCTCGTCCGGGTTCGTCTGCCGCAGATTGCCGAGCCGACCGAGCGTGGTGGTCACCGGGATCTGGTGTTCGCCCGCGAAGCGCGCGTCGTCTTCGGCGATCACGTAGCGATAGTTCTGATTGGTAGCGAATTTGCGCGCCGGTTGCCCGGTCTTGGGATCAGTGACGAAGCTGAACTCGCCGACCGGCATGTGGGCGATTGCGTCCAACCCCGCCATGAGCGCGTTATGAAAGTCGGGTCCGTTCTGGATGTGAGCCGTGGTGCGCAAGCCTGCGGCATGGGCGCGGCGCACGATCTCGGCCGCCAGCTTCGGATTGATGCCCCGCATGCCGAGGTAAGCCGGGTTGTCGGCTCGCTTGTCGTATTCCTCGCTCGCAACGAAATCGAGCTTCACGATCGCGGGCTTGCTCGCCAGGAAGATCGGCCAGTCGCGTTTGATGTCGGCCTGGTTCCGGACCAGGAAGTAGGCGGCATTTTCCAGGTGATCCGCATGCATGCCGATGCCGCCTCGCTTGGCGAGCGTGGTGTAGAGAACCGGGGCATGGCCGCCGACGGCCGTCCAGCGTTGCTGGGCGCTGATGAAATCGACGCCGTTCGGTCGGTTCACCAGAGGATCCAGCCGGGGGGCGAACTCGGGAATGCCTCCGAGATCGAGCGCATAGAACTGACCGGAACGGAGGGTGGCAGCGACGACCTCGGAGAAGTAGGCCGGCGTCCCGGGGCCCGCGAGCCAATGGAGATGCGCATCGGCAAATGGCGGGATGACGAATTTGCCGCCGAGGTCGATCGTCTCGTCGACCTTCGCGGGCTCCTTTTCGCGGAAGACCCCACCCTGCGTGTACATCGTGGCGGCGACGAACTCCGTGCCGTTGAACCACTGGCCATTGATCAGTTTGAGGTTCGGCGGACGTGCAGCGGCGGAGCGCGGCGCCGGCTGCGCGTTGGCGGCCGGGGCCGCAGGCTGCGCCCATGATCCGCCCAGCGTGGTCGACAGCGCGAGCAGGCCGATCGCGCCAAGCAGGTTGCGACGAAGCTGTTTCATCGGGCCGCTCCCGCCGTGGGCCGATCGCTGCTGCGCAAGCTCACGTAGGTGCAGACCAGGCAGATGAGCCACAGAACACCCTTGATCACGATCGAGGCGGTGTCTTGGTACGGCTGATCCGGACGCATGGTGTAGCCGCGCAACGCCGCTTCCAGATGGGCAAAGAAGGGTACGAAGAGTCCGCCCAGAGAGTAGGCCCAGGCCGCCGACATCAACTTCGGAGCCAGGCTATGTCGGCGATGCCAGAACAGCGCGGCCGCGATCAGCACGGCCCCGCCCAGGTAGTCCTCGAACATCGTGGTCGCGTTGATCGCGAAGTAGCCCGGCCCGCGCTTGATCGTCTCTCCAATGATGAAGACGAGTCCGACGATATAGGACAGGTGGTAGATGACGTTCATCGCCGTGCCATTGGCCTTCGAGGTGTCGCGAAGGCCAATTGGACCCTCGGCGTGGCTGTTGCTTTGCACGTTCATTTCATTTCTCCTGGGTTGACCCGGAACCTGCTCAGGGCAGGAGGGCCCGCGCGCGAATGGGCGCATCGGGGTAACTGGGCACACTGCCCATCCCGGCAGCCAGCACGACGCCGCGTTCCGGTGGGGGAACCATGACCGACGAAGCGGCCACGGTCAATACAAAGGCTGCGACGGCGATCTCGGGCCAGAAAGCTCGAAGGTGCTTCATGGATGACTCCTTGGACGCGAGGCGCCGATCTGTCTCAGCGCTGCTTGGCAGGCTCGGCCTGCGACAGTGGGTTCGGCAGAACGATCGCATCGGCCGCACCGGCGTCCTTGCGCAGTACCGCCCAACCCGTCATGAAGGCCCATGCCAGGATGGTGAGCAAGGCGAAAAGCCCTGCCGCCTCCGCGCCTACGGCGGCGCCCGGCACCACGCTGTCCACGCCTGGAATCGTGAGCACCCAGTAGAGCAGCCCGAGGAAGCCGCCGGCGATCAGCAGGGTACCGAAGCCGAACTTCGCGGCCCGCAGCGACGACCCGCACAGCAGCGCGTAGATGCCGAAGGGCAGCATCTCGAACCACCACAAGCCATTCTGCGCAACGTTGACGATGGTGATCCAGGCAGCGCCCGCGCCGGGTAAGCCGGCTGCATTGGCCGCCGACAAGGCGGGCAGGCCCGCCATCTGCAGCAGTGCGCCCAGGATGCCGAGGACCGCGAAGACCAGCAGGCATGGCCAGGCGAGCGCTGCGCGTGCACGGTGCTCGGCGGGCAGGCAGGTCGCGAGATAGCCGCCCAGCATCGCCGGCAACAGATAGAAGCCGAGCGTGTCGGCAATCATGCTGGCTGTGAACAGCGCCTGCGCCGAGGGAGGCAAGGCGAGTGCATAGGACGGATCGAGCAGCGCCGCCGTGTTCCCGTTGGTCACCGACAGGAAGGTGGCGATGTTGAAGAGCCCGAGCGGTGCCGCCAGAAGGCCAGCCCAGCCGGCCATGCGGCGACCGCTCATTGCCTGGTTGTTCATTTCGTGACTCCTGCCTTGAGCGTGATCAGGCGTGCGCCTTGGGGAACTCCGAGAGCTCGGGCACCGGAATGTCGTTCGCGTTGCAGTGCGCGTTCAGGCGCTCCAGCATCGAGCGCCAGTCTTCGATCGCGGCGACGTTGCCGGCTTCGTCGAGAAACTCCAGCGAGCCATCAAGCAGCACGAACAGGAGCGCGTCGTCGCCGGCTTCGCCCTGGAAACTGTGGCGCGAACCGGCGGTCTCATACACGAAGTCGCCGGCACGCGCGACCCAGTCATGCTCCATGTAGCGCCAGCCACCCTGGATCGTGTAGAGCACGACGCGGCCGCGGTGATTGTGCGCACCGAGGAAGGTGCCGGCGGGCACGCGCATCAGCAGGGCCATCTCGCCGCGCGACTGGTCGACGTGCAGGAGCTTGATGCCGACGTCCGCGTTGTAGGGGGTGAAGGGCAGCCAGGGCGTGTCGCCGCCTTGCAGGTACTTGGGATCGAAGCCGATGGAACTCATGGGGGGTCTCCTGATGTTGTTACGCTCGAACTTGAGCAGTGGGTCGACTTTAGGTTTTGGGCATTTTTTCGACCCCCCCACCACGGGGGGGCGGCAGGGTCAGCCTGCGAAACTGGTGATGTCCTTGGGCGTGAGGCCCTGGGCCTTGCAAAATGCGATGTAGCGGTTGACCGCGGTCTTCCAGTTCTCGATGGCAAACGTATTGCCCCGGTCGTCGAGGTAGTGCGTCTCCCCGACGATCACGTTGAGGACGATCACGTCGCCCTCCTGCTCGGCAATCGCCAGCGGGGTGTGGCGCGAGGACGCCGGCTCGAACACCACGCTGCGAGGGCCAGCGATCCAGTCGGTTTCCAGATGCCGCCACTTGCCCTGCACCGTGTAGACGATGGTGGTCCCGGTGTTGTGGTGCATCGGCAGCGATACACCTGGCGGCAGCCTGAACAGGGCAATGATCTCGCCGCGAATCGGGTCCGCCCTGAAGTACTTGATCATCACGAGGTCGCTGTAGGGCGCGAAAGGCATCCACGGGTACGCGTCGTCGTCCATGAAGCCGGTGTCCACGCGTTCAAAATTCATGCTTGCCTTTCGGAAGAGCCAGTGGTCCATGGGAAAACCCGAAGGTATGCGCGCTCGCGCTGCGTCACCCCCCCCAGCACGGGGGGCCAAGCGGCCCCGAAGGGCGGCGCCGAACGAGACATTTCGCGGTACGCTCAGCGCGCAACAGCATTCGCAGGAGGCCTCGGCACCGCGGCCGCCTCGTCAACGATGGACCAAGACCGCATCGTCCTGAAGACAACGCCCCCACGCGCCCATCGCATGGTGATCGCGCGCCCCCGGCTGGCCCAGGTATGGGACGACGTGCGGGAACGCGCGTTCATCGAAGTCTGTGCGCCGGGCGGATTCGGCAAGTCCACGTTGCTCATCCAGTGGCGCCTGCTCTGGCTGGAGCGCGGCGCGCTCGTGACCTGGGCGACGCTCGATGCGCAGGACGGCCCGATCCGCTTTGCTCGCGTGCTCGCTCACGCGATGCGCACCGCCAGCGGGCGTTCGAGCTTCGATCGCATCGCGCTCGAATATGGGGACGACCCACAGCGCGCACTCGATGCGCTGACCGCGGTGCTGGCGGAGATTGCCAGCCTCGCGGCGCCTACCGTCATCGTCCTCGACGACGGCGAGAACCTGCCGCAAGAGACGGCGCGCAACGCGCTCGCCTATCTGCTCATGAACGCGCCCGCCAACCTGACGGTCGTTGTCGGCACCCGCGTGCCGCTTGTGCTGCCCACCGTCGAGCTGAGTGCCCGCGGCGAGTGCGCGCGGGTTACCGTCGACGACCTGCGCCTGGACCTCGACGATGCCATCGCCCTGCTGCGCAAGCGCTTCGGCAAGCGCCTTGAGCTCGACGACTGCGTCAGGCTGCATGAGATGACCGAGGGCTGGCCGATCGGCCTGCAGCTGGCCGCCGCGGCGATCGAGCGCTCGCCGCACTATCACACTGCCGTGCTGGCGCTGTCCGCCCGCAGCGGCGACCTGGAGCGTTACTTCATCGAATCGCTGCTCGACCACCTTCCCGAATCCGTCGCGGCATTCCTGACGCGCATCGCGATCCTCGACCCCCTGTCGCGTGAACTCTGTGAAGCGACGACGGGCAGCCCGATGGCGGCGGCATGGCTGGAACAGATGATGGCGGACACGCCGATCTTCACCGTGACCGAGTCGCAGGGGTGGATGCGGCTTCACGCGCTCGCGCGCGACTTCCTGCTGGGCCGCTTCGAGCGGCTTCCCGAGGCGGAGAAGGCGCAACTGCATCTGCATGCCGCCCAGTGGCTGGCGCAGCGCAGGTTTTTCCCGGACGCGGCCCGACATGCGTTGGCGGCCGGCGACGATCGGCTCGCGCAGGCCTGTGCCAGTCAGGGCCTGTGGTCGGTGGCCACCAGCGGAAATCTGGCGGAGGCGTTGCAATGGATCCCGCGCCTGGCGCCTGAGACGCTGGCGGGCGACCTCCGGCTTCGACTGACCGGCGCCTGGGTCATGGCGCTCGGCAATCGCCCTGCCGAAGCGCGCCGGATCGCGGACGAGGTTCTGCGCGATGCATCGACCGAGCCCGCCTTGACCTTCATGGCTGCGCTGGTCGCTTCCTGTGCCGAGGCCTGTGCGGACCGGATCGGCCTGATCCCGGCCATCATGGCGCCCTGGCCAGCGCTGCCCGACTACGTGGTCGACCCGGTTCACCGGCAGGCCTACTTCAACACCTGCGCGGTGCTGGCGGTGGCCAATGGCGAGCTGGCGCAGGTGCATGGCATAGACACCAGCCCTGCCCCCGACGCCGCCGACAACCGCACGCTGGCGCTGGTCTTCTCGATTTCCCGGCTCTACGTGACGGTGGCCCTGCTGCGGGAGGGCGACCCGATCCGCGTGGAAGAACTCCTGCAGGGCCCGCTCGCGCATGCGGAGCGGACGCAGGGCCGCCGTAGCACCGTCGCATGCCTGCACGCGGTCGGCATGGCCGCCGCGCTGCTGGAACGCAACGAGGTTGCGCGCGCCGAAGCCCTGCTCGCCCATCGGGTGGACGTGATGGAGCGCTTCGTATTTCCCGATGCGATCCTGCTCGCCTATGAGACCCTGGCGCGGCTCGTGGCCGCGCAGGGCGACGAGCGCCGTGCGCTGGGGGTGCTCGACAGCATGGCATCGCACGGCCACGACCGGGCCATGCCCCGGCTGGTGCTCGCCGCCCTGTCCATGCGGGTCCACCTGCATGCGCGGAAGGGGCACGTCGAGTCGGCCGCCGCGCTGATGCCGGCCCTCGAGGCGCTGGCGCCGACCTTCGAGGAACCCGAGTACCTGCCCTTTCTGCGGGAGTACCGGCTGCGCTGCGCGATCGCGCGGGCGCTGCTCGCTATCGCGCGATTCGACGGTGCCAGCGCGCAGGCGGAACTGTCGGGCGCGGCCGAGCTGGCGCGCGCTGCAAACTTCGTGCGAGAGGCAATCACCGTTCAGACCTTGCGCGCGGTCGCGGCCGACCAGGCCGGCTCGGACAGGGCGCTGCCCCTGCTCGCGGAAGCGCTGAGCATTGCTTCGATGCGTGGCTGCCTGCGGTTCGTGGAGGAAGCCCATCCGGCCGCCCTCGCCCTTCGCGGCAAGCTCGAATCTGCCAGTGCGCGGCAGCCGCCGGCTGCCGAATCGACCTCATTGCCGCGGGTGCGCGCGCTATCCAGCAAGCCGGTGGCGAGCCCGGGTGGATTGCTGACCCCCAAGGAAACCGAGGTGCTGCGCCTGGTCGCGGCCGGCCACTCCAACAAGCACATCGCGAAGGCCATGGACGTCGGCGACGAGACCGTCAAGTGGCACCTGAAGAATCTCTTTGCGAAGCTATCGGCCGGCTCGCGACGGCATGCCGTCGACCGGGCGCGGATGATGGGGCTGGTGGTCGACGAAGATGCTGTCGAGTAAGGGACCTGTCCGCTTGGAGACCTTTTCGCTCTCTAGACGGTGGGCAATGTGTGCTCCCTGAACATCTCGCGCAAGCGGTTCTTGAGCACCTTTCCGGTGGCGCCCAGCGGAATGGCATCGACGAAGACCACGTCGTCCGGGGTCCACCACTTGGCGATCTTTCCTTCGTAGAAGGCCAGCAATTCCTCGCGCGTCAGTGCCTGGTCCGGCTTCTTGACCACGACAAGGAGCGGACGCTCGTCCCACTTGGGGTGGGCCACCGCGATGCAGGCCGCCATGGCGACGCGCGGGTGCGCCATCGCGACGTTCTCCAGGTCGATCGAGCCGATCCACTCGCCGCCGGACTTGATCACGTCCTTGCTGCGGTCGGTGATCTGCATGCAGCCTTCGGCATCAATGGTTGCGACGTCGCCGGTGGGAAACCATCCTTTACCGTCTGCGTGCACCAGTGGATCGCTCTCCCCGCGGAAGTACTGAGCGACCACCCAGGGCCCGCGCACCAGCAGGTCGCCACTGCACTTCGCGTCCCAGGGCAGTTCGTGCCCGTCCTCGCCGACGATCTTCATGTCGACACCGAAGATTGCCTGGCCCTGCTTGGCCTGCACCGCATACCGCTGATCGTCCGGCAAGGCCAGATGCCGCGTCTTGAGGCTGCATACGGTGCCGAGCGGACTGAGTTCGGTCATGCCCCATGCGTGCAGCACTTCCACGCCGTAGCGCTCCTGGAAGCTGCGGATCATGGCGGGAGGACAGGCCGATCCGCCGATGATCGTACGGCGCATGGTTCTGAAACCGAGGTCATTGGCTTCGACGTGCGCCAGCAGCCCTTGCCACACCGTCGGCACACCGGCGGAAACGGTGACACCCTCGCTCTCAAACAACTCGTGCAGCGATTTGCCGTCCAGACCCGGGCCCGGGAACACGAGCTTGGCGCCGACCATGCAGGCCGCATACGGCAGTCCCCAGGCGTTGACGTGGAACATCGGCACCACAGGCAGGATCACGTCGCTCGCCGAACAGTTCAGCGCGTCGGGCAAGGCCGCCGCGAAGGTGTGCAGCACTGTCGAGCGGTGGCTGTAGAGCACGCCCTTGGGGTTGCCTGTGGTGCCGGAGGTGTAGCACAGCGATGACGCCGTGTTCTCGTCGAACTCAGGCCAGGCAAAGCGTTCGCTAGCGTCCGCCATGAGGTCTTCGAAGCACAGTAGGCCGGGGATGCTGGTCGCCTTCGGCATGTGGGCCCGGTCAGTCATCGCGACGAACCGGCGGATGGTCTTCACGCGCGGCGCGATGGCCTCCACCAGCGGCAAGAAGGTGAGGTCGAAGAACAGCACCTGGTCTTCGGCATGGTCGGCGATCCACACCATTTGGTCGGCGTGCAGTCGTGGATTCAGCGTATGCAGCACTGCGCCGGAGCCGGAGACCGCATAGTAGAGCTCCATGTGCCGGTAGCCGTTCCAGGCGAGGGTGGCTACGCGATCTGAGCGTGTCACGCCCAGCGAGGCGAGCGCATTGGCCATGCGGCGCGAGCGCGCGGCCATGTCACGGAAGGTGTAGCGGTGGATGTCGCCCTCGACGCGGCGCGAGACGATTTCCTGCTCGCCGTGGTGCCGCTCGGCATGCGTGAGCAGCGAGGAGATCAGCAGCGACTGCTGCATCATGAGTCCGTTCATGGTCGTTCCTTTGTCCTTGTTTCTGTACTGCTTGTCAGGCTGGCACGGCAGCGGCCGGCAGGTGTTCGGCGATGGCCTTGAAATGCCTGTCGTTCAGCAGGAAGTGCGACAGCGCCGGGATGAGCACGAGGGCGCCGACCATGTTCCAGACGAACATGAAGGTCAGCAGGATGCCCATGTCGGCCTGGAACTTGATGGGCGAGAAGGCCCAGGTGATGACGCCTGCGGCGAGCGTGACGCCGACGAGCGCGACGACCCGGCCGGTGAAGGTGACCGCCTCGGCGTAGGCCCTGGCCAGCGTGAGCCCGCGCCTCTGGCCTGCGAGTTGCACCGAGAGCAGGTACAGCGCGTAGTCCACCCCGATGCCCACCCCCAGCGCGATCACCGGCAGCGTCGCCACCTTCACCCCGATGCCCAGCCACACCATCAGCGCTTCGCACAGGATGGAAGTCACCACCAGCGGGATCACCGCCACCAGCACCGCGCGCCATGAGCGAAACGTCAGGAAGCACAGCGCGATCACCGCCGCGTAGACATAGAGCAGCATCGTGCGGTTCGCCTGATGCACCACGATGTTGGTCGCGGCCTCGATGCCGGCCGACCCTGCCGCCGGAAGGATCTGCACCTTGGCGGGGTCGGTCGGGTGCGCCTTCACGAAGTCCTCGACCACGCCCAGCACCTTCTGCAGCGTCTCGGCCTTGTGGTCCGAGAGATAGGCCACCAGCGGCATCACCGAGCATTCGACGTTGAAGAGCTCCGGGTTGTTCACGGTGGCCTGCTGCGCACCGTAGTTCAGGATCTCCTGGTTGCGGCTGATGGTGAGCCACTTCGGGTTGCCCTCGAAGGAGCCGGCCGTGATCTGGCGCACCACGTCCTGCAGGCCCACGGTGGCCCGCACCTCGGGCAACTGCTGCAGCTCCCAGGCGAGCGCGTCGACGTGGGCGAGCGTGTCGTACTTCAGGCACCCTTCCTTCGGGGTCTTGACGATCACGGCGAAGAGGTCACTGGAGAGCGAGTAGTTCTTCGCGACGAAGGCGTTGTCGCGGTTGTAGCGCGAGTCGGGGCGCAGTTCAGGCGCGCCGGGGTCGAGGTCGCCCACCTGCAGCTTCAGGCTCACGGCGAAGCCCACTGCGGCGAGCACCGCAGAGACCAGCACGGCGGCGAGCGCCCAGCTGCGCTTGGCGGCGAAGTTGTCCAGCAACGTCCAGAGCCGTCCGCCACGGCCAGCCGCCTGCTCCTGCTCGATGCGCAGACTCCGCGCCGCTGCCTCGGGGCTCACGCCCACGTACGACAGCAGCACCGGCAGCAACAGGAGATTGGTGAAGATCAGCACCGCCACGCCGATGCTCGCGGTCATCGCGAGCTCGCGGATCACGGGGATCGGGATCAGCGCCAGCACCGCGAAGCCGACCGCATCGGCCATCAGGGCCGTGACGCCGGCCAGGAAGAGCCGCCGGAAGGTGTAGCGCGCAGCGACCAGTCGGTGCGTGCCGCGGCCGATGTCCTGCATGATGCCGTTCATCTTCTGCGCGCCGTGGCTCACGCCGATCGCAAAGACGAGGAAGGGAACCAGCATCGAGTACGGGTCCAGCTCCAGCCCGACCAGCTTGACGAGTCCGACCTGCCAGAGCACCGCGACCAGCGAGCACGCGACCACCATCGCCGTGCTGCGCACGCAGCGCGTGTAGCCGTACAGTAGCACGCCCGCAATCAGCGTGGCCGCGCCGAAGTACATCATCACCTGCAGGAGGCCGTCCAGCAGGTCGCCGATGATCTTGGCGAAGCCGATCACGTGCACCTTCACGCCCCAGGGCTTGCCGTCGGGGGCGAGGCCGTGCTCGTACTTGTCGCGGATCTGCGTCTCGATCTCGTGCGAGAGCCGCCAGTAGTCCAGGCGCCCGTCCTTGCCGTTGTCCAGCAGCGGGGCGACGATGGCGCTGGACTTGAAGTCGTTGGCCACCAGGCTGCCGACCAGGCCCGCGCGTGCGACGTTGGTGCGTAGCTTGACGACGCTGGCCGGTTTGCCGTCGAAGTTGTCGGGCATCACGGGGCCGCCCTGGAAGCCCTCCTCGGTGACCTCGGTCCAGCGCGTGGCCGGCGTCCACAGCGATTTGACCCAGGCGCGGTCCACGCCCTGCGTGAGGAACAGGTCGTCGTTGATGTGCTTCAGGGCATCAAGGTAGCGGGCGTCGAAGATGTCGCCCTGCTCGTTCTCGACCACCACGCGCAGCGTATTGCCCATGCCGCGCAGTTCGCTGCGGTTCTGCAGGTAGTTCTGGATGTAGGGATGACCCACCGGGATCATCTTGTCGAAGCTGGCGTTGAGCGACACGCGCGTGGCGAAGAAGCCGAGCACCAGCGTGGCGACCAGACATGCGAGCGCGACCGCGAGGCGGTGGTTGAAGACCGCACGTTCGAGCCAGCTGCCCGAATTGCGCGGGAACTGGGCAAGGTCGCGCACGACCGGCATCTGGCCCAGACCGGAAGAGATGGCCATTTACTTGTCCTTGGTCAGATCGATCGTGGCCAGCCCGCGGGGACCGCCCACGACGAGCGAGGCCTCGCCGGCGAATGCGACCGCCGCCAGCGGTGCCTGCGAACGAAGATTAGAGAGCGTGAAACTGTTGGAAGCGTCGCTGTGCCGGGCAATGGCGCCGGCTTGATCGACCAGCACCATCGTGCCGTCAGCCGCGAAAGCGTTGGCCACGATGCTGGCGGACAGCCCGGTAACGACCGGCGTCCAGGTCGCACCAGCGTCTTCGCTCAGGAATGCGTTGCCGCGCATGCCGTATGCCAGGACGCCGGCGCGCGTGGGCGCGATGCCAAAGAAGCTACCCTTGTAAGGGGAAGGCAGTGCCTGGAAGCGCTTCGCGTCGCGATCGAGCTTGAGCAGCAATCCGCCCTCGCCCGCAATGTAATGGGCGCCCTGAGCGACGCAGATCGAGTAGAGATTGAGCAGCCCGGCGTTATCCGCGCGATCGAACCAGGACTCCCAATTCCTGCCGCCGTCGGTGGTGCGCATGATCAGGCCGTAGGCGCCCACCACGAAGCCCTCCTCCGCGCTGGTGAAGCACAGGTCCAGGAAGGGCTTGTCGGGTCCGGCATCGGCGTTTCGCTGAGCCTCCTCCAGCAGCTTGCGGTCGGTATCGCTCGCATCGGGCGCTGCGACGCGACGCTTCATGTGATCGAGCACGAGCGCATTCGCGCGTTTGCCGTCGAGCAGACACTCCCAGCTTCGGCCGCCGTCACGCGTGCCGAGCACCACGCCGTCATGCCCCGTGGCGTAGCCGACTTTCGCATCGACGAAGTGCACCGCAGTGAGATCGGAGCTCACGGGCACCGCCGCTTGCGTCCAGCTCTGGCCACCATCGGTCGAAGCCACAATGTGGCCGCGCTGACCGACTGCCACCAGCACGTCTCCGGCACGCGCGATCCCGGTGACGAGGCGCCGAGGAGCCAGCGGGCTCATCCGCGCAGGTCGTTCGAGAACCTCGCTGGCCCGGATGGCAGCGCTGCCGGCCCCGGCCAGCGCAGCCAGCAGCACACTTCTGCGTTGCATGACAGCATCCCGCTCAGCGCACGCCAGAGCCAGCCAGCGCATCGGCAGACCAGGCGTTGGCAGACAGCGGATCCATGTATTTCACGCCGACGTTGTAGGCGCCCAGCAAGCCGATCATGTTGTAGCTGCCGCTGGTGAAGTCGTGGAAGGACTGGCCCATGGCCGAGGGCGCGGGCAGTTCGTACGACGGGTTCGTATAGACAAAGCCGGCGCGATAGAGCTGGCCACGTGCGTCGTACATATCCGATGCAACGGCGACCCAGCTGTCTTCGTCCACGTAGAAGGTGCGCTTGGCGTAGATGTGGCGCTTGTCTGCCTTCAGCGTTGCCTCCACCACCCACACGCGATGTGGCTCCCACCGCACGTAGTCCGGGTTCAGGTGGTTGGGCGTCGTCACCGCATAAGGATCCTTGGCGTAAACCAGCTTGAAGCTGTTGTAGGGCACCAGCATCTCCTGCTTGCCTACGAGCTTGAAGTCGTAGCGGTCCATCGCACCATTGAAGACCCAGGCGTCGTCGTAAGTCGATGCGCCGGCTGCGCCCGGATTGGGCGTGTCGTAGGCGATGTCCGGTGCGAGCTTCACCCGACGCTGGCCGGGCAGGTACTGCCAGGCGCGCCGGCCGTTCTTCATCGGGTTGATGTAGTCCTGAACGAGCAGCGCTTCACCCGCACGGCGTGCCGGCGCGGTGTAGGCGATCTTGGTGCGGAAGTAGACATCGCTGTCGGCCGACTGCCCAGTGCGCTTGGGGTCGTAGTACGGGTAGTCCATGTAGATCTGGCCCGTGGTGGCCAGCACTGCCTTGCCCGACGAGTCGACGTTGATCGAGTCGTACTGTGTGTAGTAGCTCTGCCCGGTATAGCGCAGCAGGTGGTTCCACATCACTTCGTTACCGGTCTTGGGGATCGGGAAGGGAATGCCGGCGTAGGTGCCTTCCAGGCCCAAGCCGTCATCGGTGGTCTTCACCGTCGTCGCGTTCTTCACCGTGTTCTCGACCACGTACTTGGGGTAGGCGATCGAGCGGTGCGAGGGGTACACGTCCACGCGCATCGTCGGGTACTTCTTGAGCAACTCCTTCGTGCCCGCCGTCAGCTTGCCTTCGTACTGCGCCATGTTCTGCGCGGTGATGGAATAGAGCGGCTTCTCGGCCGGATACGGATCGGGGCGGATGCCCGAGCCCTTCTCGTAGCTCGCCGGCGGCGTGGTGAGGCCGCCGGTGTACTCGGGGATGCTCTTGTCGGCATTCCCGGCGCGCTCGGCGCCCGTGGGTGTGAGGGTCGTGCCGAGCTTCTTGGCTTCATCGGCGCCGACGGCGGCCAGGGTGGCCTGGGCAGCGAGCGCGATCAGCGCGCCAGCCCAAAGCTTGCGGGTCGTGGAGCGAGTGGTCATTGGAGTGTCTCCTTTGGTGGTGTGAGGGAATCCGACTCAGAAAGTCGTCTTGAAGGTAAGCAGCACGTGGCCGCGGTCGGACAGCACGGCACTGGTGCTCTGCGCCACGTTCATCGCACCGGTAGGTGTGGTGCTGTAGTCGCCATAGAAGCCGACGTAGCGCAACGAGAAGTTGTACTTGGACCGCACATCGGCGGCGACGCCGATGGAGTAGGAACCGTTGTTCTTGTTGCCGCCGGACAGCACTGCGGAATTGCCCGACAGGCCTCCTGCCCAGCTGAGCGGCATCGACAGGTCCACGCCCGGGAACACCTGGTACCAGGTCGGCGTGAAGTTCAGGCCGAGACCCACGAAATCCTTGCTGACCGCGTCGATGTTGGCCGGATTGGATCGATAGGCGGCACTGCCCTTGAAGGCGCCGGGGTTCTGCGAGACGTTCAGCCAGCGGCTCCAGACGAGTTCGGCGCTCCAATTCGCGGTATCGAACAATGGCGTCTTCGAAACGACGCCAAGGAAGTTGATCACGCTGTGCATGGTGTCGCCGCGCGCACCGGGCGCGTCGTTGCCAAGCTGACCGATGGCGATCTGTCCGGCCGCCGGATTGACCAGCGCCGCGGGCAGCACCTGCACCGGCACGCTCTGCAGCGGCATGTTGCGCCGGTAGCTGAGTTCGGCACCGACGCTGATGCCCGCGACGTTCTTTGCCAGACTGAGACCGTAGATGTCGATGTCACGGCCATAGTAGGCCTGGTATTGGCCCAGATAGCCGGCCTGGATCTGCTGCAGCGTGGCCGCGGCCGGATTGATGTAGCAAGTGGTCGGGCCGATCGCGCGCAGGCCGGCTCGCGCGCAGGCGGCAGCGGGGACGCCGGTAGCGACCGCGGGCAGCAACGCGAGCTGCGGCTGGATGTCGGCGGTACGGCGGGCGTACAGGCCCGCCGTACCGTCAAGCCACTCAGGGCTCCAGCGTGCCGCGAGGCCGAAGTCCCCGGTCTTGTTCGGGTCGCTGCCGGGCGTCTGAACCACGCGTTGGCCGGGGCCGAGAACGAGAGAATCGCCCCCGTGCAAGATGGCATCGTTCACCGTGAGATAGCTCCCCGATTCGGGATAACGCACGCTCTCCCAGTCGAAGAAGGTCTGCGCCGAGAAGGACAGCTCGGGCGTGGGCTGCGCCTGCAAGGTGATGGAGTTGCGCGGGCGATAGATCTCCTTGGCCTCGATGCCAGGCGTGGCGTATGCCTTCCACAGGTCCAGGGAGTACTGGCCATAGGAGATGCCGTTGACAGCGCCGCCGCCCAGCAGGCTCTCGCCCCAATACACGGTGTGCTTGCCCAGACGCACGCTCACGTCGGTCTCGCCGAACGTGGTGCTGCCGAACACGAAGGCGTCGAGCAGTTCCCCGGATGGGCCCTTCGCGTAGCGCGAGGTGTAATCCGAGAGCACACCCGCCGTCGGCACGCCGTAGACCAGCGTGTTGGCGGTGGCGTTGTTGCGGTTGTCCAGGCTGGTGTACGCGTTGTCGTACCAGGCGGCGCCGCTCACGCGGAAGCCGTACTTCTTGTCGACCACCAGGTCGAGTTCGCTCAGCAGGTCCAGCCGGTTCGCGATCAGCGAGTTCTTGCTGAAGTTGCGATCACCGTCATCGAAGTTCGGGTTGGCCAGGATCGCGGGATTCTGGCCCTGGATGCGCTGGCCCAGGTTGTAGCGAACGGTGTTGTCCCAGCGCAGGACGACGTCCGGATTGCCGGTGTCGATCTCCATCGCCTGGGATGACGACGCAAAGACCAGAAATGCAAGTGCGGCACTCGCCAACGCGCTGAGGCGGTGGGTCGGGACCAGCGGGCGGGTATCAGGATGGGGCACGGAGTTACTCCTCGGGTTCTTGTTGTGAATGCGGTATGAGAGTCGGCTGTCGATCTCAGTGAAAGGCCGTGAGGTCCTTGGGCGTGACGCGAGCGGACTCGCAATAGGCCAGGTAGCGCGCGACGCCGGTCTTCCAGTTCTCGATGGCGATCACTTGGTCCTTGTCGTCCAGGAAGAGCAGGTCGCCAGTCACGATGTTGAGCACCACCACGTCACCGTGGCCCTTCAGGGCCTGGGGGGTGTGGCTCTGGGCTGCGGTCTCGTAGACGATGCTGCCCGGTCCGGCGACCCAGTCGTGTTCCTTGTATTTCCAGCGGCCCTCGATCGTGTAGACGATCGTCGTGCCCGAGTGATGGTGCTTGGGCAGTTCTGCGCCAGCCCGCATCCTCATCAGCACGATCATTTCGCCGCGGATCGGGTCGAGCTTGAAATACTTGAGCAGGACGTTGTCCGCATAGGGCGCGAAAGGCACCCAGGGCATCGATTCGTCATCGATCACGCTGGTGAGGATCTGTTCATAGAGCATGTTTGCGCGGGCGTTGAAGTTCATGGAAGGTGGCGTAGCATTGAGGGGAAGCCTTGCCGCGTTGCCGGATGCAATGATCGGGAAGCCGCCGGATTCGCGCGCTATCAATTCCTGACAGGTGCATCTCAATTTCTGACACATGAGTGATTACCCTGAGTCATTGATGCATCCCCGGGGCGTGTCGGGGGGGCCACTCCCCGGCCAGGCGGTCGTCGTCAACCACGAAGCGGGATCGATGAGGAGGTCCGCATGACCAACGCTGCGCTCGCAATTCCGGCGCGATACTTCATGCTGCTCGTCAATGAACTGGCGGCCGAAGGCGTGGACACTGGCGAACTGCTGCGGCTTGCGCATATCGACGCGGGCTACTTCGAACAGCAGGATGCGCGGCTGCTGCCCGCGCAGATCAACGCCCTTGTCGAGTCGATGCGTCGTCTGACCGGACGCACGGATCTGGCCTTCGAGCTTGGCCTGCTGATCAAGCTCAACTCACACGACATGCTGGGCTACGGGATGATCAGTTGCCGCAACCTCGAGCACGTCGTGCAGCTTGCCAGCCGCTACTACCACCTGATGAATGAGTTGTTCACGATGACCTATCGGCGCCGGGGCCAGCACGGAGAGGTGGTGTTCAGTCCCGTCATTGCGCTGCCGCTGGAGACCTTGCGCTTCATGCTCGAGATGCTCGCCGTGTCGTTTCACAATCAAGTGCATCAACTGCTAGGGGCGAATCTCGGAGGCTATGACTTTCGCCTGTCCATGCCTGCACCGCCCCACGACCGTCGCTACTTCGGCCTTGCGCCCGCACGCTTCGAGTTCAATGAATCGGCTGTGCCAGGCGTCACCATCCTGATGGACGGCCAGATGCTCGACAAGCCCCTGACCATGTGGGCACCCCGGGTTGTGCGTCAGGTCGAGGAACGCTGCGGTCCACGAATCCGACCACCTGGCCCCGGCGAGCAATGGGGCGATTTCGTCATGATGATGCTGCGCGAATCCCCGGAACAGCAACTCACGCTGGATGCGCTCGCACGTCGGCTGAACGTCTCTCCGCGCACGATAGACCGCTGCCTGAAGCGCGAGAACCTGCAGTTTCGCGACCTGGCCCAGAAGATCCGGATCGAGACCGCCTGCCGCATGCTCATGAGCAACAAGGCGACGGTCAACGAAGTGGCACAGCGCGTCGGCTTCACCAGCGCTGGCAATTTCAGTCGATCGTTCCGACGCTTCACCGGCCTCACGCCGAGCGCCTATCGAGACGAGGCTCTGGCGAGGCAATAGCGTGGCACGCATGGAGCCCGGTTCGCATTAGCCGGACGACTGAAACCCACGCATGTCCTTGATTCTTCGCCGCAAGGCATCGATGAATGCCGTGACCCGCGCCGGCCGATGCAACCCCGGCGGCAACGCCACGTAGATCCCCACCGATTCGAGCCACAGGCGCGGCAGCACGCGCTTCAGCCGGCCTGAGTCCAGATCGGCCTGGCACATCCAGGGCGCTGCGGCGCCGATGCCATCACCGTTGAGGATCGCGCGGTAGCTCGAAAGCAGGCTGTCGGTGCGCAAGGGCGTGTCGATCGACACTGTCTGCGAACGCCCGGACTTGTCGAGCAACCGGACCGTGTCCACGAAGTACGGCACCAGCCCGACGCAAGGCAGTCCCGGCAAGGTGGCGGGCGTCACTTTCTCGATACGCCGCAGCAGGGCCGGACTGGCAACCAGGATCCTCTCCATTTTGCCCAGCGATCGGCTTACCAGCCCCGGGTCTCGCACTTCGCCTACGCACACCCAGCATTCCGCGCCTGTCGCAACGAGATCCACGACGCGGTCGGTCAAGGTCAGCTCCACGCGCAGGTGCGGCCAGGCCGCGCGCAGATCCGTCACCGCATCCGTCAGGAAACCCGTTCCATAGCCCGAGGGACCGATCACCCGCAGGGTACCCTCCGGCCGGCTTCGGCCTCCGGAGATGCGCTCGGACAGGCTGGCCCATCCATCGGACAGCGCGCGCGCCTCGGCCATCAGGAGGCGCCCTTCGTCGGTCAGCGAGAAGCTCGCGGTGGTTCTCAGCGCCAGCTTGCAGCCCAGCAGGCGCTCGAGTTCCAGCAGGCGCCGGCTGGCGGTCGGTTGGGTGATGCCGAGCACGCGAGCCGCCTTGCTCAATGAGCCGGTCTCGGCAATGCGCAGGAAGGTGGCGAGCAGATCGAGTCGGTCGTGGACGAGCTTCATGCGTGTAGCGTATAGGACTTCATCCTTCCATGCTCCTTCTGTCGCGGCCACGATCTCCGTATCGTTGCGCCATGAATCCTCTCGCTGACAGTCCTTCCACGACGTCCACCTCACCGCGCCTGCTCGGCGACACGCCGCAAGGCGGCTCGGTGCTCGCCTTCTACAGCCCCAAGGGTGCGCCTCGGCCGCCGCGCGTGGGTCGCGGCGAAGGCGTCTACCTCTGGGACGCCGACGGCCGACGCTATCTGGACGCGACGGCCGGTGCCGTGGTGGCCAACATCGGCCATGGAAACCCCCATGTGCTTGCGGCCATGCAGGAACAGGCCGCGCGGGTGAGCTTCGCCTATCCGCGCTTCTTCGAGAGCGAACACAACATCGCGCTGGCCGATCGCGTCTGTGCGCTGGCCGGCGAGGGCTTCGACCGCGCCTTCTTCGTCTCGGGCGGCTCCGAGGCCAACGAGTCGGCAATCAAGCTCGCGCGCCACTACGCAGTCGTGAGCGGGCAAGCGAGTCGCTGGAAGGTAATCTCGCGCAACCCCAGCTACCACGGCTCCACGCTCGGCGCGCTCGCGGTCACCGGCGACGAGCACACGCAATCGATCTACGGTCCCATGGTCAGGCCGATGCCCAAGGTGCCCGCTCCGCTGTCGTACCGGCTGCCCGAGGGCCACACGCAGGAGAGCCACGCGATGGCCTGCGCCGAGGAGCTGGCGCGGACCATCGAGCGCGAAGGCCCGGAGACGGTGCTCGCTTTCATCATCGAGCCGATCGGCGGGCTGTCCACCGGCGCGGTAGTGTCGTCGTCGGCCTACTTCGAACGTGTGCGACAGATCTGCGATCGCCACGGCGTGCTGCTGATCTACGACGAGATCATGAGCGGTGCAGGCCGCACCGGCGAATTCCTCGCCGCGCACCACTGGCGCGCCGCGCGGCCCGACTTGGTGACGCTGGCAAAGGGATTGGCCGCGGGCTACACGCCGCTGGGCTGCCTGCTGGCGCCCGACCGCATCGTCGACGCAGTGGCCAGTCACGGCGGCTTCGTGCACGGACACACCTATTTCACCAACCCGCTGTCCTGCGCCGTCGCCAACGCGGTGATGGACGAGGTCGAACGCCTCGACCTGGTGGCACGCGCCCGAGAGCGTGGCGTGGGCCTGCGCCGGCGGCTGGAAGCGCTGGCCGAGCGCTCGCCGCTGGTGGGCGACGTCCGCGGCCTCGGGCTGCTCAGTGCGATAGAGCTTGTGGCCGACAAGGCCACGCGCCGCGCCCTGCCGCCCGAGTTCAATGCGCCGACCAAGCTCACCGCGCACGGGCTGCGCCATGGCATCGCCTTGTACAACCGCCGGGCCAACCTGGGCGCCTTCGGCGACTTCCAGATGATCACGCCGCCGCTGACCATCAGCGAGCCCGAGCTCGACGAACTGGTCGAGCGACTCGAGCGGGCCTTGGGCGACCTCGCTGACGAGGTGGTTCGCTGCAAGCTTGCCTGAGCTTCGCGTGCGGCTCGCGTTCCTTTGTTCGCCGCCCTTTGTTCGCCGCCCTTCTTCCGCCTCTTTTCACGCCCCATCGAATATTCCCGAAGGATGACATCATGACGCTGCCCTCACTGCTTCGCTTCACACTTGCCTGCACGAGCCTCGCCTTCGCCTGCGCGGCCTCTGCGCAGGTGCCCACGGGCAAGGGGCCGTTGCGGCTGATCGTCGGCTATCCGGCGGGCGGCTCGGCCGATGTCCAGGCCCGCACGCTGGCCGACAAGCTCTCGTCTGAACTGGGCGCGCCGGTCGTGGTGGAGAACCGCACCGGCGCGGGCGGCCAGATCGCCGCCGACTACGTGCGCGCCGCGCCGGCGGACGGCCTGACTGTGCTGCTCGCCAACATGCACATGATGGTGATGCTGCCGCTCACCTCGAAATCGGTGCACTACGACCCGGTGAAGGATTTCCAGGCCGTCGGCCGCATCGCCACCTTCTACGAGGGCATCGCGGTGCCGGCGGCGCTGCCGGTGCGTGACGTGCGCGAATGGCTCGCGCTCGCCGGCAGCGACAAGTCGAAGGCTAGCTACGGCGTGCCGGCGGCCGGAAGCGTGGCGCAGTTCATGGGCTATCGACTCGGCAGCGACGCCAAGGTCGAGCTGACGTCGGTTCCCTACCGTGGCGCGGCGCCATTGGTCCAGGACCTGCTGGGCAATCAGGTGGCCGCCGGCATCACCCCGATCGCGGATCTCGTCCAGTACCAGCAAGCCGGCAAGCTCAAGGTTCTTGCGGTCAATGGCGTCAGGCGCACCGCGCTGCTGCCGGACGTGCCCACGCTCAAGGAGTTGGGCCAGCCCCATTTCGACAACCTCGAGTGGACCGGCCTGTTCGTGCCGGCTGCCACGCCGCGCGCCACCGTCACGCAACTGCATGCCGCGCTCGGCAAGGCACTCGCTCTGCCCGAAGTGCAGCAACGGCTGGCCAAGCTCAGCAGCGATGCGAACCCCAGCACGCCGGAAGAACTATCGACCCTGATCTCCGACGACCTCAAGCGCTGGGGACCGGTGGTCAAGGCCTCGGGCTTCAGCACGGAATGACCCGACCGATCCCGCCGCACCGCCCGCTGGCCGTGCCGGGCGTGCATGGCTACACCAGCACGAAGACCGTGCACGCCGGCGAGCCCATCGACTTCCACATCAGCAGCGACCGACCCTACCGCCTCTCGGTGTGTCGCCTGGGCCATGACGCGGACAGCCGGCGCGACGACGTCGTGGTTGCAGACCTCGGCATCTCGGCCGCGCAAGTGCAGCCCATCCACCCCGGCTCCTACGTGCATATCGAGAAGGGCCTGCCCGCGGCGCTGCCGCTGCCCGGGCTGACGCTGGAGTGCTGGGTCATGCCGTGGCGTTGCACCGGTGCGCGACAGGCGCTGATCACGCAATACGATGCACCGGCGCACTGCGGCTTCGGGCTTTTCATCGAAGCCGACGGCGCCCTGGCGCTGTACCTGGGCAACGGCGGCGCACAACGCGATGCAGCCCTTCAGGTTGGCGACCGACTGGCCGCGAGGCGTTGGCAGCACGTGGCCGCGACTTGGGATGGCCAGTCGGCGGCCTTGTGGGTCAATGGCGCGTGCGCCGGCCGGTGGCCCTTGGCCGGCCCGGTGCGCCCCGGCCCCGCGCCGCTGCGCCTGGGCGCGGTCGGCGAACCGCACGGGGCCGATGCACTGGCCGATGTGGATCTGGCGCTGCCGGTGGTCTACGAGCGCGCCTTGTCGGGCGAGGAGATCGCTGCGCGCGCAGCGCTGCGTGCGCTCCGACTGCCGGCCGATCCGGCCGTGCGCGCCTGCTGGCCGCTGCGCGAGGGGCGTGGCGACCGCGTGGCCGACACCAGCGGCCACCAGCGCGCGGGCCGCATCGTCAACCACGGGACCTGGATGATCCGCGGCCCGGCCTTCGACGAGGATGTCGCAGAGGCGCACGACCCTTTCGCTGCACACGGCCAGCGCCAGGGGCTACGCCTGGCCAGCGACGATCTCCACGACTGCCGCTGGGCGGTCATTCACAGCTTGACGTTGCCGGCCGATGCACGCCCCGGTCTGCATGTCGCGCGGCTGCGCTTCGACTGGGAAGGACACGAGGCGGTCTACGACATCACGTTCCTGGTCAAGCGCCCCGCCAATGCGCGCCGCGCCCCATTGCTGGTCCTTTGCGCGATGAGCAGCTGGCTGGCGTATGCCGCCACGCCATTCGCGCGCAACCAGGTGGAGGATCCCGTGTGGCCGCGTCGCTCTACCGGACTGCCCAATAGCCATCCGCAGGCGCCCGCGTTTTGCAGCTACACCTACCACCATGCCGGCCAGCCCACCTACTTCACCGGGCTGCGCATGCCGTGGCCCAACGCCAGTCCGGCGGCGCTCTACGACCCGGCAGGCAGCGGCTTCGCGCAATGGACCCGGCTGGAGCGCCGTCTGCACGCCTGGCTCGAGCGCGAAGGCTACGAGTTCGATCTGCTGGCCGACCTCGACATACATGCCAATCCAGACCTGCTCGCGGCCTATCGCACAGTCGTGGTCAACGGCCACAGCGAGTACTGGTCCACGCCCGTGGTGGATGCCTTCGACGCCCTGCTGCGACGCGGCGGACAGGCCCTGGTGCTATCGGGCAACACCATGTACCTGCGGGTCAGTTTCGACGAAGACATGGGCGTGATGGAGCAGCGCAAGAACGACGAGCGCGGCGACGACCCAGCCGACGCCGAACTGCGGCCGCCAGCCGGTCCCTACGGCGAGGAGTTTCACAGCCAGGACTGGGCGCGCGGCGGGCAACTGCGCGCGGTGGGCCGCTCTGCCGCGAGCATCATCGGCCTGGAAACCGCGGGATGGGGTTTCGCCGATGCGAGGGATTTCGGCGTCTATCACGTGATCGATCCCGCCCATCCGATGTTCAACCACCCGCACCGCCTTGGACTCGAACGCGGGCAGACCTTCGGCCACGCGCCCGGTGGCGGATTGCCACGGGCCATCGGCCACGAATGGGACCTGAGTACCGCTACGCTGCTGCGCATGACACACCACATTCCGGCCGGCGCCAGGTTGCCCGAGCCGCCGCCCGGCCTGAAGGTGATCGCACAAGGTATTCGTCGCGTGCCCGGCGCAATGGACACCTATCTTGATTGGTACTCGCGCGTCACAAACTCTCTCGAAGGCCTGTCGGCGGAAATGATCTACTGGGAACGGCCCCAGGGCGGTAGCGTGTTCCACGCCGGAGCCGTCGGTGCCGCATGGGTCGTTGGTCGCGATCCCGTCTTCGACGGCCTGTTGCGCAACGTGCTGCATCGCTTCGGATGCGATCCACGGTAGAACCGCGCCCTTCGAAACCCTTCGAGGCATGCAGATGCAACCCCAGCCCCTCCCCGAGGGCCACGGCGAACTCCTGTGGTCCCCCTCTCCAGAGCGAGTGCGCGCGAGTGCGATCAGCTTCTTGCCGCTTCGCCGTGAATCCATTCCAGAAACGCCTTGACTGAGGGTCGCTTGGCGTGCCGTGGTGGATACACGGCGAAGTGCGCCTTGACCTTGACGGCTTGATCGAGGCCGAACACAGGCTTGAGCTTGCGCTCGGCAATATGCCTGGCGGCAATCGTCGTGCTTTCAAGCGCGACGCCGAGGCCCTGGGTGGCGGCATCGAGCGTCATCTGGGCGCGATCGAAACGCACGGCGAACCAGTCCGGCGCCCGCTTGTCGCTGAACTGCCCGAACCAGTCCGACCACTGCACCACGCTGACGTTGCTCTGGATCAACTTCACCGCGGAGAGTTGATCGACGCGCCTCAGACCGTGCTGCTTGATGAATGCAGGACTGGCGAGCGGCACGATGCGTTCCTCGAACAGGGGTTCGACCACGAGGTCGGGCCAGTTCGGTATGCCGTAGCGGATGTCGATATCGGACTGACCGAGTGCGAAATCGCTGGGCGTATGCGCGGCGGACAGGTTGAGCGAGATGTCCGGGAAGGCCTGCGCGAAGCCGCGCAACCGCGACATCAACCAGAGGCTTGCGATGCTGGGCGCCGAGTGCACGTACAGGCTGTTGCTCACGCCCTGGCGCAGGTCGTCTGTCGCCGATGCGATGGCCAACAGCGCGCCGCCGACTTTCGAGAGGTACATGTCGCCCGCAGCGCTCAACCGCACGCCGTGCGCGCTGCGCTCGAAGAGCCTCACACCGAGATGCGCTTCTAGACGCGAGACCTGATGACTGATTGCCGAGGCAGTGAGATTGAGCTCAGACGCTGCAAGCGCGAAGCTTCGTCGACGCGCTACCGCCTCGAAGGCCTGCAGGTTGGTTACGGCGGGCAGTGTGGACATAGGGTCAACCCGGTCGTTAGATGATGGAACGTCATCTTAGGCTGAAAACACATCGCTTGTCGTCATGCTCGCACCGGACGACCATTGGCCCCAATGCAGCAAGAGCACTTCGCTGCAGGCGGTCACGGACAACGAATTGCATGTCCGGGCCGCGGCCGATTCACACCACTCTGGAGACAAAGCGATGCTTCTCAAAGACAAAGTTGTCGTTATCACCGGCGGCGCCGGCCTCAATGGTCTCGGGTTCGCCACGGCGCGCCTGATGGCTGCCCACGGTGCACGTGTCGCCGTGCTCGACCTGGAGCACGCCGACCCGGCGGCAGCGGCCGCGCAACTGGGTCCGGATCACCTCGGCATCGTGGCCGATGTCACCGACAAGGCTTCATGCAATACCGCTGCCGCAGCGGTGCTCAAGGCTTTCGGCCGCATCGATGCGCTGGTCAACAACGCGGGCATCACGCAGCCGGTGAAAACACTCGACATCAGTGGTTCGGACTACGACCGCGTACTCGACGTGAGCCTGCGCGGCACCTTGTACATGTCGCAGGCCGTTCTGCCGGCCATGCAGAGACAAGAGAGCGGATCGATCGTCTGCATCTCGTCGGTTTCCGCGCAGCGCGGCGGCGGCATTCTGGGCGGCCCGCACTACTCGGCGGCGAAGGCCGGTGTGCTTGGCCTGGCGCGCGCGATGGCACGGGAGTTCGGTCCGGTCGGCATCCGCATCAACAGCATCACGCCCGGCCTGATCGGCACCGACATCATCAAAGGCAAGCTCACCGAAGAAAAGAAGGCCGAGATTGCCGAGACCATCCCGCTCGCGCGCCTGGGCCGCGCCGAAGACATCGCCGGCGCCTGCGTATTCCTCTCCAGCGACCTGTCGCTGTACTGCACGGGCATCACGCTCGACGTCAACGGCGGCATGTTGATTCATTGAGTCATCAGCGACCGCGTTCACTTTTACAACCAGGAGACAGACATGACCGACCCCAAGCTCACCCCCACCAGGCTCAACCGCCGGCAACTGCTGGCCGCGGGGGCAGCGCTACCGCTGTTCTCGATCGTCACGCGCCGCGCGGACGCAGCCGAGTTCGAACTCAAGTACGCCACTGGGCAAGACCCGACGCACCCGGTCAACGTGCGGGCCAAGGAAGCGCTCGACCGCATCCGGGAAGCCACGTCCGGGCAAGTCAACATCAAGCTGTTTCCGGCCAACCAGTTGGGCAGCGACACCGACCTGTTGACGCAGGTGCGCAATGGCTCGGTCGAGTTCTTCAACCTCTCGTCGCTGATCCTGTCGACCTTCGTGCCAGTCTCGGGCATCACGAGCGTCGGCTTTGCCTTCAAGAACTACGACGACGTCTGGAAGGCGATGGATGGCGATCTCGGCAACCACATTCGCGCCGAGATCGCGAAGACGCCCATCTTTACCGTGTCCAAGATCTGGGACAACGGCTTCCGTCAAATCACTTCTTCGGGCAAAGAGATCAAGACCGCCGCCGACCTGAAGGGCTTCAAGGTGCGCGTGCCTGCAGCGCCGCCGCTGACCTCCCTCTTCAAGGCACTGGAGGCCGCCCCGTCGCCTATCAACTTCAACGAGGTCTACACCGCATTGCAGACGAAGGTGGTGGAAGGCCAGGAGAACCCGCTCGCCATCATCGCGACGGCGCGCCTCTATGAGGTTCAGAAGAGCTGCAGCCTGACCGGCCACGTCTGGGACGGTTACTGGATTCTGGGCAACAAGCGCGCATTCGACAAGCTGCCGGCGGACGTGCAACAGGTCATCAAGCGGGAGCTCGACAAGTCCGCGACCGATCAACGGGTCGACGTTGCCAAGCTCAACACCAGCCTGATGACGGATCTCAAGGCCAAGGGCATCACCTTCGTCGACGTGCAGCAGGAAGACTTCCGCAAGAAGCTGGCGAGCACGGGCTTCTACGGCGAGTGGAAGTCCAAGTACGGCACGGCGCCGTGGGAACTCCTCGAGAAGGTCTCCGGCAAGCTCGGTTGACGGGTCGCCGCCTCGCCCCGGCGATGTCCGGAGCCCGGTAGCTCATTCATTCATTTTTGATCGGTGAGCCGCGCCTTGTTGCGCAGGCCCGCGGCCACCGTTCGCCCGAAGGAAAGCCATGAACATTACAAGTGAAGAGCTTGAAGCGGCGAGCGCCGTGGGCCGGCGCGAGCCGATCGCCTGGCTGGAGACTCTGAACAGGGTGCTTGGCACGCTGATCGAAATCCCGGCCGCACTGCTGGTGCTCGCCGAGGTCGTCGTCCTGCTGGCGGGGGTGACGAGCCGCTACGTCCTTCACGAGCCGCTCGTATGGTCCGACGAACTGGCATCGATCCTGTTCCTGTGGCTGGCGATGCTGGGGTCGATCGTTGCCTTCCAGCGCGGCGAACACATGCGCATGACGGCGATCGTCGGCAAGCTCGAACCCCGAAAACGCGCCTTCCTGGACCTGATCGCCATCGCTGCAGCGATTGCCTTCCTCGCATTCGTGGTTCATCCTGCCTACGAGTTTGCGCAAGACGAGGT
Source organism: Variovorax sp. P5_A3 (assembly GCF_056400665.1). Lineage (NCBI taxonomy): Bacteria > Pseudomonadati > Pseudomonadota > Betaproteobacteria > Burkholderiales > Comamonadaceae > Variovorax > Variovorax sp. P5_A3. The sequence continues at coordinate 48,161 of NZ_JBFUKW010000024.1, read as the reverse complement.
CTATGTCACGACGCCGGCAATGGGCATCGTGAACTCCTGGCGGGCTTCAGCGCTGCCGATCGGCCTCGGGCTGATGTTGCTGGTCGGCGTCATTCAGATGTTCCGCATCGCCAGGCTGAAGGACGCCTTCCTCGCATTGGCCCTGGTCGCCCTCGTCATCGGAGGGATGGCGCTGGCAGGGCCGCTGTTCACGAAGCTCGGCAACTGGAATCTGCTGCTCTTCTTCGTGGTCGGCGTTGGCACCCTCGTGCTGCTTGGCGTGCCGATCGCGTTCTCGTTCGGACTGGCGACCTTCGGCTACATCGCGCTGACCACCACGACGCCTACGGTCGTCGTCGTCGGCCGCATGGACGAAGGCATGAGTCACCTGATCCTGCTTGCCGTTCCTCTGTTCGTGCTGCTGGGTCTGCTTATCGAAATGACCGGCATTGCCCGCGCCATGGTCAACTTCCTGGCCAACCTGCTGGGACACGTGCGCGGTGGTCTCTCCTACGTCCTGATCGGGGCGATGTACCTGGTCTCGGGAATCTCGGGCTCCAAGGCTGCCGACATGGCGGCCGTCGCACCGGCCCTGTTCCCGGAGATGCGCAAGCGGGGCGCAAAGCCCGGCGATCTCGTGGCCTTGCTTTCCGCAACTGGGGCGCAGACCGAGACGATTCCGCCGTCATTGGTGTTGATCACGATCGGGTCCGCGACGGGCGTCTCGATTGCAGCCTTGTTCACCGGTGGTCTGCTGCCCGGGGTCGTCGTGGGGGCAACGCTGGCCGCGCTCGTGTGGTGGCGCTATCGTGGCGAAGACCTGAAGGGCGTGCGAAAGGCTTCCGGTCGCGACATAGGCAAGTCGTTCCTGATCTCGATCCCGGCGCTTGCGCTTCCGGTCGTGATCCGCGCAGCGGTGGTTGAAGGCGTCGCCACGGCGACCGAGGTGTCGACCATCGGCATCGTCTACGCGGTGCTTGCCGGCCTTCTCGTCTACCGCCAGTTCGATTGGAAGCGCGTCTATCCGATGCTGGTCAGCACGGCATCGCTCTCCGGCTCGATCCTGTTCATCATCGGTGCCGCCACCGGCATGGCCTGGGCACTGACCCAGTCCGGCTTCTCGACCGCACTGGCTGACGCAATGAAGGCGCTGCCAGGCGGCGCGATCACCTTCATGGCGGTGTCGGTGGTGGCCTTCATCATCCTCGGGTCGGTGCTCGAAGGCATCCCTGCCATCGTGCTGCTGGGACCACTGCTGTTTCCCATTGCCCGCCAGGTCGGAATCCACGAAGTGCACTACGCGATGGTCGTGACCCTTGCGATGGGCATCGGCCTCTTCGCGCCGCCCTTCGGCGTCGGCTACTACGCGGCGTGCGCCATCAGCCGGATCCATCCGAACGAGGGCATGAGGCCGATCGTGGGCTACATGGTCGCCCTGTTCCTCGGAACGGTTCTCGTGGCGGCAATCCCCTGGATATCCGTCGGCTTCCTCTGACCTTTTCACTTTTAACTCAACGCTAGCAAGGAGATTCTCATGTCTGACGTATCGTCGCTTCAACAAAGCGCCTACCGCATTCGCCGCTACGCACTGCAGATGGGCGAAGTTCAGGGTCAGGGCTACATCGGCCAGGCGCTCGGCTGGGCCGACGTCCTGGCGGTCGCCTACAAGCACGCCATGACCTACAAGCCCGAGGACCCGGAGTGGGAAGGCCGTGACCGCTTCCTGCTCTCGCACGGCCACTACGCGATCGCTGCCTATGCCGCGCTGATCGAAGCCGGGATCATTCCGGAAGAAGAGCTGGAAACCTACGGCAGCGACGACAGCCGCCTGCCGATGTCGGGGATGGTCACCTATACGCCCGGCATGGAAATGTCCGGCGGTTCGCTCGGCCAGGGTCTTCCCATCGCGGTCGGCATGGCGCTCGGTCTGCGCCTGAAGAACAACCCGGCCTTCGTCTACAACTCGATGTCCGACGGCGAGCTGGACGAAGGCTCGACCTGGGAGGCTGCAATGGGTGCCGCCCACCACCGCCTTACGAACCTGATCTGCCTGGTCGACATCAACAACCAGCAGGCCGATGGTCCGTCCGGAAAGATCATGGGCTTCGAGCCCCTCGCCGACAAATGGGCGGCGTTCGGCTGGCACGTGCAGCGTGTCGACGGCAATGACATGCCCGCGGTCCTGGCAGCCTTCGATACGGCCCGCGCGCTCAAGGAAGAGAAGCCACGCGTCATCCTCTTCGATACCTTGATGGGCAAGGGCGTGCCCTTTCTCGAAAGCCGCGACAAGAACCACTTCATCCGCGTCGAGCCACCGGAATGGCAGGAAGCCATCGCCCATACCGACCGCACACAAACCGAAGGAGCTGCATCATGAGTGCCACCATTGAAAAGAAGCCGCGTCTGAAGACCTCGGCGATGATTGCTTCCATCGCTGGCGAGGGCCAGCGCGTCAAGGCGGCGCCCTTCGGCAAAGCCATGGTCGATCTGGGCCGCAATCGCCCCGAGGTCGTCGGCATGACGGCCGACCTTGCCAAGTACACCGACCTTCACCTGTTCGCGAACGAGTATCCCGAACGCTTCTTTCAGATGGGCATGGCCGAGCAGTTGCTGATGGCGGCCGCCGGCGGCATGGCCAAGGAAGGATTCATTCCCTTCGCGACGACCTATGCCGTCTTCGGCACGCGCCGGGCCTTCGACTTCGTGCACCAGGTGATTGCCGAGGAGAACCTCAACGTCAAGATCTGCTGCGCGCTGCCGGGCCTCACCACCGGCTATGGGCCAAGCCACCAGGCGACGGAGGACCTGGCGTTGATGCGTGGCATTCCCGGCCTGACGATCATCGATCCGTGCGACGCGCTCGATGTCGAACAGGCCGTGCCCCAGATGGCCGATCACCAGGGCCCCGTCTACATGCGGCTGCCGCGCGGCAACGTGCCGATGGTGCTGGACGAGTACGACTACAAATTCGAACTCGGCAGGGCCAAGCTGATTCGCGACGGCAAGAGCGTGCTGGTGATCTCCAGCGGCTTCATGACGATGCGCTCGCTGGAGGTTGCACAACAACTGCAGGCCGACGGCATCGATGTCGCGGTGCTGCACGTTCCGACCATCAAGCCGCTCGACGAGGCGACGATCCTGGCCGAGGTCCGGCGGATGGGAAGGCTCGTCGTGGTGGCGGAGAACCACTCGGTGATCGGCGGCCTGGGCGAGGCGGTGGCGACGCTCCTGATGCGCTCGGGCGTCACGACGACGTTCCGCCAGATCGGCTTGCCGGATGCGTTCCTGGACGCGGGCGCGCTGCCGACACTGCACGACCGCTACGGTATCTCCACCCAGATGATGGGCCAGCAAATCAAAAGCTGGGTCTAGGGCCTGGACACGCGCCACCGCGGCTTCAAACACCTACTGGATCCAGACATCATGAGTACCAAGACAAAAGTGGGGTTCATCGGTCTCGGCGCCGTGGGCCGCGGCGCCGTCAGCAGCTCCAGACGTTTGGCACCCGCGTGCACTACCTCGGCCCGGCGGGCTCCGGTGCGCAGATGAAGGTGCTCAACCAGCTGTTGTGTGGCTCCGCCGTCACGACACACTGCGAATTGACCGCGAGGACCCCATAGCAAAACCAGCGCACGAGCCTGCGGATTCGTTGACCCCCTCGGCCCGGCACGGATCTGCCGGGGCCCTTGGCACGCTCAGTGCTTTTAAAGAATCTTTGCGCGTCGAAATCCGTCACGACGGACAGGCGACGCTGACTCGATGCTGCAAACACTGGCCATCACAGGCCCCATCTACCTCGTCATTGCGCTCGGCTTTCTGGCTGGGCGCGCCGGCACCTTCAGCAAGATGGACATGCGCGTGCTCGGCACGTACGTTGTCAAGTTTGCGCTCCCCGCGCTGGTGTTCACGGCGCTGTCCCAACGCCCGGTCAGTGAGGTCATGAACGGCCGCTATGTGCTCGGCTATGCCGTCGGTTCGCTCGCCGTGATGATGGCCGCCTTTGGTTGGGCGTGGCGCTGGCAGGGCAAGAGCTTTACGCTGAGTGCGCTGTGCGGGCTCGGTTGCTCAAGTTCGAACAGCGGCTTTATCGGCTACCCCATCGCCATACTGGCCGCCGGACCCTCTTCTGCCGCGGTCGGTCTGGCAATGTGCATGCTGGTCGAGAACTTGCTGATGATTCCGCTCACGCTGGTGATGGCGGACGGCGGACGCGTGGGCTCAGGCAAGTGGCATCGCATCCTCGTGCAGTCGCTCGTCCAACTCTCCCGGAACCCGGTCATCCTGGCGATCGCCGGTGGCCTGGCTGTTTCGCTGATCGGAATCCCGATCACTGGCGTGCTGGCTCGCACGATCAACATGCTGGCCATGTCCTCGGCGGCCGTGTCCCTCTTCGTGATCGGAGGCACACTGATCGGATTGAAAACCAAGGGCATGCGGCGGGACGTGACCACCATCGCCTTGGGCAAGCTCTTGCTGCATCCCCTGGCGGTGGGACTGATGATGTGGCTGGTGCCGCCGAACGACCCAACGTTGCGGGCCGCGGCCGTGGTCTTTGCTGCCACACCGATGCTCAGCATCTATCCCATCCTGGCCCAGAAGTACGGATTTGAGGAAATGTGTGCGGCAGCCCTGTTGCTGGCAACCGTTTTGTCGTTTCTGACAATCAGCGTCGCGTTGTGGTTGCTGGGTCCGGTTCTCGGATGGGCAGCGCAATGAAATGGAATTTCGAGGCTTCAGCTCACCTTTTTCTTCGAGACCACGCGTGCAGATCTATCGCATGAAGTCTGCGCGCCAGGTGGACTCGGCGCTGCGCATGAAGAGCACGGCCAGCTGGCGCAACTCAGGTTGCGATCTGAGCGCCAGCTCGAAGCTGCAACGTTGTGCCGATGCCGTAGAGCGCAAGCATGCCAAGGACGTGCCCGATTGCAACGCCCGGTTCACCTGACTCAATTCTGGCGATCGTCTGGACGTGAACTCCGAGTCGAGCGGCCGCAGTGGCTTGGCCGTCACCGGCATTGGTCCGGGCCAGCTTGGCGGCCGCGCCCATCTCTTTTATTGCCAGAAGGGCGTTGCTATCGATGTCTGCAGAAATGCGCTTGCCTTGGGCCATCCGCCGATTGTCGCTTCACAATCGACCCGTGCTTCGAATCCCCGGTGACCCCACCCCCTACTGGCTCTACCTCCTTGAATGCGAGGGCGGCGTGTACTACGCCGGGATCGCGCTCGACGTGGAACAGCGGTTCTTTCAGCATGTCTTCGGGCAGGGCGCTAAGTTCACGCGCGCGCGGCCCCCGCTGCGGGTGCTTGCAGCTCGTGAATATCCCAGCAAAGGAGATGCATTGCGGGCGGAGCTTCGTCTCAAGGCACTGCCGCGCGCGCGGAAGCTTGCCTTCTTCGAGGCCAAGGCGTAGTCATCCCGAGGGCCAGTAGGGCCAGCACCAACGCAAGCGATCGACTCGCCGGGCCGCATCCACAGCAAGGGAATCATCGTGGACGGGAAAACAGTGCTGGTGAGCAGCACCAACTGGTCGGGCGACGGCGTCCTGCGCAACCGCGATGCGGGTCTGATCATCCACAACGAGGAAGTCGCGCAGTATTACCTCCAGGTCTTTCTCGACGACTGGGATCCGCGCGCATGGGCGTGCCGGTGCGATTCGCCAATGCTCAGTGAAGAAGCTTCCCAGAGTCACAGCGCGCCGCATAGCGCAAAGGCATAGGCGGCGTCCTGCGCAGCAACAAAGCCCGGCTGTGCGGGAAGCCTGAGGTCCGAGGTGGACGCAGGCGTCGGCACGGGGGACGGATCGTTCGAGAACCGCCTGAAAACGCCTTCTCGCCTCGAGGTGGCTGAAACCGCCCTGGATGAGGGTTTGACGGTGATTTCCTTGATGCGCTTTTTGTCGTGACGAACGATGGCTTGTCGATCGCCGTCGACGATGCAAAGGGTGCCCCGCTCCGTCTCCAGGACGTCGCGAAACTGATCCCACACCATGGGGACGGATGGCTTGATGCCAGCAAGTTCGCACCCGGTCCGACGCGCGAAGGCGGCAAGCTCTTCGGGCAGCTCGATCGGAACACAGGAAACGAGTTGGCCGTTGTCGTCCGAGGGCGTTGAGAAGTAGAAGGCCGCTTGCGCTGCGTCCTGGCCGAAGAGTTGCTCGAAACGCGCGCGGGCGTAGGCATCACGCAGGCCTCGATCGATGAGCGCTGGCGACCACGGAAGGACGAAGTACTGCACTTCACTCGCTCCGATGATCCACGTGAGCGCTCGACCTGGGGGGCCCTGCCCGATCCAGGCGGCCAGTGCGGCCATCGCGGGCTCCCGCTCTCCAGCGTCGAAGCCAAAGTGCGCCTTTCGGGTGATCAGCGGTCTGAGCCACAGGCGCCTCACTTCGCACGCGATCAATGTCCCTGGCGCAAGGTGGACGCGAATTTCGGCGCTTCCAAAGAGTGGCGTCATGGGCGACCTGTGCTCTGTTCAAGCGTTGCCTCTTGCCGCGCCCCAAGCGCTTCGCGAGTCTTCACGCAAGTCCTTGTCCGGGCATACAGCTCGCGACCGACGCCGCCGGAAGATGGCGGTTGCTGGCGCATGAGATGGCGAGACACAGCCGCAGCACCTGACCGCTTGGGGCGTAACGCGACAAGATTCATGACCTCGATTGGAGGCGAGCGCGCGTCCCGGGATAACTAGCAATATTGGTAGGTTGGGAGAGAAAACCGCATCGCGCCAGACCGCTCTGTGAGAAAGTAGCGCTGCCGGCCCAGCCTCAGGGTCGGATGGCTGGACTGGGAGAGTGCCGGCGCGATCAGTTCAGCAGGCCTGCCATGAGGGCCTGTACGACGGCGGCCGTCTTGTTGGCCGCCTTCATTTTTTGAACCGCGTTCTTGATATGAAAGTTGACCGTCGGGATGGAGATGGAGAGGATGTCGCCAATCTCCGCGGCCGTCTTGCCGTCGGCACTCCATTTGAGCACCTCGATTTCGCGCGGCGTGAGCGCGACCTCGGGCTGCACTGCGTACTTGGGCTTCAGCAATCGCGAGAGCGACAGATGGGCCGCCTGGACGAGCCACCGCATCTCGTTCTCCTTCGTCTCGAGTTCGCCCACGCTCAGTGCCTCGCCCGATCGGGACAGCGTCAGCATTCCTCCGACTCCAAAGCCGTCCAGGCTCGACTGGGCCCAGCCGACCCGCAATCCCTGCTCTTTGGCCTCGGCCCACAGTTGCGGGGTCGACGCAAACACAGCATCGGTCCACAGCAGCGGCCGCTGACTGAGGCTGCCGTGCCTGACGCTCGGGTCGATGGCGAGGTAGCCGGCCTTCTGGTACCTCTCCTGCCACATTTTGGGGTAGTTGTTGAGCGTGATGACTTTCGGGTTGGATACGGGCACCGCAAGCCGAAGGCCGTACGCGCAGTGCTCGAATCCCAGTTCGCGGGCCGCAGCCAGCAACGCCTCGAAGACGACGTCTTCGCTGTGGGCCCGGTCGAGGGCCGTCAGCAGATTTTCATTGAACGCACGCATGGGGCTGGGCACGGGTGGAAGCTTGACATGAAGTCCCTCGGTCGCACGGAAATTGAGCGCGGGGCGAGTGGCAGCCATGCGAGCTGCCATGCCTCATCGGCCAGCCGCCAATCTAGCCGAAACAGACAGAGACCGGTGTTGCGTGCGCGGTGGGAGGGCCCGAAAGCAGAGCCGTTCGTGCGATTCGCCGCAATTCGGTGCTCGGCGTTCGGACGCCCTTACCTGATGGCCCGACCGGCCGTGCAAGCTCATTCCAGGCGCCGGGCGTGGACTCGACCGGTGCAACCCAGGAGCCAATTAAATGAACCTATCCTTACCTGATGGTCTGCTTCGAATCCCGCGCGCAGATCTCGACCGCCTGCACCTGACCCATCTGGTGTCCGGTCTCGACGACGACACGAGCGGCGAGGCGCCCTCATGTGGAGCGAGCATTGCGATATCAGGCTATACGGAGTGGATCTGCCCGCAGCAGCCTCGTCTGAGCCTCGGATGGGATTGGCATCTCGAAGACGCCGCATCGCCCCTCCTCCGGGTCCGCCGACTCGGCCTGCCACGCACCAACGTCCTGTTGCTCGGCCGCGATCGTTGCGCGTTGCCGTGGAACGAGAGCCTGCAGGTTCTGGCCAGCTTCATCGACGGCTTCGACTGGAACACGCCGGCCTTTCGGGCGGTGTGCGAGCGCTACGCCGCCTGACCTCTCAAAAATGATAGTTTCGCCAGCGCGTCATGGAGGCTGAAATCGTCCCGATTTACAACCGGGAACAATCTATGGCAATGGAAATTTTGGCTGGAAAGCCGGGCGCGATGGCGCAACGCATGCTCGAAGACGTCGCACGCTACCGCCACAAGGTGTTCGTCGAGACACTTGGCTGGGATCTCGTGACCGAGGATGGCCAGGAACGAGACCAGTTCGACCGCGAGGACACGCTCTATCTGGCCGCTCGCGACGGCAATCAGAACATCGTGGGCACCGCGAGGCTGCTTCCAACGGATCGACCCTATCTGCTCGGGGACATTTTCCCCCAACTGCTCGGCGGCGAGCCTGTTCCGTGTGATCCCAGAATCTGGGAGCTTTCTCGATTTGCCGCGGTGGACTTCGCGGCCACACAGGGCAGCGCACTTCACCAGTTTTCTTCCCCGGTGGCGGTTGCGTTGCTGGAAGAGGCATTGACGATTGCGCGTCGCAACGGCGTGGAGCGCATCATCACCGTCTCGCCGCTCGGCGTCGAGCGGCTGTTGCGCCGCGAAGGTTTCCGCGCACATCGCGCTGGCCCACCCATGATCGTGGGTGGGCACCCGATCTTTGCATGCTGGATCGAGGTGAATGAGCCGGCACCGAGAGCTGAACTCGAATCCGACTAGACCGGCTCGCTTCCCGTGGATCTTGAAACCGCCGTGATCGAGAAACGCCGAAGCTGTGGTGACATTGTTAGTGGTGGCCCGATGGCTGAACCAGCGGCCTCCACTCAGGAGGCATCATGCCCATGGCGTTCCGATCAGTCACTTCATAGTGAAGCACGGTCGGCTCGCGGTCGAGAAGCTTGCCGCGATCGGCTGGATCGATAGTTGACTTCAGAATGTCATCGCCGATGTGCGCGCGAATGTGTGCGAACGAATTCCAGACCGATAGAAATGTGACCTGTGTGCTTCCGTCGCCAAGATCCCTGAACAACGCGACGGCGCGCTGACAGCCTGGGACGGCCCTGTACTCTTTGAGCTTGGTTCGCTCCAGATGCTCGCGGCATTCTTCGCGTAAAGCCGTAAGTATCCAGAACGTCCAAGCCCGAAGGATCATGCTCATTGAAGGTTTGCTGTCGACAACAGGAATGCCGTTGCCGGACGGCAGGACACTCGCCCTGACGCCGACAGGCGAATTATCTCGCGCTTCATGCTCGTTTATTTTGCTTTTTGGCTGCACCCCTCGCGGGGCTGGACCGGCCGCTCAAGCTCGCCGACCTGGCGCCCTACCCTGGCGCCATGCTGCAGCGCGGCTTCGGCGTGCGCCAGCACATCGAGGCAGCCGAGATCAGCGAGGGCGTGCGCCTGCAGACGACGCTCACCACCACCTCATTCAACGCCATCGGCCACTTCGTGGTGGCGGGACTGGGCTATGCGTTGAGTACCCGCATGTCGCTGCCGCCGCATGTGAACAGCAAACGCGTGGTGGCGCTGCCGATGAAGAACCCGCTGCTGTCGCAGGGGCGCGTGGAAGTGGTGTCGCGCCACGGGCGCCTGCTTTCGCCGGCCGCGACCACGCTGCTGCGCGAGATCGTGAGGGACATCGCGCGTCCGGCCGGGCTGAACGGCTGACGGACGCGCCGACCGGGCCGCCCGGCCGATGCTATTTCGCCTGCAGCAGCTTCTGCAGATTGGCCAAGTGCTTGTTGTGCAATGAATAACTGGCTCGGCGATTGGAGGAACTTCGGTAGCTACTGCCCGAAAGGGAAGGTGCGCGCAAATGCCTTTGTCGGTATTCTGGTCGCCAGCCTTTACCAGGAGCAATCTTTGAAGTGCAGATACTTACTGGCTGCGACGTCAGCTTTGGGGATGATGGCCCTGCTGCCGTTGCATGCCTCGGCGAGCGCGTGCGTCAAGGGCGTCTATCGCGCGGGCTGTTCCGGCCCGAACGGCGCGATCGTGGTCAAGAAGCCCCCGCCACCGAGGGTCACCTGCGTCAATGGCGTTTACCGCGCGGGCTGCGCCGGGCCCAGCGGCGCTGCAGTCGTCCGCAAGTAGCAAATGGAATCGGCGATGCGGCCTCAGCGAACCTGGACTTCTTCTTTTTGACGAAGTGCCGTCACAACCCACAAGCGTCTGCTCCTAAACCAGCCGTTAAAGATCATCAATTGGGTGGCGTCAGGAAGCATTGACCAGCACTGGCAATCCAAACGGCCAACCGATCTACAAAGGACTCGAAAAGTTATGAAACAGCTGCTGTTTGGCATGGTGATCGCCGCGGCCTTAGCCACGACGGCTTCCGCACAGCCCTACAAGATGACGACACCTATCGCGCCGGGCGTCGCCGTGCCGAACAAGATCGAATCCTCGATCGGGACGCTGAACCTCGACTACGGCTACCCGTCGGCCGAAACCGTCGACAAGATCTACGACAACCTGGACCGTTCGCGCGCCCTTCAGGCCTATCTGCTCGCGATCCCGATCGTCAATCAGGCCGGCATGCGCGAATCGCTGCGAAAGTTCGGCCCCGATAACCAGACCAACGTGATCTGGGAAGGCCTGATGGATTCGAAGACCGTCGCCCTGACCGGCAACGACAACACGATCTACAACTTCATGTGGGTCGACACGCGCAAGGGTCCGGTGGTGGCAGAGATTCCGCCCAAGGTGCTCGGGACGGTCGATGACTTCTGGTACAAGTGGGTGGGCGACATCGGCATCACCGGGGCCGACAAGGGCGAGGGCGGCAAGTACCTCCTGTTGCCGCCCGGATTCAAGGGCGACATACCAGCCGGGTATCACGTCTTGCGGCCGAGCACCTTCGGCAGCTACTTCGTCTTTCGCTCTTTCCTCGTAGATGGCTCCACCCAACCTGCGGTCGAATCGGCCAAGAAGAACCTGCGCCTCTATCCCCTGGCCGAAGCCGCCAACCCGCCGCAGATGAAGTTCGTCAATGCGTCCGGGCTTCCTGCGAACTTCGTCTCGCCGGGCGACTACTCGTTCTGGAACCTGTTGAACCAAGTCATCCAGGAAGAGCCGGCGGAGGGTTCTGATCCCACCACCTTGGGCCTATTCGCCTCGATCGGCATCGTCAAGGGCAAGCCCTTTGCGCCCGATGAGCGGATGAAGAAGATCCTCACCGACGCCGCCAACATCGGCGCGGTGACGGCACGCACGATCGCCTTCAAGATTCGCCCGAAGGATGCGTATTTCTATCCGGACAGTGCGTGGCGCCTGCCGTTCCTGGGCGGCTACAAGTTCGAGTCGGCGCCCGGTGTCAGCAACCTGGACGGTGCCGTCTTCTTCTACTACTTCGCCATCGCCGTGACGCCGGCGATGGAGGAAAAGATGGTGGGCCGTGGGTCGCAGTACCCCTGGTCGGTCCAGGATGCGAAGGGCAATCCGTTGGATGGCGGCAAGAACTACAAGCTGCGCCTGCCGCCCAACGTCCCGGTCAAGGATTTCTGGTCGGTCATCGTCTACGACAACCAGACCCGCTCGATGGTGCAAACCGACCAGAAGGCCCCGAGCGTCAGCAGCCAGAGCAAGGGCGTCAAGACCAATGCGGACGGCTCGGTGGATGTCTACTTCGGCCCCAAGGCCCCATCGGGAATGGAGAACAACTGGGTGCAGACGATTCCAGGCAAGGGCTGGTTCATGCTCCTGCGCCTCTACGGTCCGCTGGAACCGTGGTTCAACAAGACCTGGCGGCCGGGCGAGATCGAGCTGCAACCCTGATCGACTCCGGCACGACGCTGGTCTGAAACTCAATGGCGGCCCTGAACGGGCCGCCGTTTTGCTTTAAACAGAGAGCACTGGCGCATGTGTCGATTGCGGCTTGGTCAATTGATTTTGCTCGCGGGATGTCGCCAAGCCGGACGGACCTCTCGAAACACAAACCGGAGGAGGTGCGATCGTGGGAGAGGCCCAACTGAATCCAGGAGACCGTGTAGTAAGCAGTCGACAAGGCTCCGCTCACAACTGCCTCGGCCAGCGTCACCGAGCTGCGTACGTCTCGTCCTCAATTCAGGCGCGAACTTGTTGCGCGCGGGAAGTTGTCCCACTGGTCCATATCGATCAAAAAGCCCCCAGTGCCAGCAAGCGTCAGTTGACCGGCATTGAGGACATAACCGCTTGTATTGAAGGCCGTGTTCCCTACGCTGATCGGCGCGGTAAGGGTTAAGGTCCCGGCGCTCCCGCCGAAAACGGCATCGTTGGGCGGCGTCGTGTTGCTCCAGGCAATAGTGCCGCCGTTCCAGTTCGACGTGGTGGTATTCCAGTTGCCGGAACCGCCGTTAGCGCCGCCCGGCGCCCAGGTCAGGACCCCGGCGTGACTAGCGTTAAGTAACGGGAGGGCCGTGCTCACGAGCGCCGGACGGCTGCAGCCCTATGGGCGCCTGAACCTGTACCACGCCAGTTTCGGCGATGACGCGGCCACCTTCATCGGACCGGCGGGAGCGACCGTCATCGCGAGCGCAGGCGGCTACAGCGCCGCCGAAGTGGCTGCCGGCGCGACCCTGGCGCTGACACCGGCGACGAGCCTCTACGGGGAAATCGGTCACCTGTGGGACATCGGCGGCGATGCCAGCGTGAAGTCCTCCGTGCAGGCTTCGCTCGGCATCAAGGTGCGCTGGTAGGGCGGTGCCGGCGGCGTCCCTGCTGCGCTCACAAAGTCTTCGCGTAGAACGCCGTCAGCTTGCCCATCGCGGCATCCACATACTTCGGAACCCAGTAGCTTTCGATGTGCGTGGCGCCATCGATCCTGAACAGTTCCTTGTCCTTGATGCCGGAGGCTCTGACGAACGCATCCTCGCTCATGTACAGGCTGTCGGCCTGCTGCCGGCGATCATCAGCAGCGGCCTGTCGATCAGCTCGATCCGGTCGGTGGCATCCCAGCGCATCAGGTCCAGCAGGCTGCTGGTGGTGTACCTGAAGGTCGAGCCGGGATGCGAGTGCGTCTTCCAGTAGTACGCGTAGCCCTGTCGCGGCGGCACGGGTGAAACTGCCCTCACGGGTCACGTGGATGAAGGAGAGCAAGTCGCCGTAGCCGTCTCCGGGCATTTTTGAATCCAGCTCAAGTCTGAGCGTCGATTGCCCAGCATCAATCAAGTGTTGCGTCGTACATCGGAGATCGACATGTAGACGCATGCTGTCATTCGAGGTGTCGATGCTGAACAGCCAGCGCTACTTCAGCGAGCGGCTGCCAAACGATCGTGTTCGCAGAGAAGCCGCCCGGTACAGCCAAGCTCCTCCCGCGTTGTAGCGCTGCCGCAGCCCTGCGCGGCGATGGCGCCTGTGTGCGAAGCCCGAGGCTTGTCGAGCGCATCCGGATTGGCCTTCAACTGCACGGCCAGATCGCGCAACTCGGCAAGTCGATCCTCATTGGGCTCGGGATAAGTCAGGCGCCAATCTACGATCAGCTGCGAAACAGACGGGCTACGCAACGATTCGAGCCCGGTCAGCAACAGAGCCTGTTCGCCGGTACGCCGACCTTGGAGCTGCATGCTTCGATAGTCCTCCAGTCCCATCAGGCATATGCCCAGCAAGCCAAAACCAATGGCCATCTTCAGCATGGCTTTTTCCTCAAGATTGGCGATGGAGCCGCGAACATTGCGGCGCAGGCTGGAAGCGCAGGGCACCTCGTATCGGGAGATCCTTGCCGGCGTGCGCCAGGGCCTGGCCATCGAGTATCTGCGCAAGACGCGCATGACCACCGAGGACATCGCCAGCCGGCTCGGCTACAGCGATGCCGCAAACTTCCGGCACGCCTTCCTGCGCTGGACCGGCAAGACGCCGCACGAGTACCGCCGCGGCTGAAGCGCGCTGGGGGCGCGTCCTTCTTCAACGCGATGGCGTGCCAGATGCTTGAGCCGTCGCAAACTTTTTCTGCGCAGCCTGGGCAACCGCTTGCAACGTCGGACGCGCTGGCGCGAAGAATGTGGTGCCCGTGTGCGGCGTCGAGAAATCCAGCAGCCGATCGTACGCGCCCGGGGGATCGCCGATGTACATGCGTTGCAGCATTTTCTCGATGACCCAGAGGTATCGCGAATAGCCGATGAAATAGGTGCCGAATTCGCGCTGTCCGGGCCGGCCAAACGGCATGTTGTCGCGCAGGATGTCGTGTTCGTTGCCGTCGCCATCCACGATCGTGGCCAGCGACTTGTGAGACTTGCGTGGCGCGTCGTCGTCGTCGATTTCGATGTTGTCTATCTTCGTGCGACCGATGATCTCCTCCTGGAGAGGCGTCGGGGTCTGCGCCCACGCGCTCAGATCATGCAGATACTTCTGGACGACGACATAGCTGCCTCCCGCGAACTCCGCGTCCTCATTGCCGACCAGTGCCGAGGCCGGTAGATCGAGGCCGGTGGGGTTGGCGGTGCCGTCAACAAAGCCCAGAAGGTCGCGTGCATCAAAATAGCGAAAGCCCGACACTTCATCGACGACGCTCACGCTGGCACCGAGAGTGTCGAGCAAGATGCGCTCGAATTCGAAGCACACATCGGGACGTTCGGATCGGATATGAAAAAGAAGATCGCCCGGCGTCGCGGGGGCTGCGTGAACCGCGCCCTGGATCGGTGAAAACGGCTTCAGCTCCTGCGGGCGCTTGTCGACATGGAGACGATCCCAGAGATCACGGCCGATGCCGACGATGCATGACAGCTTGGCAGAAAGATCACGAAACCCGACAGTCTTGACGAGATCGTCAAGACTGTCGAGCGCCGAGCAAATGTTGACGAGAGCGGCCTGCTCGTTGGCGACGGTGACCACAAGAAAGACGGCGGCTCGCGACAAGGGCGCGTCGACACTTTGCGCGTCGATCGGCACTCTGTCCCAGCTTTTTTCCGTCATTCGAGATGCCCTCCATTGATGTGCGCAGGCCATCGGGCACTTCCACGCATCCGTGTCGAAGTCTCCTCGAAGGCGGTCTCGGGGTTGGCGTGGATGTCGCGGCGCCAGTCGATCATGTTCTGGCGGATGTCGTCGAAAAAAATCTCGGATTGGCGGTACATGGTGTCTTCTCGCAATCGTGGGTCAATGGAAGAACTCGACGATGAGGGTAGCACCGACGATGCGCCGCCTTCGCGAAGTCGAGCAATGTCGCCGTCGCATCCTGCTCGGCCTTTCGGCGTAGCCCGAATTAGGGATGCATCGCACGATTCGATATGGGATAAATCCTCCGGCAATGCCAGCCGTGCGCCGAGGGCGCCGTGGCCCGCGTTGGACGTTCCACATTTGAAATAGGAACATGAGGAGTAGCCATGGCGAGTCGCGGCCCGGACATCACTTTCGTCGTTGCCGGCCAGGCCGATGCAGCCGCGCCTTCAACTCAGGAAAAGGTCAAGGCGTCAGTCCGGGTAGGCGCCACGCGCGATGGCGGCAAGGCGCAGCGAACGACCGTGCGGCCGGGCGAGGATGTCGTCGAGCTGACGATCGCGAACGGGCCGACCCTCGTGCTGAGCCCCGAGGCCGCACGAGACCTGCTGCGCGCCCAGAATCCCGGCATCACCCGCAGCGCGATCGGCGCGGGCGCGGGCGACGAGGTGACGGTGTCCAGCCAACTCGGGTGGCCAGGCTTGGAAGCGGCGAGCACGCGAGGCGCCACGCGCGGCTGGCTGGGCGAGGCGCTGCTGAGCGGGTTCAGGGTGCTGAGCCCGGGCAAGGATCCTGCCGTCTCGCTCGCGAGCGCGGCGATCACGAAGAAGCTGGACGGCGCGGTCGACCCCGGCGTCTACCAACTGGCGGGCGACGCGCTGCCGAAGCGCCTGAAGGACAGCGGCCTGAAGCAACAAGCCGTCGCCGCGGCCGACGACGGCGGCCCCTTGCTGATCCTCGTGCACGGCACGTTCGTGGACACGATCAGCAGTTTCGGCAAGCTCTGGGAACTGAACCCGCAAGTCGTACGCGATCTGTTCGGGTTCTATCGTGATCGGGTGTATGCGCTGGACCATCCGACGATGGGCCAGAGCCCGATCGCCAATGCCTTGACGCTCGCCAGCGCCCTGCCGCCCGGTGCCCGACTTCATCTTCTCACGCATTCGCGCGGCGGGCTGGTCGCCGAAGTGCTGGCGCGCGCATGCGGCGGAAAGCCCAGCGAGGACGAACGCTCGCTCTTCGCCGACCCGCGCTACGCGCAGCACCTGAAGGATCTCGACCTGCTGATCAAGACCGTGCAAGGCAAAGGCCTGAAGGTCGAGCGCGTGGTCCGCGCAGCCTGCCCGGCACGCGGAACGCTGCTGGCATCGAATCGACTGGATGCCTACCTCTCCGTCTTCAAGTGGGCGCTGGAGCTCGGTGGCGTGCCGGTCGCTCCGGAGCTGCTCGGTTTCCTGAACGAGGTCGCGCGCCGCCGTGCCGACCCGACCGAACTGCCCGGCCTCGAGGCCATGACGCCCGCGAGCCCGGTCGTCGCATGGCTCAATGCTGGCAGCGAGCCTCTTCCCGGTGAGTTGCGCGTGATTGCAGGAGACATCGAGGGCGACTCGATCCGCTCCTGGGTCAAGACCCTGCTGTCCGACGCCTTCTATTGGACCGACAACGACCTCATCGTCCAGACGCGCTCGATGTACGGTGGCGGTCAGCGTCGCGTCACCACCAACGGCGCTGGCGCGACCTTCCTCCTCGACCGCGGTGGGAAGGTCTCGCACTTCAACTATTTTTCCAACGACCGTACCGTGGCCGCCATCGCCAGTGCGCTGTTGCGCGACCAGCCGGCCGAGTTCGAGGCCATCGGTCCCCTGTCGTGGGCTGGCCAGGATGCCGGCGGCGTTCGTGGCGAGAGGGCCGTGGCCCGTTCGCGCGGAGCCGAGGGCGGCGCCGCAGCAGCCGATCGGCCAGCCGTCTTCGTGCTACCCGGTATCCTGGGATCCAATCTGAAGCTGGATGGCAAGCGCATCTGGCTGGGCTTCCGTTTCCTGAACGGGCTCAAGCGCCTGGCCTGGGACCCGGCCACCGCTGCCAGGGTGGAACCCGACGGGCCCATCGACGGCGTCTACGAGGACCTGATCGATCGTCTGGCCGACACGCATGAGGTGATTCCGTTCGCGTTCGACTGGCGCAGACCTATCGAAGACGAGGCCCACCGCTTGGCGGACGCGGTGGATCAGGCACTGATCGCACGCGCCTCGAGCCGCCAGCCGGTGCGTCTGGTCGCCCACTCGATGGGCGGGCTGGTCGCGCGCACGATGCAGCTCGAACGACCCGATACGTGGCAGCGCCTGATGGCACGTGACGGCGCCCGCCTTCTGATGCTGGGCACGCCCAACGCCGGCTCCTGGGCGCCCATGCAGACGTTGTCCGGTGACGACACTTTCGGAAACTCGCTGGTCGCCTTCGGCTCGCTGTTCGACAACGGCGGCGCGCGCAAGATGATGGCTGCCATGCCGGGCTTCATCCAGCTGCAGGCCGCGCTGCTCGACACGGCGCTCGGGCTCGACAAGGCCTCCAGTTGGCAAAAGCTGGCCGACGATGACATGGCGCACCTGTCGGACCACGCGATCTGGCACGACATGGGGCCCCAGCAGACAGTCTACGAGTGGGGTGCCCCGCCTCAGGCCGTGCTCGACCAGGCGGTGAACTTGCGCAAGCGGCTGGACGCACAGGCCGCCGCGCTTGGCGCCGATGCGCAGAAGATGCTGCTCGTCGTGGGTCATGCCGACTTCACCCCCGCCGGCATCAGCTTCGGCCCCGAAGGTCTGACCTACGTGGACAGTATCGACGGCGGTGATGGACGCGTGGTGCTGTCGAGCGCCTTGCTGCCGGGGGTACGGACCTGGAAGCTGGATGCCGTGCATGGCAAGCTGCCGGAAGTGGCGAGTGCTTTCCCGGCCTACGTTGAACTGCTGACGACCGGCGAAACACGTCTGCTCGAAACGCTCGCCCCGCCGACCCGGGGTTCGACGCAGGCGGCTGCCATGCCGGCCGCCGCATCGCTCGTGCGTAGCCGGCCGTCACGCGGACTGCAATCCTCGCGTCCGCCTTCCAGCCCCTCGGACATGCTCGGCCTTGCGCGTGAGGACGGAGGGGAAGCGCAACGCGCGCTCCGCCCCGGCAATTCGTTGCAGGTGTCGGTCTACAACGGCGACCTGAAGTTCGTACGCGAACCACTGCTGCTCGGCCACTACCGGTCCATCAAGCTGACGGGCACCGAGGCCGTGGTCGACAGGCTGGTGAACAAGTCCATGAGTCGGTCGCTCGATGCCGGACTCTATCCCGACTCGCCCGGATCGCACCAGATCTTCGGCAACGGCCGCGACGACCCCGACAATGTGTTCGACATGGCGAGGCCGAAGGCGGCCATCGTCGCCGGGCTGGGCGAGGAAGGAAAGCTGCGCGCTGTCGAGCTGGTTCGCACCGTGCGCCAGGCCGTGCTGGCCTATGCGCAACGCGTTGCGGAGCAGGATCCGGAAGCCACGCAGTTCGAAATGGCCGTGACGCTGATTGGCAGCGGCGGCACCGGCATCACGGCAGGCACTGCCGCCCAGCAGATCGCTCAGGGTGCGCTCGAGGCCAATCTGCGCTTGCAGGGCAGCCGCTGGCCTTCGTTGAGACACCTGAGATTCGTGGAGCTGTACCTTGAACGTGCAGCGGATGCCTGGCGCGCGCTGCAGCTCCAGGAGGCCGCCGCACCGAATCGCCTCAAGTTGATGGGCATGGTGCAGTTCGGGCCCGGCGCGCTGAAGCGCTCGCTCGAGTCGAGCTATCGCGGTGCTGCCTATGACTTCATCAGTGCACTGACAGTTCAGGCGAAGGACGAGCTCCCCAGCATCGCCTACACACTGGACACCAAGCGCGCGCGCACCGAAGTGCGCGCGCAGCACGCGCAGAGCACGCTGCTGCGCGAGCTGGTCGAAAAAGCCTCGAACGACGCCAACCAGGACCCCCAGATCGGCCGCACACTCTTCAACCTGCTGATTCCGGTCGAGATGGAGCCCTTCCTTTCCGGCACCGGCGAGATGGTGATCGAGGTCGATCCAGGCAGTGCGGTGATCCCCTGGGAACTGCTCGACACCAACCCCGACGCGCAATCCGGCGACAAGCGGCCCTGGTCGATCCGCTGCAAGCTGCTGCGCAAACTTCGCCTCGAGGATTTCCGCGGCGCGGTGACCGATGCGAGCGTCGAGGACAGCGTCCTTGTCATCGGCGAGCCGAAGGTGGATCCGACGCTCTACCCGCGCCTGCCCGGTGCCCGGGCGGAAGCCATTGCCGTGGCGGCCCGGCTGGCCGACGCGGGAACGGGCCTCGGCGCCGAGCGGGTTCGTGCGCTGCTCAGTGGGCAGGATGACGCCCAGACCATCATCAACGCTCTCTTCGAGCGGCCCTACCGCATGGTCCACGTGGCGGGCCATGGCTCCCGGGACGGCGGCGTCGTGTTGTCCGGCACGGACACCTATCTCGGCGCCAACGAAGTGCGCTCGATGCGAACCGTGCCTGAACTGGTGTTCCTCAACTGCTGCCACCTGGCCGGACGCGATGCGGCTACCGCGCTCAAGCCCTACGACAGGGCCGAATTTGCGGCGAACATCGCCGAAGAGCTGATCCAGGTTGGCGTACGCTGTGTCATTGCCGCGGGCTGGGCCGTCGAGGATGGACCCGCCGAAAAATTCGCCACCACCTTCTATGCATCACTCTTGGGAGGCGCCCGCTTTATCGAGGCCGTTTCGACGGCGCGCACCGCCGCTTGGCGCGAGAATCCGCGCGGCAATACCTGGGCGGCGTACCAATGCTATGGCGACCCGGAATGGGCTTGGCGCCGTCAGGCCGCAGATGGCCAGAAGCCGGCCTCGTCGGTCGGCGATCCTTTCGCTTCCGTGGCTTCGCCGGTGTCGCTCCAGTTGGCGCTGGAGAACCTGGCGATTGGCAGCGAGTACGACACTGCAAGACCCCAGCCGCAACTCGACAAGGTGCGGTATCTCGAATCGCGGTTTGCGTCCATGTGGGGCGGCATGGGGGCGATCGCGGAAGCCTTCGGTCTGGCCTACGCCAGCGTGGGCGAAGTCGGCAAAGCCATTGAGTGGTATCGCATTGCCGTGGATGCTCCCGATGGCAGCGCGTCGTTCAAGGTCGCCGAGCAACTTGGAAACTTGCTGGTTCGGCGCGCCGAAGGCGCCAGCGACCCGGATCTTGCCGCGGCCGATTTCGCAGAAGGCATCGAGCGGCTCGAAAAAGTCGTCGCGCTGAAGTCGACGGCCGAGCGCCAGAGTCTGCTCGGCTCCGCGCAGAAGCGGGTTTCGATGGCCGCATGGCGAGCGAAGCGGACTTCGGACGCCAGCAAGGCACTGGCAGCGGCGATCGTTCACTACGGCGAAGCCGAAGCGATCAGCCTCAAGAGCGGCGCGGACAATCTGTTCTATCCGGCGATGAATTGCATCGCCTGCGAGCTGCGCCGTGCCTTCCTGGAAAAGGCCTCTCTGTCGCTCAATCGGGAACGGGTGAACGAGGTACGCAAATCCCTGCAGAAGGCCGCAACGCAGGCGCCTGACTTCTGGAGCGTCGTCGGCCTGACCGAACTGAGCCTGATCGAGGCGCTGGCAGCCGGTAAGCTGGCCGCGAATGCGACAAGCCTGATCGGCAAGTTCGGCGAGCACAAGGCCAGGGTGCCTTCGACGAGCAAATGGGACTCGGTCTACAAGGAAACGCTGTTCGTACTCGAGCCTTATCTGGCCGGAGCTGCCCCCAACGAGAGGCGAGCCGCTGAGGAAGTGCTGAACGCGTTGAAGGCGATGGCGAAGCCGTGAACGTCTAGACCAGCGCTTCTCCGCGTCCCTGCATCTGCTCTCAATCGCCGAAATTCGGCGCCCTCTTCTCGACGAAGGCCCGTACGGCTTCGTGATGATCCGGCGACATGTGCGCAATGGCCTGGTAGGCCGCGGATGTCCGAGGAGTGCGAGGCCTGGGCCGCGCGCGGCTGCACTTTTTTTGCCTGCCCTAGCGAATCCGGCGTCTTGTTCGAAGCGTTTTCCGCCTTGAGGCGTGATGTCGACTTGCGCTGGGGAAGCCCTCGTCGGTGAGCGATGCTTGTCATTGCCTGAACGGTCTGCTCAGGAATCGCGAACCCTTTTCACCGAAGCGCCAGGGCAAGTCGATGGCCCGCGAAATGCCGATGCGAGGTCCTTCGACCAGCACGGGTTCGGACTGATCGCCCGGCGGCGCGAGCAGGCGAAACGGCGGTGCGTCCAGCCGCATGCCATTGAAGCTTGCGTCGATGCCGAGCGCCTGTCCGACCCGCCCCGGACCTGCACACAGAAGTCGCGGATTCTCGAGCCCCCGGCGTTGACGCATCTGTTCGAGACCGTGCGTGGGTTCCAGCGCGCGAATCAGGACTCCGGCGCCATGGTCGAGTGGGCGGCAGACGAAGTTCAGGCACCAGTGGATCCCGTACGAGCGATAGACATAGGCGCGACCTGGTGGGCCGAACAACGACGCATTGCGAGGCGTGCGACCCGCAAAGCTGTGCGAGGCCGGCTCATCGCGGTCGTAGGCTTCCGTTTCGACAATCCGCCCTCCGATGCCATCGACCAGCACGGTGACGCCGATCAGGCGCCTTGCCACGACTTCGGAGGCGGCTTCGAAGTCGATGACTGCGTCGATCGCGCCATCGGCGCCTTCTGTCGTCTGCGTCAAGTGGTGGTCACCGTCTCTGAAAATCGTTCATTGTGCGGCGAGCCGAGGTACGGGAAGCCCGCAAGCAAATCCTTGTGGGGTCTGCTCGCGATCAATCTCCTTGTCAACGTCGGGGATGCATCCAGACGGGCAAACTCCTGATCCCGACGAGCGAGCCGTCGCCGACACCTTTGGCCAATGGACATGATGCGCCCGCTCTGGTGAGATTCCATCCCCCCGACCAGGAGAAGCGTGATGATCACTCTCAACGTCAACGGAAAAAACCGCGCAATCGATGTTCCCGACGACATGCCACTGCTGTGGACCTTGCGCGACGTGCTGGGCATGACCGGCACCAAGTTCGGATGCGGGATGGGACTGTGCGGCGCATGCACGATCCACATCGATGGACAGCCGGCACGCTCCTGCCTCACGCCCGTGTCCGCGGCAGTTTCCAAGAAGATCACCACGATCGAAGCGATCGGCGCCACGCCTGCAGGCAAGAAGATCCAGGCCGCCTGGCTGGCCTCGGACGTCCCTCAGTGCGGCTACTGCCAATCGGGCCAAATCATGTCGGCCTGCGCGCTGCTCGCTGCCAACCCAAAGCCGAACGACGCGGACATCGACGCTGCGATGGCCGGGAACATCTGCCGCTGCGGCACCTACCCACGCATTCGGGCAGCGATCCATCAGGCGGCCGGCGCCAAGACCGCCTTGTCATACCCCCGCAACCTGACGGAGGTGTGAGATGAAGCCCGAGCCGATCGAGACCCCCGTCACCGCGCCGGCCTCGCGCCGGGACTTTCTCACCGTCGCAGCGGCCGGCACGTTCGGCATGCTCGGCGGAGGGCTGCTGCTGGGCTTCGGCCTGCCCGCACGCGGCGAGATTCGCGACAGCCTCACCACCAACGCGGCGTTCGCGCCGAATGCCTTCCTGCGCATCGATCGCGCCGGCAAGGTCACGTTCGTGATGCCCGTCATCGAGATGGGGCAAGGCACCTACACCTCGATCCCGATGCTGATCGCGGAGGAGCTCGAGGTCAATGTCGACAAGGTCGCGATCGAGCATTCGCCGCCCGACGACAAGATCTACGTGAACCCGCTGATCGGCATCCAGATGACAGGGGGCTCGACCTCGATTCGTGGCACGTACGTGCCCCTGCGGCAAGCGGGCGCGACGGCCCGGGTCATGCTCGTGACCGCCGCCGCCCGACGCTGGAACGTCGACCCGTCGACGTGCCACGCGGAGAACGGCCAGGTCGTGCATGGCCCCACCGGGCGTCGACTCGGCTACGGCGCGCTCGTGGATGCCGCGGCGAAGCTGCCGGTGCCCGAGAACGTAGCGATCAAGGAGCCACGTGACTTCAAGCTGATCGGGACGCCGCACCGGCGCCTGGACACCGCCGGCAAGGTCGACGGCAGCGCGAAGTTCGGCATCGACAGCCGGCCGCCCGGCATGAAGTTCGCCGTCGTGAGCGCTTCGCCGACCTTCGGCGGCAAGCTCGTCTCGCTCGATGAGGCGAAGGCGAAGGCGGTCCCCGGCGTGACCCAGGTCGTGCGGCTCGACGATGCGGTCGCGATCGTGGCCCGTCATACGTGGGCTGCCAAGCAGGGCCTCGCGGCCGCCGACCCGCAGTGGGACGCAGGCCCGAACGCGACGCTGTCCACGGCCGACATCGTGGCCCAGCTTGCCGCGGCGACGGGGAAGCCTGGCGCGGTCGCGCGTCACGACGGCGATGCCACCGCGGCCATCGGGCGCGCCGCACGACGCTTCGACGCCGTCTACGAGCAACCCTTTCTTGCGCACGCGGCGATGGAGCCGATGAACTGCACGGTGCAGGTGACCAGGCAGGGCTGTGACATCTGGGTCGGCACCCAGGTCCCGGGGCTCACGCAGGCCGCCGCGATGAAGGTGACCGGTCTGCAGCGCGAACAGGTCCGCGTCCACAACCATCTGCTCGGTGGTGGCTTCGGCCGCCGCCTGGAGTTCGACGGCACGGTGCGGGCGGTGCAGATCGCGCAGCACGTCGAGGGCCCCGTGCAGGTGATCTGGACCCGCGAGGAAGACATCCAGCACGACATGTACCGCCCGTACTACTACGACCGCCTGAGCGCGGGCGTGGACGCGGACGGCAAGGCGCTGGCGTGGACCCATCGCATTGCCGGCTCGTCCATCGTCGCGCGCTACTCCCCTGAATGGATCAAGGACGGCATCGATCCCGATGCGGTCGATGGCTCGGCCAACCAGCCTTATGGGATCGGCGACATTCACGTCGACTGGGTCGCGCTCGAGCCGCCCGGCATACCGACGGCGTTCTGGCGTGGCGTGGGCGTGACGCGCGGGACCTTCGCGGTCGAGAGCTTCGTGGACGAGCTGGCAGCCAGCGCCAAGCAGGATCCCCTGGCCTATCGCGTGGCCATGCTCGACAAGAACCCGCGTGCGAAGAACGTCCTGCAGCTTGCCGCGGAGCAATCAGGTTGGGGACAGGCGCTTCCGGCAGGTCAGGGCCGTGGCATCGCGCTGTGCATCGGCTTCGGCAGCTTCATCGCGCAGGTCGTCCAGGTCAGCATCGACAAGGACGGTACCGTCAAGCCCATGCGTGCGTGGTGCGTCGTCGATTGCGGCATCGTGGTGAATCCCGACACGGTACGCGCCCAGATGGAAAGCGGCATCGTGTTCGGCCTGTCGGCTGCGATGTATGGCGAGATCACCCTCAAGAACGGCCGCGTCGAACAGACCAACTTCGGCGACTACCGCGTTCTGCGCATCAACGAGATACCGCAAGTCGACGTGCATGTCGTCAAGAACCTGGAGGCGCCCGGTGGCATCGGCGAGCCCGGTACCTCCTGCGTGATGCCGGCCTTGACCAACGCGATCTTCGCGGCCAGCGGCAAGCGCATCCGCAAGCTGCCAGTCGGCGAACAGCTTCGCGCAGCGTAGGGCATTGCGCACGACCGCGTGCAGTTGGGCGCGCCGATTGCCTCTCAGGCGGGAGGCATGCCCTCGAGCGTGGCCACGGCGGCCTGCAGGCCTCCCAGAACGCTCTCCGCCACCCGCTGCGAGAAATCCTTCGGCAACTGGTCGTGCACGTCCCTGATCGCGCCTGGCGTTCTCGCAATCACATGCCGGATGACGTCCTCGGCGTCATGACCATAACCTACCTTCTGCGCGGTGCTGTTGAAGTGGCGTCGCTGAATAGTGGCCATGGGGTAGTGCTTGTTCTTGCCGAGAAGCGCCATTGCCATCTTCATGTTGTGGGGCGCCCATTGGTTGGGCCCGCTGCCGAGAATGGGGTAGGCCGACATCACGTCGTAGAGCTTGGTCAGCCGGAAGGAGCCGCCGGCCAGCAGGTGGATGCTGAAGTTCTTCGCGTGGCCGTCGGGCGCGCGAAGAAGCCAGAAGAGAACCTGCGAGGCCATCAAGGTGCGCATGTCTTCGCCTGCGGCCGAGGATTGCTGGAGGATGGAGAAGAGCTTGCTCAATCCAGGGCCGCCCTCGTTCTCGTACTTCACCAAAGGCGAGGTGCCGGTAGCTTGGCAGAAGTCCTCTTGGGGGAGTCTCCAGATGCGTTCACCGGCAACGCGCCGGTCAAATCGCTCGACGACCAGGACCCGTTGCTTCCCGAAGGTTGCGATGGTCGCGTCCGCCGTGGGCAGGCCATAGGCCCGGAGGAGCTTCAGGCACAGCCACTCGTTGTCCACGGAGGTGGAGAAGTCGGCCCGGTGCCCGCCAATCAGGCCCAGCGGCAGCTTGAAGATGTGTGTGGTTGGGGTGGTGCCGCGGGGCTTGTGCCAGGCGTCGTTCCACCACAGGTAGGCGTCCTTCTCTTGCGCTCCGGCCAACGAGATACGGAAGTCGTCGTCGGGGTCTGCCGCGCCTGCGAACTTGTCGGGGTTGACGACACTCAGGAGGTGTCGCTCGACGGACTCGTCGTCGACGGGCACGGCCTGCACCTGGTCGACAGATGTGGGGGCTTCGGACTCATCGAGCAGTTGCACGGCGCCAACGCAGTCGCGGCCGATGGCGCGCAGCAGGTCGAACGCGTCCACCGAGCCGGTCTTGAAACGAGCCGCCACGCGTTTCCTGATGTCGTTGCTGTCGGGCAGCAGGTTGTCGAAGTAGTGCTCGACTGCGGGCCCCTTGATGGGCTCGTTGTGCGGGTTGAACGGCAGGGACAGGGACAGTGGGCGGCCGACGTCCGAACGCACCCACGCGTCGTCGTAGCACAGCTCCATGTCGCCGCGTGCGGGGATCGTCCAGCGGCCTACGCGCTCGCCGTTGGACCAGAGGCCGAGCGACTGGCTGTGTGATCGACGCCCCATGTCACCACTCGGTCGGTCGGGGCGCGACCGGTGCGGCGCCGCGCGCGCCGATCTTCAGCTCGAGGCCCAGGGTCGAGCACCAGGCCAGGAGTTGCTTGAAACTCAGCTCGTCGGGATGGAGCTCGAGGTACGAGACCCGGTTCTGGCTGAGATTCAGCTTCGCGCCGATGGCAGCCTGGTTCAGCTTCAGCCGCTTTCGCGAGCTGCGCAACAGTTGCCCCAGTTGAGTGTCGGATACCAGCGGTTGGGCGGGAAGTGCTTCGGTGGAGTTAGCCGTTTTCATGCTAAATGGAATCTAGCTGGGAAACGGATAAAGGTCAAATAGCTGCAAAAAGGCTAATGTGCTGGCTGGGATGCCCCGGTGGAAGCGCTCACGCTTTTCGAGTTCGACTGAATTCTCCAGGATTGCTGCACCCCCCAGATCGGCTTGGAATCGGCTCGTTGATATCGGCCCGATCCATTCAGTATCGGCTCCAATTTCGAGCCGATAACCGGCGAATTGGCTCAGCTTGGGTAGAATCAGCTCACAATATCGAGCCGATTCATGCCTTACAACGACCGACTGACATTCGATGCCTTGCTGGGAGCCATGGCCGCTCTCGCGGCTGCAGGGCATGAACGCGTTTCTTCCGCCCAGGTGGTTGAAGCCACAGGTTCGAGCCTGCCCGCCGTCAAGCGGATGCTGTCAAAGCTGGTGGCGGACAAACGAATCGATGTCACCGGCAAGGCTCGTGCGACCAGGTATCGCCTACCGGCAACGGGAGCTCTGCTTGCAGCACTTGGAAAGACTGCAGCTCCCCCGCATGCCAAAGAAGCCCCGCGCCTCGTTGCTCCGACTTGGCGCACGGCGAGCGTGGAACTCAGGCAGAGATTGACCTTGCCGCTGGCGGCCCGTTCGCCGGTGACCTACCGCCGCGAATTCGTCGATGAATACAAGCCCAACGAGACCTTCCTGCTGCCACGCGAGCTCGCCGAAGAGCTGGTTGCGCTCGGCCACCACCCGGGGCAACTGCCGGCGGCCACGTATGCCCGCAAGGTCCTGGAGCAACTGCTGATCGACCTGTCATGGGCGTCTTCTCATCTGGAGGGCAACCGCTACACCCTGTTGGACACCGAAGAGCTCTTCAAGAGCGGAGCGGCTGCCACGGACAGTGACGCAGTCATGCTGCTCAATCACAAGGCTGCCATCGAGTTCCTCGTCGATGCCGTCCCGACCCAGGGACTGAGCGCCGGACTCGTTCGCAATCTGCACGCGGTGCTGATGCAAGACCTGCTGGCGGATGTCGCTTCGCTCGGGGTGATTCGCGAAAAAGTGGTCAACATCAGCGGCACCACCTACGTTCCCGCCCAGGCTCCGGCGATGTTGACGGAGATGTTCGAGCGCATCCTCTCGATGGCCCAGCTCATCAAGAACCCTGTCGAGGCGGCCTTCTTCCTCTGGGTCAATCTGGCGTATCTGCAGCCCTTCGAAGATGGGAACAAAAGAGTGAGTCGGCTTGCGGCGAATGTCCCGCTGATGCTCTACAACCAGGCACCCCTGTCGTTCCTGGATGTCGAGCGAGAAGACTACGCGCTGGCCATGATGGGCGTATATGAGCGCTGCGACGTCTCAATGGCAGTGGACCTCTTCGATTGGACCTACCGACGCTCGCATGCCAAGTACAAGGTGGTGCAGGAGTCCTTGGGCGCGCCGGACCCATTCCGCGTGAGATACCGCGAGGCGCTCAACGAAGCGGTGGGCTTGGTGGTCAGGAGCCGTAAGCCAGTGGTGGAAGCGCTTGCCGGATTGGGGCTGCCCGACGCGGATGCTTCGAAGTTCCAGGGCCTGCTTGCGCATGAATTGAAAGCACTTGCGGCTTTCAACTGTGCGCGTTACCGACTTGGCATCAAGGAAACTCAGGCCTGGATTGACGAAGGGCGCCCGGGCACATAGTCGCAAGGCTCTGACGCTGAACCCGCGCGCCGCGGGCCACTCGTCTGCTGCGGCTCGTTTAGGGATGCGCCGTGTTACCTTTGCGAGGCGTCGTGCGCAGGCATGACCTCGCTCTCAGGAGTCGCCCGTGACCGGTTCATCTTTTTCGCTCCTGGCCTGCCGCCCGATCGCGGTCGCGGCCTTCGTTGCCCTGACTGGCGCCGCCGCTGTGCCGGCACCCGCGGCGCAACTTGCCAATCCCGCTTCGCAGAACTGCGTGGCAAAGGGCGGCAAGGTGTCGATGGAGAAGGATCCTCGCGGCGGGCAATTCGGCGTGTGCATGTTCGACGACAACCTGCAGTGCGAGGAGTGGGCAATGATGCGCGGCGAATGCCGTACCGGCGGCATCAAGGTCACCGGATACCTGACGCCTGCCGCACGCTATTGCGCGATCACGGGAGGCGCATACAGCGTCACGGCCGCAACCGACACGCCGGTCGAGCGCGGCAACTGCACGTTCCCCAACGGTAAGACGTGCACGGCCGCGGCGTACTACGACGGTTCATGCACTCGGCGCGCGGCCGCGACGGGGGTCGCCGCTGACGGCGAAGCCCACGCTGTGCCGCGGCGCATTCAGGCCAGGTTCTCGTGCGCCGACGGCAAGGCGATCGACGCCACCTTCATCAACGCCAGCGGCAGCAGCGTGCAGCTCGTCCTCTCCGACGGCCGCAGGATGGCGTTGCCGCAGGCCCTGTCGGCGGACGGCGGCCGCTACGCGAACAATGCCGAGACGGTCGTTTTCTGGAACAAGGGCAGAACCGCGTTCATGCAGGAGAACGGAAAGATGACCTACGCCAACTGCTCGACGAAGACCTGAGCCGCGCGGCCCGCGGGCGGTCAAGACTCTTGAACTCTTGAAGCAAGGAGCCGAAGCGCAATTGCTGCAATATCTCCTGCGCCTGATTCGCTCACCTTCACGCGTGATCGATCGACTGTTTGGATACGACGTCTTCGTCGCCCATCGCCGCGCCGACGCCGCGGCCTACGCTGCGCTCCTGGTCAAGCGACTGGATGAAGAGAAGCTGTCGACATTCATCGACACGAGAGAGTACGGGCCTGGCGACGAGTTGTCGGCTTCGACGTTGCGTCACATCCGCAAGGCCACGATGCTCGTGGTCCTCGGTTCGCCCCTCATCCTGCAGTCCCGCGATCCGGACTGGGTGCTCGCAGAGGTCGATGCCTACTTCGCTGCCAATCGTGGCGAGGCGTTGCGTGTGCTGCCCATCAGCTTTGGTGGCGCGCTCGCCGGGATGGGCGATCAATCCGCAATCGTTGCGCGGCTGCGCGATGTCATACGGCTCGAGCAGCCGCTCGCTGCGCTTCAGGACTCGCCCTCCAGCGAAGTCATCGAGGCTATCACCCGCCAGTTCCGCAATCGACGACGCGACATGGTGCGCCTGCGGGTGTTCCAGGGTATCGCCGCCGTCTTGTTTGCGCTCCTGGCGGCGTCGCTGGCCGCTGCCTGGCTGGCCAATCGGGCGCTGAACGATGCGCGGCAAAACCTCGCGGCCAACTACATGACTGCGGCAAGGGCTCGGTTGGCATCAGGCTTTCGCGACGAAGCGGCGGCGCTTGCTGCCGAGTCCATGCGCCATGCCGACAAGGCCGAGGCTCGGCGACTGATTACCGAGAACCCCCCGCTCGACCTGTCACACGTATCGGGCGCCGCTGAGGTCAGCGCATTCGCCATCGACGTGGATTTTCCTCGCCATCGTCTGGCCGCTGCGGGCTTCGAAGGGCGCCTTTCGCTGATCGGGACGGAAGCTGGACGTGAATCCCGAAGCGATGTCAGGCTTGGCAAGGTGGACCTGTGGGCGGTCCGATTCACGCCCGACGGCGAGCGTTTGATCGTGGGCGACGATCGCGGGACCATGCATGTCCGGGCCGTGGGTGATCTGGAGCGTCCCGCTTGCGATGCGCTCCCCGTCTTCAGCGACCGCATCTCCAGATTGGAGTTCTTGCCGGTAGACCGTGGTTTGCTGACGGTTGCCGGCAAGGCGGCCTATGTGGTCGGCTTCAAGGACGGCTGCCCTTCGGGTGCGCCACGTGAGATCTATCGTTCGGCCAATGACATCGTCGAGGCCGCATACGATTCGAATCGCGAGCGCATCGTCATTGCGGAAGTCGACGGCCTTGTTTCGGTGACGCTGGCCAATGGAGAGCCTGGACCGCCCCAGCGCTTTGCATTGCCTGTTAGACCCGGGCAGAGTGACCGGGCGCAACCCACCCACTTCGCGCTGCATCCGCAGACGGGCAAGCTGTGCGTGCTGACGCTGGGCGGCGACGAACTCCTCTTCCTCGATCAGAATTTCGGCGTGGTGGCTCCATTGGGTCAAAGACCGTTTGGCGACGAAGATCCGTTGCGCGTCACGCAATTCGGCTTCGACCAGACCGGTGAGCGATTGGTCATCCTGGATGGAGATGGGCAACTGCTGATCTGGTCCGTCGCAGAGGGACGAGCCCTTCGACGCGTGCGCATCCACGCTCAATCGAATGCGTCTGCACTTCTGCCCGACGACACTCTCCTGTCGCTGGGCAGCGAGCGGCTTCACGCGGGCGATTGGCAGCAAGTCCTGCGTGTGGTCCAACTGGACTCTCCCTTGAACGCACCCGTGCGGCTGATGGGTTCGGATGCAACTGCCGAGCCTCGCGTGCGCTCCCTGGAGACGTCGCCAGCGGGCGACCATGTGCTTGCAGCCGCATCCGGCGGCCACGTCCTGAGCTTCGATCTCGCCAGTCGCAAGGTCTCAGACCTCGGCAGACTCGGCGCCTCGGTCGAATGGGTTGCGCGGGCCGCCGACGGAAAGCGGATTGCCTTCTTCGGCAATGGTGCCAACGTCGGCATCTGGGAATCGGATCGGCTGTTGCGCGAGGCATCGTTCCGCGAACAGGTTCCAACCGGCCTGCGCTCGGCGACCTGGCTGGATGATGGGACTGCGCTTGTTGTAGGCGGTGGCTGGACGTCACCCTTGTTGCTACCGGCGGATCGTCGCGAGAGGGTGCGCGCCGGTCCCGTCGCGGCGAGCAACGACATCCGTCGCATGATCGCCGGCCCGAATGGCAAGGTGCTGATCAGCGAGTCCTTCAGCACGTGGATCTGGGATACCGCTAGGGACACGACGCTCAAGGTCGACCTGGTCGGCAGGGCGGACCTCGCGTTGACGGATGTGGCTCGAAGGGGCCGCAATGAAGTGGCGGCCCTGACGCGAAATGGGCTCTTCCTCTGGCGGTGGCGATCGGATGGGACGTTGGAACGGTCAGCTGAGGTACGCATCGGCGGCGACCAGATGGTGGTCAATGCGGACGGTCGCCGGATCGCGATATTCAATCGCGGCGAATTGGCGGTGTACGACCTGCCATCAGGAGAGTTGCGGGCGATGCTGCCTTTCGTCGGTGGCGACGTATACACGGCCGCGTTCTCCGAGGATGCGGCCGTGCTGCTGGGCGGTTCCCGCTCTGCCCCGTTGGTGCTGTGGTCGCTTTTCGCGCTCGACGCGCCGCGCTTGCGGGTCGCCGATTCCACACAGCGAGCGAGCGGCCGAGTGGGTGCGGACTTTGCGCTCGAACTGCCTGTTCCCATGACACAGCGGCCGATGAAATGAACGAAGCTCGGGCCTTCGACCGGCAGTTGGCGCACGGACGGCCCGCCGCTGCGCTCGCTTGACATCGGCCTTTGGCAAACTGAAGATGGTCTCCCCCTCAACGAGCGGAGCACCTTATGGATCGCTGTCTATCGCTTCTTGGTTGCGGCGCCGTCGTCCTGGCCACCACTGTGCCTTGGACGGCACAGGCCCAATCCACGATCCCGCCCATGCAGGCACAAGGCGACGTGAAGTATGTCTGCGGCGGAATCGGCTCGGGGCAGTCAACTGCATTTCGCGGAGCGATGAGAGACCACCCACTTTCGCTGATGTTCGTGAACAGGCGCGGCGAATTCCTTGCCGCGGTCGCAGTCACGGTAAAGAACGATGCAGGCACCAGCGTCCTTTCGATTCCCTCCTCGGGTGGACCGATCTGCCTTGTCGACCTGGCGCCTGGCCGCTACTCGGTGACGGCAGAGCCCCAGGGGAAAGTGGCTCAGACCCGCATGGTCGGGGTTGGAAGGGGCAATAGCTCCCTTGAATTCAGGTTCTAGAGCCGCCCGTGGGACGCAAGTTCACCCTGGAATGCGCATCGCTGCTCGCGGCTTCGCTGTCTTTCCTCACCTTCGCCGGTGCCGCCCGTGCGCAGCAGGATCCTGCCATCCCAGCCTTCAAGTCCGTCGATTCGATGGAAGCGCGTGTGCAGGGCTGTGTGACTTGCCATGGTCAGAGTGGACAAGGCACAAGCAACCAGTACTTTCCACGCATCGCGGGCAAGCCCGCGGCCTATCTCTACAACCAGCTGGTCGCCTTTCGTGACGGCAAGCGGGTGTATCCGCCGATGAACTACCTGGTGGCCTATCTGCCGGACGCTTATCTGCGGGAGATCGCCGAACACTTCGCGAAGGAGCGGCCTGCCTTCGAACCGAAGCAACCGACAACCGCCTCGGAGGCGGTGATCGCGCGCGGCGCGACGATCGCGATGTCGGGCGATGCGAGCAAGCAGGTACCCCCCTGCATCACCTGTCACGGCCCGGGGCTCACCGGCATGGAGCCGGGCATCCCGGGTCTCGTCGGATTGCGTCCCTCGTACATCGTTGCGCAGCTCACACGCTGGCGCACGGGCAACCGGCAGGCCGCGCAGCCCGATTGCATGAAGCGCATCGCAGACCGCCTGTCGGAAGCGGATGTGTACGCGGTGGCCACCTGGCTTTCGTCCCAGGATCCGCCGCGCGACACGTCGCCCGCGTCGTCCAACCTCCAGCGCATGCCCTTGTCCTGCGGCAGCCAGATGTAGACCTCATGTCCAGAGGAATACGCAACCTCCTTCTCGCCGTGCTGGCGATCGCGGCGATTCTCGTTGCCGGCTTCCTCTATTTCATGCCCGGGTATTTGCCGACACAGCCGGGCAAGGTCGAAGCGAGCCCAACGACGCAGACGATCACCAAGGGCGAGTATCTGGCGCGCGCCGGCGATTGCATCGCATGCCATACCGCACCGGGTGGCCAGCAGTTCGCGGGCGGCCGCGCAATGGCCACGCCCTTCGGCAGCCTCTACGTACCCAATGTCACGCCGGACGATGAAACCGGCATCGGCCTTTGGACTTCGGACGACTTCTATCGAATGATGCACCAGGGCGTCGCGCGCAATGGCGCCCTGATGTATCCGGTGATGCCCTTCGCCTCCTACACCAAGGTGACGCGCGAGGACTCGGACGCCATCTACGCCTACATGATGTCCGTACCGCCGGTGAGCCAGAAGAACCGGCCCCATGAGTTGAATTTCCCGTTCAATCAGCGCGACCTGCTGATCGGCTGGCGCACGCTCTACTTCAAGCAGGGCGAATACGAGCCGGACAAGAGCAAGAGCGTGCAATGGAATCGCGGCGCCTACCTGGTGGAAGGTCTCGGCCATTGCGCGATGTGCCATACGGCCATCAACAAGCTCGGCGGCTCGAAGACCTCACAGGAATTCGAAGGCGGGATGATCCCCAACCAGAACTGGTATGCGCCCTCGCTCACGTCGAACCGCGAGGCAGGCCTCGGCAACTGGAGCCTGAAGGAAATCAGCGATCTCCTGCAGGCCGGAATTTCGGACCGAGCCACCGTCTACGGGCCGATGGCGGAGGTGGTCTACAACAGCCTGCAGTACCTTTCCGACGCGGATGTCGAAGCGATGGCGGTCTATTTGAAGGAGCTGCCGCAGCGCGACGCCGAACCGCCGCCGCCGAGCAGCGCGCGCCTGGTGAGCCCGAGCGTGATGGAACTGGGCCGCAAGATCTACGCGACGCAGTGCTTCATGTGCCACGGCGAGGAAGGCAAGGGCCACCCGCCACAGTTTCCGCCGCTCGCCAACAACCAGTCGATCACGATGAGCTCACCGGTGAACTCGATCCGCATGGTGCTGAACGGCGGCTACGCACCCGGCACGAAGCGCAACCCGAAACCGCACGGCATGCCGCCGTTCTCGCACATCCTCAACGACGACGAGGTGGCGGCGGTGGTGACCTATATCCGCGTCGCTTGGGAGAACAGCGGGACGCCGGTGACGGCCGCCAACGTCAGCGAGTTGCGTACGCTCGTCCCCGAATAGCATCAAGGAAGACCCGCGCATGGCAACCCACGACGATCTTCCGACCGCGACCGATGGCACCGACCTGGCACGAGATGAGGCGCGTGTCGACGACATCGTCGCGCGAGGACCGGCGGGGACTTTCGCGGTCGTCGGGGTCGCCACCTTCATCGTGGTCGCCATCGTCTTCCTCTTCTACTTTCTGGTCTACCTGCCGCGAGGAGCCATCCAGTGACGTCGGTGAACGCCGGCACGGCGCACGCATCAGAGGCCATTGCCGCCGGCGCGGAAAGGCGCTGGGCGATCATCGTCATGCTCATCATCGCCCTGCTTCTCGCGACGATGGTCTTCACCGGATTGCACTGGGCGTCGATGCCGCCGTCCCGCGTGGAGACCGTCGATCCGCGCACGCTGCACGTGTCGGGTGAGTTCGTCGAAGACAACCTGGGCACGACGGTCGATGCGAACGGGAAGGTCATCGTGCGGCTCATCGCGCAGCAGTATTCCTTCGAGCCGCAATGCCTGGTGGTTCCCGCGGGCGTGCCCGTCACCTTCCGCGCGACCAGCGCCGATGCCATCCATGGCTTTGTCGTCGACAAGACCAACGCCAACGTGATGCTGGTTCCGGGATTCGTCGCAACCTTCACCGCGACCTTCGAAAAGCCCGGGGAGCGCCTGATGCCGTGCCATGAATACTGCGGCACGGGCCACGAGGCCATGTGGGGCCGCGTGCAGGTGCTGGCGGCCGACGAGTTCCTCGCCAAGGCCAGGAGCGGAGAGAGGATGAGCTGTGTTTCGCGCTAGAAAACTCGTTCTTGCCCACTTCTGGATCGCCTTCATCGCGTTCGGCGCGGCCATTATCCTGGGGGAATGGCAGATGTTCGTGCGCAGCCCGCTCAGTGCATGGGTGGGTGATCCGGAGCACTACTACCGGTCGGTGACCGCGCACGGCACGGTGATGGGCTATGTGCTGCCGACGCTGGTGGCCATGGGCTTCGGCTACGCCATCAGCGAATTGGCGCTGAAGCAGCCGCTCATCGGCTTGCGCTGGGCGTGGGCCGGCTTCTGGCTGGTGGTGGTCGGGACCGTGATGGCGGCAACGCCGGTCGCCCTGGGCCTTGCCTCGGTGCTCTACACCTTCTACCCGCCGATGATCGGCAGCCCCTTCTACTACCTCGGCATCGTGCTGGTGGTCGTCGGCTCGTGGTTCTGGGTTGCGCTCATGGCGATCAACCTGCGGGCATGGAAGAAGAAGAACGCCGGCACGACCGTGCCGCTGGCGATGTTCGGCAACGTGGCCGGAGCCTACCTGTGGGCATGGACCTCGGTGGGGGCGGCGGTCGAGATCCTCCTCCTGATACTGCCCGCCGCACTGGGCCTGACGGAGACCATCAACGCCGGCCTGGCACGCGTGTTCTTCTCGTGGACGCTGCATGCCATCGTGTACTTCTGGCTGATGCCGGCCTACATCGCGTTCTATACGATCGTGCCGCGTGCCATTGGCGGGCGGCTCTACAGCGACACGATGGGGCGCGTCGCGTTCGTGCTGTTCCTCGTGTTCTCGATGCCGATCGGCATCCACCACCTCTTCGCCGACCCGCAGGTCGGGGCGGGGTTCAAGTTCGTGCATGCGGCGTTCACGGCGATGGTGGCGGTGCCCACCTTCCTGACGGTGTTCACCATCGTCGCGTCGGTCGAGATCGCGGCGCGCCTGCGAGGCGGCAAGGGGATCTTCGGATGGGTGAAGGCCCTGCCATGGGACAACCCGATGATGCTGGCCGTCACCTTCTCGTTCATCATGCTGGGCTTCGGCGGTGCGGGCGGGCTCATCAACATGAGCTTCCAGCTCAACGAGGCGATCCACAACACGCAGTGGGTCACGGGGCACTTCCACCTGATCTTCGCGGGCGCCATCGTCATCATGTACTTCGTGGTGGCGTATGACCTGTGGCCGCAGCTTACCGGCTGCAGGACGCTGCCCGCCGGCCTCGTGAAGACACAGCTCTGGCTGTGGTTCGTCGGGATGATGGTCATGACCATGCCGTGGCATTGGGTCGGCCTGCTCGGGCAGCCACGACGCATGGCGTACTTCGACTTTTCCAACCCTGCGCTCAGCAACCAGGGTTGGACGCTCGTGGCGGGCACGCTCGGCGGCTTGATGCTGGTGCTGTCCGCCCTGGTCTTCATCTACATCCTGGCGCGCGCCGGCAAGAGCGAAGCGGCAGCTGCGCCGTACAGCTTCAGCACGCCGGTCCATATGCCTGCAAGCACGCCGGTGGCATTGAACGGCTTTGCACTCTGGGTGTCGTTGATGATCGCACTGACGGTCGTGAACTACGGATTCCCGATCGTGCAGCTGGCGTCGCTGAAGAATGCCTCGGTTCCCGTCGTTCCGATCGGAGGCCGGTGATGCAGGAACCCGGCGTGTTCGCGTGGAGCAACCGATGGTTTCGCTGGAGCGTGCTCGGCCTCGTCGCGTTCACCGCGGTGGCGCTGCTCGTGGGCTTTGTGTGGCTGCCGTCGAGGCACGGCGACTTTACCGCCAGGAGCGTCTGGGACAGCATCTGCCGGGCGGCGGGCGTGCCCAGCGAATGGACGGCCGCGAAGGAGTGGCCGAAGCCGGCCACCGGCACCACCAGCTTCATCCTGACCAACGCCATGGGCCGCTCCGGCGCAGGCGATGCGACCGGGCGCGGCGCCACCATCGCCATCCAGCAATGCAGCATGTGCCATGGCGCGCAGGGCATGAGCG
The DNA here is from genome assembly GCF_056400665.1 of Variovorax sp. P5_A3. NCBI lineage: Bacteria > Pseudomonadati > Pseudomonadota > Betaproteobacteria > Burkholderiales > Comamonadaceae > Variovorax > Variovorax sp. P5_A3. The sequence continues at coordinate 11,189 of NZ_JBFUKW010000024.1, read as the reverse complement.
ATGGTGGTTCGCCCAACCTGGCCGGACAGTATCCGGAGGTCATCATCAAGCAGTTGCATGACTACAAGCTTGGCAACCGGACCAGCGCATTCATGCAATCCATCGCCAACAAGCTGTCGGAGCGGGACATCCAGGACGTTGCCGCGTACTACGACTCGCTGCCCAAGGCGCGCGCGGCACCGGTGCATGCCGATGAACCGGGTGCACCGGCGCTGGTCCGCGTGGGTGACCCGCTGCGAAACATCGTGCCCTGCGTGGCGTGCCATGGCGGCATCGACCACAAGCTGGGCGCGCCCTGGCTCGAAGGGATGCCGAAGGAGTACCTGTTGAAGGAGTTGAAGGCCTTTGCGTCGGGCACTCGCCGCAACGACAGCTTCGGCCAGATGCGCAACATGGTGCGCCCCCTGACCGCACAGGAGCTCGATAGCGTCGCGGAGTTCTACGCGCGGCGCGAGGCGACGCACCCACGCTGACTGCGCAACGCTGCGGCCCAGAGCACCGCGTCGCAACTCAGCGGATCAGTTTCAAACCCGGTGGCAAAGCCTCGCCGAACACGCCGCGTTCGCCGGCTTCGTCGAGCGCAACGACGTCGCGCGCGCGAGCGATCCATGCCGCCGGAGCCCGATGGGCCTCGAGCCGCGAGATGACTTGTTCGCGCGCTTCAAGCGGCAGGTCACGCGCGCGATCACCGCTCAGGCGAGCGAGGTTTGCGGCGGCGGCAGCAGCCCCTTCGACGCGCTTCCAGTCCAGTGCGAGCAGTGCGTCGAGCCAGGCGGCGGCGGCGTCGATCGGTACGACGCCGTGTGCGCTGCCGTAGAGGGGCGCGCGCGCACCGATGCGACCGACGGCCCACAGCGTCCATGTGTCGCGTGCCTGCGGACCGCCTGCGGCGCCCGGTCGCCGCAGGTGCTCGACCAGCCAGTCGCCGATCTCGACCTTGTGTTCGACCGGGATGCGTTCGAGCGAAGCGCCCATGCGCACCATGTCGTCCCAGCCCCCCTTGACGAGCCGTGGCGGTCGTTCAATGCCTGCTTCTCCGCCCCGCAGGTTGATCGCGAAATCGTCCAGGAGCCGCAGCTGGGCTGCTTCGTCCAGCCCGCCGGCGACGCGCCGCCATAGCGTCCACCATTCTGCGCTGACCTGACGCTCGTGGCCGTGCTGCACCCCCAACTCGAAGAGCGGCCACAGCTGCTCGATGCGCCAGGCGTCGAGCGCGTCTCCGAAGCCCGGTCGCAGGCACCAGCCGGCCAGGCTCAACCACAGGCGCTCGTGGTCGGCCGAGCGGTGGCGTCCACGCGCGCGCTGCCACAGCGCGTCGAACAGCGGGCGCAGCAACGCGGTCGACCACCGTTCGCGACTGCCGAGCAGGGCTTCGAGCTGCGTGCGCAACTGCTTGACCGCCTTGGGCCCGACCTGGCGATCGCGCGCGCCGAAGACACGCTCGATGCACTCGACCGCCTCGCCAAAGCGCGGCGGCAGTCCAGCCCCTGCGGATACCGGCGCAGCCGAATCGACACGCAACTGGAATTCGAGCTTCCAGCGTTGCGCCGGATCATTGGCGGAGATGCAGTGCACTTCGAGCGTACCGACCTCGGTCAGCATGGCCGCCAGCTGCACCGGGATGTTGCGTCGCGCGGTGCCGCCACCGGCCCGCACCACGGTGGCCACCGGCGGCAGCGGCTGCACATCGCGTTCGTCAAGATCGACCAGTTCACCGGCCAGCGGCGTGAGCTGGCCGGCGCTACCGCCCGTGGTCGACACGAGGTGGAAGCGTACCGGTTCGCCGATGCGCAACTCGAAGCTGCGGCCTTCGAGGCGAATCTCGCGGCCTTCCTCGCTGCCGCGCGGAAGCACGCAGACGCCTCGCCCCTCGCTGTCGTCGAGCGGCAGAAAGTAGCTGCGTGCCGAACCGCCGCTGATCTTCGGCGCCAGGCCGCGCCGCGCCAGCGCGTAGGCGACCGCGCCCCGCGCAACCGCGACGTCCGGATCGGCGTTGTGCAGTGCATGCAGCGGCGCGCCGCGCCACGCGCCGAGCGTCGCGTGCAGGCGCGCCGCGATCGCTTCGGAGCGAAACACGCCGCCGTTGAGCAGTAGCGCGTCGGGCCAGCCGGCGGTCGCGTGCTGGTGCAAGAAGCCGGCAATGTGGCGCGTCACGGCCGGGTCGCTCGCGTAGGGCAGTCCGAACGCGACCAGGCCGCTGCCACGCTCGCGCCGCGGCAGTTCGCCGGCGGTCACCTGCGGGAAAAAGCCATCGACCACGATGCGCTCGACTTCGTCGCGGCCCAGTGCCACCGAACGCGCGCCGCCGATCAGGCGCGAACCCGCGCCTAGCAGCGTCACCTGCGCGCTGGCCGGTGCATCGGCAGCAAGCAGCCGCTCCTTGGCGGAACGGCAGCGTTCAACCAGTTGCGACAGCTGGCCTGCCGACAGGCGCGCCGCAGCGTCGTCCGCCGCTGCGTCCAGCCTGGATTCGGCCAGATGCGCGAGCGCCAGGTCCATGTTGTCGCCGCCGAGCATCAGGTGGCGACCGACCGCGATGCGTTCGAGTCGCGGTTCGGCACCATCGCTGTCGACGCGCACCAGGCTCAGGTCGGTGGTGCCGCCGCCGACATCGCAGACCAGCACCAGCCGCGTGTTCGCCAACGCCTTCCCAAGCGCATCGCGGTGGCGGAACAGCCAGTCGTACAGCGCAGCCTGGGGTTCTTCGAGCAAGCGCAACTGCGGCAGTCCGGCGTCGCGTGCGGCTTCGACAGTCAGTGCGCGTGCCGCATCGTCGAACGAAGCCGGCACTGTCAGCACGAGTTCCTGATGTTCGAGCGGGGCCTGCGGATAGCGGTGGTTCCAGGCTGCGCGGAGGTGCGCGAGGTAGCTCGCGCTCGCAGCCACCGGAGACACCTTCGGTACATCGGCCGCTGCACCCCATGGCAGGATGGCCGCCAGCCGGTCGACCGCGGCGTGCGACAGCCAGCTCTTCGCGCTGGCCACGAGCCGCCCTGGCACCTGGGCGCCGAGCTGGCGCGCCAGGCTGCCGATCACAGCGGTGTCGCCATCGCCGGCCGGTGGCCATGGCAGCACCAGATCACCCGGGGGCAACTCGCCCGGTGCCGGGTGATAGCGCATCGACGGCAGCAGCGGCCGAGCCGCCACTTCACCGGGCGCGACCAGCTGTTCGACGTCGAACAGGCGGATGGCGTCTTCTGCGATCCGGCCATTCGCCGCCGCATAGGCGACGACGGTATGCGTGGTGCCGAGGTCGATGCCGACCGTATAGGTCGCGGTCATGCTGGTGCCAGATGCCTGCTCAAACCCCCGGGTCGTCCTGCGGGCGTTCGCCGCGCACGTCGAATTCGATCTTCCACCGCTCGCTGCCGCTGCGCGGAACGGCTTCGAGTTCGAGCGTGCCGGCCTCGGTGACGCGGGCGTGCAGGCGCACCGGCACCACTTCGCCGGGGCTGCGCCCCTCCGGTGGAAGCGTGGCTGAAATCGATGTGAGTTCCTGCAGCTCGTCGGGGGCCCAGGCGTCGAGCAGCGTGCCCACGCCGTCCTGACGCCGCACCGATGAAGCGAAGAAACGGAAATGCACGGGTTCGCCGATCACCAGCCCGAGTTCGAGCGCGGGCAGTTCGGCTTCGGTGCCTTCTTCCATGCCGAACGGCGCCACGCACAGGGCCTGCACCGGCGGCTCGATGCCGGGCACCGCGGGCATCGACGACTCGACACCGACGTAGTACGCAAACGCGGTGCCGCCGCGGATGCGGACGCCGTGGCCCTGCCGCACATAGCCGTAGTAGGCGGCGCCGCGGGCGACCGCGAGGTCGAGGTCGGCGCCGCTCAGCAGCCGCGCCGGCGAGCCGCCTTCTGCGGCGAGCCACCTGTTGATCGTCGCCAGCGTGCGATCGGCCAGCAGCGGCGACTTGAAGACGCCGCCGTTGAACAACACCGCTGTCGGGTGCAGGAAGCTGGCGCCCTCTGCGTCGTGGCTGGCGCGATCGCCAAGGAAACCTTCCAGCTCGGCGACGGCCCCGACCTGCCGGCCGAGGAACGCCGCCAGGTGGCGGGTGACGGCCGCGTCCTGCGCATAGGGCAAGCCCAGCTGCGACAGGCCCGCACGCACGCGAGCGACGGGTCGTGCGGAGGCTTCGACCTGCGGAAAGAAACCATCGACGATGGTCGCACCGACTTCGTCGCGCGTCAGCTCGGTGCGGATCGAGCCGCCGATCAGCTTGCTGCCGCGGCTGGGCACGACGATGGGTTGCGCAGGTGCTGCGGCATCTCCGAGCAGCTTTTCCTTCGCGCTGCGGCAGGCATAGGTCAGCGCGCGCAGTTGCCATGCGTCCAGCGTGGTGCCCGCCGCAGCCAGCTTGCGGGCGACGACATGCGCGAGCGTCAAGTCCATGTTGTCGCCACCAAGCAGGATATGGTCGCCCACCGCGACGCGGTGCAGTTCGAGATTGCCGTCGCGCTCGAGCACGGCGATCAGCGAGAAGTCGCTGGTGCCGCCACCGACATCGACCACCAGGATGATGTCGCCCGGCTTGACCTGCTTGCGCCACGCGCCGCTGGCCTCGATCCAGCTGTACAGCGCCGCTTGCGGCTCTTCGAGCAGCGTCAGTGAACTGCAGCCGGCGGCCTTGGCGGCTTCGACCGTCAGCTCGCGCGCGGCCGGGTCGAACGACGCCGGGATCGTCACGGTCACGTCCTGCTCGGAGAACGGCGCTTCGGGGTGCGCATGGTCCCAGGCGTTGCGCAAGTGTTCGAGGTAGCGGATCGAGGCGTCGAGCGGCGACAGCCGCGCCACCTCGGGCGGCGCATCGTGCGGCAGGATCGAGGCACGCCGATCGACGCCGGGGTGGCAAAGCCAGCTCTTCGCGCTCGAGACCAGTCGGATCGGCGTCGTCGCGCCGCGACTGCGCGCCAGTTCGCCGACGGCATGATGGCCCTCCGTCGACCAGGGCAGCGCCAGGTCGCCCGCCGCCATTTCGTCTTCATGGGCCACGTACAGGAACGAAGGCAGCAGCGCCAGCGATTCGACCGCACCGGGGGCCGTCAACTGCGGAACCGGCAGCAAGCCGTGGACGGTAGCTTCGCCGTCGCTGGCTGCGATGTCGATGTACGTGAGTGCGCTGTGCGTGGTGCCGAGGTCGATGCCGATCGCGAAGCGCGGGTTGCTCATAGTTCGACCTCCGCCGGCGCCACCACATGCGTATCGTGGCGCTCGGCCAGTTTGGGCAGCCGCACTTCCGTGACGCGCCAGCCCCGGTGTCTCAGGCTGCCGGTGAATGGCGGCTGACCCACCAGGTTGCCCGTCAGGCGCACCGCGGCGGCGTCAAACCCCGCCTGCAGCGTGACGCGGCCGCCTTCGGCCTCGTCACGCACCGGCACGATGCTGAAGTGCTCGCGCAGCACCTTGGCGCAGCCTTCGTGCACAAGGCGTGCGGCGGCGCCGATCTCGGCATCGGCGTAGCTGCCAAGATTCTCGCCAACAAAGTCGATGAGCCGCGCATCGCGTTGCAGCAGGGCGAGCAGTTGCAGCGCGGCCTCGGGACTTGCCTCTTTCAGCACCGGCGGTACAGGCACCGGTGCGGCCGATGCCGCAACCGATGGCGGTGCAGCGCCATTGCGCAGCGCGGCGTACCGCGCAGCCAGATCGGCATCTGCCAATACGCCGAACAAGGCGCCGAACGCGAGCGGAATGCGGCGCAGCAGCGAGGGCTTCGCTTTGTCGTCTGAAGAGGGGGCTCGCGGGTGATTCATTGGTTGCTCCAGGTCGGCCAACCGCGCGGACGCAGCCGCGCGCGCCGGTTATCAAGGCCCGGACTTGCTGGCGGCAGGGCCGGGCACCGGTGTCGCCATGGACACGTGCTGCTGTGCAGCATTGTAGAGGGGTGCACCGGCGGTGATCGCAGCGTTGCTGTCGGGGACGGTGCTGCGATGGCCTTGTAGATCATGGACGAACCATTGCGCGGCGCTACGGGGCCTCGTGCCTCAGTCTGCGCAGTTGTTCCTCTGAATGGTCGAGTTCCTTCCGCAGTTCTCGGATTTCCTTTTCCAGCCTCTCGATGTTCGCTGCACGTCGCTGCTCGGGGGCAAGCGTTTCACAACGAGCCTGCACCGCAGTCAATGCCTCAGCAAGTTGGCGTCGCCGCAGCATCTGGCCGTTGGCGCGCGCGAGGTCCATGTCCCGCTCGATGGCCGCCTGTTCGGCTTTGCACTCGGTGTTGTCCACCTGGCTTGCGGGTTGCGCAATGACGGGACCTGCCAGAGCTAGCGCGATGGCCAAATAACAGGGGTTCGCGCGCATACAAGTACCGGAGGGAAGGAGACGCCGAGCATGCCAGCAACTGCCGCACTTGACCGAAGGGCGCCCGAGTTGTCTGCTACCTCGAGCAGCCGTTCGCTCGCTGCTCCGGGTCGGCTGGGCCTGCAGGCCGACGCCGTCGTCACGGATACGTCTGGCGCGTGGCGACGGATGCGAGGGGCTCAACCTCCGCAGGGCCCGCGCCGGCACAGGGCCGCGGCCGCGGAGTGACAAAGGTCACATTGGCCCTGTGCACTGCGTACTCCGCAAAACAGGGGTGGACGCCTAAATTGGCGTCACTCAAATCGCGTACCCAGAGATCCACTCCACCGGAGCCAATGGCCATGAAACTCTCTTCGCGCTGTCTGTTTTGGTTGACGAGCGGTCTGTCGCTGATGGCTCTGGCCGTCGCGCTGCTGCATCCGAACCCGGCAGTCGCGGCTGACCGCGCCTGCCTGGGCAAGCCCGACATCCAGATCGCCCTGGTCGGCAAGGACATGCTCGGGGCGACACCGGCGCAGAAGGTGGGCGCCGAGCCCTGTCAAAGGCTGTAGAGTCCGACCACGCTCTGTCCGCCAAGCGCGTGACCCTTGAGCGCGGCAAGCAAGGCGTCACGCCCCAATCCAGCGGGCAGTGCGCCCGGCGGAAGGTCGGACGCCACCACCGTCAACGTGTAGTGATGCGGCAGGTCGCCGACGGGGGGACACATTCCGCGATAGGCCGCTGCGCCCGCGACGTTCGGCCCCATGGAAAAGTCCGCACCCGCCTGTGCGTCGCCCGACTTGAGCTGACCGCGCTCGGCCGCGATGTTGTAGGCCACCCAGTGCGATACACCGAGGCCCGTAGCACCGTCCGGGTCCCAAAGGAATACGGCGACCGACTTCGCCTTCGCGGGCAGGTTGGTCCAGGCCACCGGCAAGGAGACGTTCTTGCCACCGCAGTCGCCAAGACCCGCATGCTCAGCCGGAATGGGACCATTGTCGGAAAAGGCGCTCGAGGTGACCTTCATGGCCGTCGACGGCTTGCTCCCGGCGGCGGGTGAGATGGCGGAACAGCCCCCTATCAGGCTGATGAAGGCAACCGCCGAAACCGACAGGATGCCGGACCGATGGATGGAGCGAGGGCTGGACATTGCTTCTCCTTGGGAATCGCGGTCGCGAGAAATTCGCGTGCGAATGCTAGCGTCGAAGTGAGGTGGAGGCTGAGCTATGCTGATGCATCTCGTCTCCGTCGCATGCAGCAGCCGTCAACAACACTGAACATCGGAATTGCCGGTGCCGGACCCGCCGGTCTGGCGACCTCCATCGCGCTGGCGGCATTGGGCCATCGGGTCGAGGTTTTCGAGAAGCATTCAGCGCTCGAGCCGCTGGGCGCAGGGCTGCTCATCCAGCCGCAAGGCCTTCGCGCACTCGAAGAGCTCGGCGTGCGCCGCGAGTTCGACGCGGTCAGTGTTCCTATTGGGCGGCTGCTTGGAACCAGCCATCGAGGCTGGCGCGTGGTCGACATCCACTACGAGGCGTCGCCGGCTCGCGCGGTCGGTCGAGCAGCGCTCTCTCGCGTCCTCCATGGCGCCGCGCAAGCCGCTGGCGTTCATTTTTCCTTGGCTCGCCAAGTCGAATCTCTGACCGTGGTCAAGGAACGTGCGAGGGCGACGACCAAAGCCGAGTCCCGGGATTTCGACCTGTTCGCCATTGCCGATGGGGCCGCATCCGGATTGAGGGAAAGTGCAGGCCTTGCCGGTCCTTCGAGGACCTACCGATGGGGCGCACTTTGGGGCCAGTTCTGGGTGCCCTTTTGGAAGGAGTCTGAAGTGTTGCTGCAGCGATTCCGGGGAACCTCGGAAATGATGGGCCTCATGCCCACCGAGGTTTCGGGCAGCGCGATCCGGCTTTCGTTCTTCTGGAGCATTCGCGGCGACCGCTACGCGGACTGGCAGTCGGGTGACCTCGCTGCATGGAAGTCGCATGTGCTGTCGCTCTGGCCCGAATCCGAGCCCGTGGTGAGCCAGATTCGGCGGCACGACGACCTGGCGTTCGCGACGTATCGCCATACGTGGCCGCGCTCGATGGGTTCCGGCCCTCTGTGCGTCGTCGGCGATGCGGCGCATGCCATGAGCCCTCAGCTCGGACTGGGAACCACGCTGGCGATGGAGGACGCGCTCGCTCTGGCCCGAGCCGTGCAGCAACACGGTGCGGCGGGAGCAGCGCGCGCGTACGCGTCGCGACGGTTGCGGCGGTCCCAAGGCTTTCAGACCTTGAGCCGGCTGCTGACGCCATGCTTCCAGGCGCAAGGTGAAGGGATGTGGCGGGACGTGGCATTTGCAACCGGATTGCGAATTCCCGGCGTCCCCTGGCTGATGAAGCGCAGCCTGGCCGCGCCTGCGAGGTCCGATACCGTTGCATCGATCACGCACGCTTCCGCGCTTCCGGCCGGCGAGCCCAGCGGCCCGGCTCCCCTCGCGTGAGTCCGTCGTTGGGTCCGAGCGTTGGCTGAGTACCGGGTCGTCGAGCTTGTCGCATGAACGCCGCGTCGATGTACGAGCGGGCCATGGGTGAACGTTTCGACCATCTGCCTCTCGCGGTGCGGCGCTTTCACAGGTTGGTCGGCCTGCAAGAACTTCACGGCTGGGTTGACACCGAGGCGCCCTCGACACTGGCGGCAAGGCTCCTCGCGCTTTGCATCGGTACCCCGCGCCGGGCGATGAGCGGACCCATCCGTTTCGAGCTTCATGCCGCGCCGGAGGCCGAGACCTGGACCCGTCATTTCCCGAGCCAGACAATGACCTCGCGCATGCGCCTCGATGCGCCTCGGGTCGTCGAGCGACTGGGCGCTGCGCGCTTGACCTTCAACCTGTGCGCGGCAGATGGTCGGCTCGAGATGCGTCTGACGGGATTGCGCTTCCTGGGCGTGCCGTGCCCGCGCTGGCTGCTCCCGACGATCATTGCAGAGGAGACCGGACAACATGACCAGCTTCACTTTCGAGTCCGGGCGTCGCTGCCGGTCATCGGCACCGTGACAAGCTATCGCGGCCACCTGACCATCGTCGAGAAGGAAGCGTCGTGAGGGCGCTTCAACGGCTCCGCCTGCGGCGGCGGATGCGAGAAAGCCGCGGCGCGACCGATCCTCTGACACTCTGTGTGCTCCTTCAGTCCGAAAGCTACGCCGTGGGGTAGTCCCAGACATCGGGCGGCAGCTTGTCCTTGAGCGGCGACGAATGAACTGTAGGTGGCCCCCCGGGAGAGAAAAAGCCGCGCTTCCACAATCCGGTTTTCATGCTTTCGGAACAGTCACTGCGCTCGCGCTTTGGCCATCCTTCCCACCATGCCATTCGCCAGGGCAACGCCCGGAACGACCTCCGGTGGTTACCTTGGTCATGTTCAGATCGGACACCGTGTGAGTCCATTGCGCTGCAGCCGACAATCGGGCGCGCGATCGGCCGACGCGCGGAGGGCGGGGTTGCTCTGGTCCCGAATCGGTTGACGCGTCATCATGGCGACATGGCCTACCCGGAACCTCCCGCTTTCCTGCCCTTGAATGGCCTCTACGAGCCGTCCGCGATCGTGCAGTTGCCGGACGGCCGATTTCTCGCGGTCGAGGACGAAAAGAGTCATCCGTTCGGCCTTTTCCGGGTCGGCGCGGACGGCAGCGTGGAGGCGAGCGAACTGACGCCCGGTTTCCTTCAGGCCTTCAGCGACTTCTGGAACCTGGAGGACCTCGAAGGCGTTGCACTCGATCCGGAGGGATTCGCCTATGCCATCACTTCGCATTCGCGGGACGACGAAGGCAGAGAGAAGAAATCCCGCGACCGGCTGGTGCGTTTTCGCATCAAGGGCGACCAGCCCGTGGATCGGAAGGTGTGCGAAGGCCTGAAGCGTGCGATGACGGCGCAGCATCCTGAACTCGCATCAGCGGCAGGCGTCCGGGACGTCAAGGGCGGCGGTGGGCTCAACATCGAAGCCCTGGCGGTCAGTGTGGATCCATTGCGCTTGCTGGTCGGCTTTCGCAGCCCGTTGCGCGACGGCCGCGCGCTCATCGCGATCGTCGAGAATCCCGCGGGCATCTTCGACGCGGATGAAGCGCCCCGTCTGGCGCCCGATCTTGTCGAACTTGATCTGGGCGGTTGCGGGATTCGGGCTCTCTCCTATATCCCCGTCCTGCGCGAGTTCATCGTCATCAGCGGGCCGGTGGCCCGCGATCCGGAGCCGTTCGATCTGTGGCGTTGGAACGGGCATCCCGGGAGCGCGGCGCGCCGTGTCAAGGTTCCCGGCTTGCGGACCCTCTCGCACGCTGAAGGGGTAAGTCCGGCAATCGTCGGCGGGGAGCACAAGGTCATCGTCGTCTTTGACGACGGGAATCGCAAGGAAAGGCGGCCTGCGCATTTCCTCCTGCTTGGCCTCGATCAATTGCAAGCTGCGGACTAGAGCGGATCAACGGCTGCGTTGTTTCCTTGTTTGGATCGATCGAGGTGTATCGCGAGATGTGGCGCGGCTTCATGGGCTGGTGCCTGGCCCAGTCGCCCGCCGTGACGCTGGAGTCGCTCGACGCGCAGGACCTCCAGGCGTTTCAGGCTGCCCGCTTCGGCATGAAGAGCCCGGACCTTTCACTCAGCCCGCGGCAYGCCCTTCGGCTGTTGCGCCTGATCGACCGCGTGCTGCGCCATCACGCAGCGCAGTCCGACGATCCCCCGAATACGGCCGCTTCGGATTGGCTCGCCGAGAACCCGCACGTGCGCTACGCCGAGGCAGCCAGCGCTGATCCGTTGCCGGAACATCTCTCGGTGGCCGAGGCGAAGCACCTGATCGCATTCCTGTCCAACGCGCGCCCTCGCCCCGGGGTCAGTGGCGCACGGCGAGATGCCCATGCGGCGTTCACGTGGCAGGAGCTTCGCAAT
>NZ_JBFUKW010000023.1:0-176746 GCF_056400665.1 Variovorax sp. P5_A3 | reverse complement strand
CAGGGTCGCGCCGGCAGCCACTTCGGCGGCGCTGTAGCCGCCTGCGCTCGCGATGACGGTCGCTCCCGCCGGTCCGATGAAGGTGGCCGCGTCGTCGCCGAAGCTGGCGTGGTACAGGTTCAGGCGTCCATAGGGTTGCAGCCGTCCGGTGCGCGGCTGAGCATGGTTCTGCCGTTGCGCAATGCAGTGGGTGCATTGCGTTGCTATCTACATTGCATTGGACACAGGGTGAGAGCTCATCAAAACTCCAGCCTGAGCAATGCGGCGCCGGAAGAACGGCGCACGACAACGGAGACAAGCCATGAACCCAGTACTTCAAAACGCCCTGGTGCTGACCCTTATCCTGGGTTTCGCAGGAATGGAATTTATCTCTCGGCGCTACCAGACCACGGTGCGTGCGAACAGCAATGACACCAAGCTCGAACTGCTGATGTTCATCTGTCTGCTGGGGGTTGCCCAGCCGGTGGCGCTGCTAGGCTCGGACAAGTTGAGCACCTGGCTCATGCCGGGGCAGCGTGACGCGCTGGCCCAACTGCCCTGGTGGGCCATGGCCGGCTTGCTGCTGGTGGCTGACGACATGATGCAATACTGGTGGCATCGCCTCTCGCACACGCCGCTGCTGTGGCCCTTGCATCGCGCCCATCACTCGGCGAAGTACATGAGCATCCGCATCACGTACCGCAACAACTTCTTCTACTACCTGCTGATGCCGGGGCTGTGGCTGGGCGGCGTGCTGCTGTTCCTGGGCGCGGGACAGGTCTACACCTTCTACATCGTCGTCAAGCTCGCCGTGATCCTGGGGGCGCACAGCGCCTGGCGCTGGGACGAGCCGCTGTACCGCATCCGTGCCCTGGGGCCGGTGATGTGGGTCGTCGAGCGCCTCATCTCGACGCCGGCCACGCACTGGGCGCACCACGCGCTCACCAATGCCGATGGCATCGGCCACTACAAGGGCAACTTCGGCAACCTGCTGTTCTTCTGGGACGTGCTGTTCGGCTCCGCGCATATCACGCGCAAGTACCCGGCCGCCGTCGGACTGCCGGACGACCTGCTGTTCGGCGACGAGCACTGGGCCGACCAGATGTTCTACCCGCTGTCGCACTCCAAGCGGGAACACAGCGCGCTGTGTCCTGGCGGGCGTCCCTACGACGACGCGAGCAGCCCGGCGCTGGCATCGACCCGCAGCAGCAACTGAGCCTCGCTCGCCAGCTGGCACAGATGATCGCGGTCCCGCTCTCGGACGCCGGCGCGCCAATCACTGCCACTCTCATTCCCGTGAAAGGGCGTGCCTGACACGCTGCCATATGCAACGACGAACCCTTCTTGGCGCCTCCTGCGCGACCCTGGTCAGCAACTATGCGTTCGCGCGTTCGACCGAGCCCGGTGTCACGGACAATGAGATCCTGCTCGGCCAGAGTGCCGTGCTGAGCGGACCGCTGAGCCCCGGTGCGATCGCTGCGCAGCGCGGCGCGCAGCTGCTTTTCGATGACGCGAACGAGCAAGGCGGCGTGGCCGGTCGCAAGCTGCGCGTCCTGGCGCTGGACGACGCGCTGGACCCGGCGAGGGCGTTGGACAACTATCGCGCACTGGCACAGCAGCACCAGGTGCTGGCCTGCTTCCTTGGCGTCGGGGCCGGCACCACGCTGGCGGGAGCCCCAGTGCTGCGCGAGGCCGGCGTTCCGCTGGTCGGCGCCACGGCGGTGGTCGACTCGGTGCGCGACAAGACGCAGGGCGTGGCCTACTACACGCGCGCCAGCCAGCTGCGCGAGTGCGAGAGCCTCGTTCATCATCTGAACACCCTGGGCTTGCGGGACATCGCGATCGCCACGCTCGGCACGCCGGGCGGCCAGGAAGTGGCCTCCCAGCTGTCATCCGTCCTGGGCAAGTCCAACCTGAAGGCGCAGGGCGTCGTACTGGTCGCGCCGGACGGCAGCAATGCAGCTGATGCCGGCCGCCAACTCGCCGCACAAAAGCCGCAAGCGGTAGTTCTCTTCGTGACAGGCGCTCCCGCAGCCGGCTTGATCCAGGCTTGCAGGCAATCGGGCTCCGCGCCGGCCTTCTACGGCATGTCGATCCTGTCGGGAGAAGTGACCATGCGAATGCTGGGCGGGAAAGCCGCTGGTCTGGCCATCGTGCAGGTCACGCCCTATCCCTGGGATGGCGCCAGCGCGGAGGCCTTGCGCTACCGCAGCGCGGCCGAGAAGGCCGGCGTCCCGGTTGGATATCACAGCTACGAGGGTTATCTTGCTGCGCGCGTGCTGGTGGAAGCGCTGCAGCGCGTCGGCCGGGAACTCACCCGCGCCAAGCTTCACTCGAGTCTGCGCAGCCTCAAGCTGCGCGTCGGTGGCGTCGACTTCGACTTCGGCAGTGGCCAGCACACGGGTTCGCGCTTTATCGAGCTCGTGTACGTGCGGCCGGATGGCCGCTTCACGCGCTGACGTCACCGCCGGAGCCTTATGGCTCTTGCATCGCAACCTGGTGGCAAACACCGAGCAGTTCAAGGCCTTCATGCCCGAAGTCCTGCGACCGGGCGAAGAGGTCGTCGTCACCGCGATCCCGCTGATCACATCTTTGCGCTGATGGTGAACTTCATCAGCTACTTCTCGGTCGGCGCCGACAACTGGCTGGTGCCGAATCCGCGCGACTTCGACAGTTTTCTCGACAGCATCTGCGACGCACGCGGGTCATGCGCCGTTCGCGCCATCCCAAAAGCGTAGGTCATCCATGCAGACTGGCTTCGGTTTGGGCGCTACCGGCCCACGGGCGAGAGTTCCGAGCCAGAGCGATGCGCGGTGACAGCCAAATGAATGGCTGCTTTCTGAAAATCCGTACGTCGGCCTCGGGCCCGAAGCAGTCATCGGCTTTGCTTCGAAGCAGTCATTCGCTGTCTGCGCCCAAAGCGGACGCACAGATTCCTCCGAAGCTGACGTTCGTCCCTGTTAGAACTCTTGGGTTTACAGGGCTTGGTCGACCGAAATAGCCGCCATGCATATCGGTCTGCTCAGGAATGCTCAGACCTTGGGGCACTTTCCCATCTGCTTCAACCGCTCCAGCGCTGCCTCATCCGCTTTGGCAAAGTGCGCGCACATGAGCTCTTCTCCATACGCTTGGCGGGCTGCCCTGGCCTCATCGGACTGGATTGCGGCGAGCGCTCGGCTGAGTGCCGTGGACGTGGCAAACCGGTCAACTGCTGGCTTGAGTCGAGCAGGGATTTTCTTCTCAGCTGCAGCGATTTCCGCCGGGGTAGTTCCCATACGAAATACTGGCTGGACTGTCCGCCCGGCTTCACCGCTAGTGAAGCCGACCAGCTCCCGGATTTCGCCTGGCGTTAGCTGTCGGTCCAGAGCTTCGCCCATGAGTTCCTCGTACCTACTTGCATCGAAGTAGTTCAGGGAGTCCTCGAGGGCGGCTGCAAGTCCAGGGTTCTGAGTCCTAACAGCCGAGGCAGAGTTCTTCATGGCAGCGACCGCGTACGCCGACGCGTCGAGGTATCTCGCAATGGCAGCCGTCTCGCTGCTTGCCATAGCGGCAATTGGCATGGCAGACGCGACAGCAAGCAATATTGCGGCGGGGAACTTTGTACAGAGCATCTTGTGTGTCAGGGACAGCGGCCAACGGTTGTCGGTTGGCTCTTGGAATTGTCGGAACCGGCTCAAATGTCGGTCTCAGTTTCATTGTTCCCGGAAGTCACGTTGGTGTGCACGCGCTTCGACTAGGAGCACGCCAATCGCCATTCAGGGTGTTGCGATGACGCTGCGAGACGTCCGCCGTACGGAGAATTGGAATTCGGCGGCAAGTGACCGGTCCTATCCGTTGACGGAGATTGGTCCCAGACCACGAAGTTGAACGGGGTCTCGGTCCACGTCGCGCTCGGCACGCCATCGACCGTTCCCCGGTAGTAGCGCCGGAAAAGCGCTTGAACTTACGAGCGAAACCTCGGACCGTACCAGCCGGCTCTCTAACGGGGGCGCAATGTCAGAGCGAGGCTTCGCACGGACTTCCCGTAGCCGTCAAGCGGAAGCTTCGAGACCTTCCGCAAACCATCCATCGCCGCCTCGTCCCAAGCCGGATAGCCGCTCGATTGGGTAAGGCGAACCGAGCTCACTCTGCCATCGTCAGCCAGGTCGACTTCGAATTCGGCGCCCGGATTGCCTGGGATATCCCGTACGTCGATGCCAGTGAGCGCCTCGCGGACTGCCGCCGATATACGGGCCGCATACGAATTGCGAGCATCGCGGCGGTCAGCAATTGAGTCCCGCGGATTCGCGATGACTGAAATTCGGGTGGGGGATACCAATATGATGGCCTGCGTCGGTACCTTGCCATCCAACGATGGATAGGGCTGCAGCGTGCGCAGCGCAACGGCGACAGCACGGTCCCAGTCTTCACTTCCGCTACCGGAGAACTTGGTGACCTCCATGGCCGTTCCCTGGGGCGAGAGCGTCACCGTAAAGTCCGCAGAGCGGTTCGGCCACTGTGCGCTGGGCTCAAGGTGGATGAGCGGGCAAATCGCCGCGGCGACTACGGTGGCCCAGGGAGCGTTCGCTGGTACGGACGGGCACGGAGCTAGACGGCCCTGGGTGGCTGGCGGGGTTGCGCACCCCGCAAGCATCGCTGCGAGGAGCGCGGCTGCCGCACGGGTGCTTCCCGTGCGAGGCACAGCGGTTGACTCAAGAAATTGGCTTCTCATCTTCCAGGCGACCATCTCAGAAGTTCACTGGGTGATACTTGCGATTTGCGCCTTCAAGTCCAATCCAGACGCCAAATTTCGGGTTCTCCCCGAGGTCTTCGACGAAAACACTCACCCTTCCGCCCGAGTCGCGATAGCGTGCAACGTATACGTGCCTGGGTTTCATGTCCTTCACCTCGATTTCCAAATCGGCGCGTTGGTAGGAAATCATCCCACCCGCCAAACCGAAATTCGATGAATGCCGCACCGAGAACTTGTGGCTACCGGGCAGAACTCGAGTCCAAATTGGACACCCAACTTGCCAGCAAGAAGGCTCCTTTCCGTCAATCTGCTGAATGCCAACTACTACATGCTTCGTCTGCTTGTCGTCAACCGCAGCGAACACGGTGGTTTCTGCCTGGGGCCGCGCTCCTTCGTACATTGCGTAGGGTGTGTGATGGTAGGCGCAGCCTGAAAGTACCGAAAGTATGAAGATGGCGAGAAGCCGGAGCATGGTTGTTGGTGACATAGTGGCGGGGACGGTTGTCGCGGTGGAACTCGATTGAGAAATAGCGGGAACGCGCCGCACTGACGCGCAGCGATGGGTCGCTATTGGGCGCCCTTGGTTCCCCCGCAGAGCTAGGCAGTGAGCTTCGGGGTTCTTTCGTCTTTCCTGCTGGCGAAGAACGCTGATGCACGTTTCGTGAACGTCAAGCCGATGAGTATTGGGTACCCAACCACCTTCACAAGCGTCTGACCCTCGACCGCGAATGGCGGGAAGGAAGTCCCAACAAGAATTCCTACGAGGGCAGCGGACATCAGCCATCGAGACCACTCAACTCCTCTGAAGATGCCGACCCCAGCGACGAACAGGCTCCACCAAAGTACTTGCATGTACACGAAGAACCAAAGAAGGTATGCCGGTCCGCTCCCCGACGAGATGGCGCTCAGGGTGAAGCCGAGAAATTGGAAGGAGGTGCCCGCACCCCACAGCAGAAACGCGACCGCGAGCGCGGTCAGATACCACGGCCTTTCGACGGCGACTGAAAACGGGCTACTGGAGTTGTCATCGCTCATAAAAGAATATTCCTAGGACCGACTAGATGGTTCGAGCGGCTGGGTAAGCAACCAGGCACAGATACTCTATTGCTGTGTCTCGCGCCCCTTGACTAGCTTGAGCCCTGATACTGCGTCTCTGAACGCAGGCAGGCTCGTGGCAAACGATGCCGGCGGTGCACTACCAAGGATGTTGAGCAGCGCGCCCGTCTTCGTGCGGACAAGGGCGACGTAGTGCATCTCGGATTCCGGCTCCTGGCTCCAACCTTCACAGTAGGCCATGAGTCCCTTCTCCTGGGCCGTGGGCCCAGCAAACTTTCGTCCTCCGAAGACTGCAGAAATCGTCTGCTGGCACCCTGCGGGGAACACGGCATCGGCTCGGTTGGAAGGTATTGGCATTGCCTGGATAAGGAGCGTTGGACCAGGGCTTCCGGCAGTTCCTGAAGAGTTGTAGCTTAGAGCGCCGAAGCCTCCACGAACGAGCTTTAGCCCTTCTGGACGCGTAGCCACGCCGACCGCCAGTTCCGGGTCGGCAATAGCGTCGTCCCAAGTGGTGGTCAAAAGATAATCTCGAATGCTCTGAAAGTAGTTGGCGGAGGAGCCCGTGTACGCCGCCATGACCGTCAGAACCTTTCCGCCCTTAAACGCAGTAAGAACCCAACCGTCCCAACTGCCTCCATCTGCCGCTCTCGTTCGTCTAAGGAGGTTTCCAGAAAGCGCCCCTCCAATCTTCTCCGGCTCCCTCGAGAAGAGCTTGCGCCAGGTCGGGTCAGTGTCAAGCCGGTATCGCGCCTCGCCCATCACGAAGGTGATGAACGTTTCGCCCGTCTTGTCGATAAGCTGCGGCCCTGCCACGGCTAGGGCAAGTCCTGGAGGTGGGATGATTTCGACGCCGGTTCCCGGAATCTTCAGGCGCGCGCCGCTGACTTGGGCGCCAGCACCAACAGCAAC
Organism: Variovorax sp. P5_A3; assembly: GCF_056400665.1. Lineage (NCBI taxonomy): Bacteria > Pseudomonadati > Pseudomonadota > Betaproteobacteria > Burkholderiales > Comamonadaceae > Variovorax > Variovorax sp. P5_A3. The sequence continues at coordinate 170,070 of NZ_JBFUKW010000023.1, read as the reverse complement.
GAAGGAAAACAGGAGAGCTACGAGAGCACGAAACATGCGGTTCGCTGCGCTTGGTCTGAGTTGTATTGGCATTGCTCTATCTGGTCCGCGTACTTCCTACTTAGGTTCGAGCAACTCGCCAAGAGCAGCACCAGCCAACGATGGACAAACCTGCAGCCAACAGGAATGGGTAAGAGAAGCGATATTGGAGCGGCCACCCGCCCAGTGAAAGGAGCAGAAGTACTCCAGACGCCATGAAAAGGCGATTGCCATGGCTTCGGCTGAACGCAAAACGGCCCGAGGCTACGTAAAGTAGAACGCATCCGAGAAACGCGGGCAGCGCGGACATTATCGAAACTGCGCCAGTCTTGACGAGTTCGAAATAGCCTTCTCCGTACCAGAGTAGCCAAACGAGCTGGACTACCGCAAGGGCGAGAACCAAGAAGGCCATGAGGCCGCGTCGTGGCGCGGCACTGTCAATATTCAAAATACTTCTCCGATGTTTGAGCCGTCGTCGCCAATGGCGGTGAACCCGCCTCAAGTCTCGTGCAGCGGTAGCTCCGGCAACTCCGCCAAAAGTAAAGGCGTCGAGTTCGTTTCATGGCGCGCCGCGCGGAGCCAGCAGGAGGAAGTCAACCCCTTGGGCTCTCACGGACTGCATGTCGAACTTCGATAGAGTGGCCTGCCCGAGCAAAGGCACGCAATCCGGACAAACAACTGCTGGCACGTTCTTCACCTCGAAGGGTCCCACCCGAAGCACATCGACCATCACGGTCTTTGCAAGTACCTTGCGGCCGTCCGCAGTGCGCATCTGGGTCTTCGGGTCCAAAACGCGGTACGAAGCTTTCGAGTCGCGCAGCACTGCCTCGCTCACGCTCGTTAAGGTCGCCCCGGTGTCGACCATGAATGGCTTGGGCTTGGCTGTGCCCAGCGTGACAGGTGCGAAGAAGTGCCCCGAGTAGGCTGGCAGGCGCAACGCGCTCTGTTCACTGGCCTTGTCGCCCGCTGCCTGGTCAAGTGAGGTCTCGATAGAGATGCGCTGAGCCGCGAAGTACGGCTGCAGGCCTCGCGCCTCAAGCTGGCTGTCATAGCCTTGCAAGAGCGAAAGCGCCTCATAGGGTCGCTCGGATTTCACCAGCAGGCGAGCCAGCTTGCCGCGCACATCAACAAGTGTCGGGACCACCGACAACGCCTTGTAGGACCATTCGATGGCGTCGGCGGTCTGGCCGAGCTTTTCATGACTATCAGCCATGTAGGCGAAGAGGTCGTACGAGCCAACCCCTTCTTCCTGAGACCGCTTGAACTGCGCGATGGCTTCCTCGTGTTTACCGCGTAGATTCAAAACAATGCCGAGGTTCGCAGTGCCCAAGCCGTCATCCGGCCGGAGGCGAAGATAGTCACGCCAGTTGTCCTCCTGACACCGCAAATCTCCCAGGCGAGCGCACTTCGCTGCTTGTTCCCGAAATTCTTCGGCGGTCATATTGGACCCGTTGAGCAAGCGCTTCGCGTAGCCGCGCTCCATCAGCGTTCCCGCTGTCGAGCTTGCGAGCAAGACGATGCTCGCGCCGACGAAGACCTTTAGGCTCTTGCGTTTGCTTGGACCATCACCCCATAGGGATGCGATGGCCACCGCGATGCCGGGAATGATGAGTGCGCCGATGCCTACACCGAGTGCATAGAACGGCGTCGCCTTGTCCGGTAAATGAAATTTGAGTGCAAATCCCACCAGCGCCGTGGCAAGGATTGCTGCGAGCGTCCATAAGAGAGGGCCTACGGCCCGGTCAGAGTCTCGAACACGCAGAAACGAGACTTCGGCGAAGTCTTCAGTAGAAGTGCCAGCACCTGTGCCCTCCAGCAGCACAGGGTCGCGGCGCTGTTCGAATCGAGCCATTTCGACCGAGAAGCGCGCTTAGCTGCTGACGAACAAATTCTGTCGAGCCTGTCGGCCCGCAGTTATCGAGCTCGGGGCACTTGTGCCCACAAGGAGGTTGGCTCGCCCCTTAAGAACCGGCCCCATCAAACCCTCTACTTTCGTTCTCAAATTTGGGGACGATTAAAGCATACGTTCTGTTACCAGTCGACGTGGCAAGGGGCAAAAGACTCAGCTCGGCGACCGCCCTCATCAAAAAGGATGAGGGCTGCTCGGTCGATGAGGCAGAGATGCTTGCTGCTCGCAGGGTGAAGGTCTGCTTACTAGCGAATTGAAGGTCGTCGCCGAACGTCTGGTCCTGGCCGCTTGAAGTCACTGGTCGAACCAGCGGCTCCTCATGAGGCCAAGAAAGTCTTCAGAAAGCGGTACCCCCGAAGAAGAACCAATGACGGCGTCGATGCCGCATTTGGGACAGATGGCCGTAGTTCCTCGGTCAGTCCATTCCTCGATGGCCGCCGGCGGGTACGTCTCAAGGCAATAGAAGCACCCACAGGCGGAGCTTGCCTCAATCTCCGCTCGATGGTTTCCGCAGTGAAGGTGGGCTTCAGTGACATCCATTGGTATTCAAACGGACTTGTAGGGTGGAAACGGTTGGCTCATCGTAGCGGAGGTCCGCTCTTGGCCGGTGACGGCAGTTGGTTGATTGTTGCCGGACCAGAGGTCAGTGCGCACGCGCTTCGAATGCTGTGGTCGACCGCTCCGCTTTAGCTTCTTCAGTGCCGGGGAGCCGCCCGCGCAGCAGCTATCCGCGCCTTCGCGAGCTCGAAGCTATCGCCTTCCCAAACATCCACTCGGCTGCCGTCCGCCAGAAACTGCTGGAGAAAGTCCTTGGCAAAGCTCCACGGGTGGTAGAGCCAGCCTCCTTCGCTCGCCTCTGTGCTCTTACCAAACCAGAGGTCCAGTATTGCTATGTCGATGGTCTCGGATAGCTGAAGTGACTTCCTGGTCCCCGTTCGCCAGTCACCCTTGGTGTCCGCGAAGAAGACCGGATGCCTGGCTACGAGTGCATCGATTGATTCCTGTGTCGCCGCCGGGAGCTGACCTATCACGTCGAGAACAAGGAACTCAAAAAACAGGTCCATCCATCGCTTGTCGCGGTGATACGGAGCCATCGTCGCATACAAGGCGTCCAGCGAGAGCGGGATGCTCGGCTCCGACGGATTTCCTGGAGCAATGGTGTCGGCCTGCTCGGAAAGCGCAGCGGCGGGGCGAAACAGGTTTAAGGCGCGCTTGAACATAGGCGATGGGGAGGTTCCGGGCAGGTTGCTCCGCAAATTCTGAGTTGCGTTCGAAGGTCCGGTGTTGGCCGCATTCTGCAGTAGCTATCGGCGCTCCGGCGCCAGCCCGTTGGTCCCGAAATGCTTCGCTGCAAGTTTTTTGGCGCGGCGCAGACCCTCGTCAGTCAGGTAGACGGACTCTTGCTTGCCGTGGGGTTCCGTGATGAGCCCTTTTTCATGCAGCCCATCCATGGTTGCGAAGTCATAGCGCTTCCACACGCGTCCGTCCTCGAACGCGAAGACGCCGAGCAGCGCTAGAAGCGTCTCTTCGACTTTGACCATGTCGTATTTCATGGCGTCGCTCCTCTCGTCAGCAGAACGACGGACCGTCCTGCGATGGCCCACCGATGACTTGCTACAGCCGCCGCACGGCGGCGGTTCGGCTCTACGATGGTACTTCGGGCATTCGGCCTTACACCAGCCACACGGTATGCCCGTCGGAGAGCTGCCGGCTGAGCTTCAGCAGCGTACAGAGATGAAGGCAAGCAAGATGAAAGCGGCATCCTGGAACGACGTCAAGACCAAGCTGAGCCATTTCGACCACGACGGTCTGGTCGGCCTCGTGCATGACCTGTACGCCGCCAATCGAGACAACCAGGTCTTTCTTCACGCTCGTTTTGGGCTGGGTGGAGATGTCCTGGAGCCATACAAAGCAAGCATCAACCGTTGGCTCTGTCCCGACATGTTCCGAAACCAGCATGCGTCCGTGGCCAAGGCCAAGAAGTCCATTTCTGACTACAGGAAGGCCATTGGCCATGCAGAGGGCTTGGCAGAACTGATGGTCTTCTACTGCGAGCGCGCGGTAGGCTTCAGCGTCGAGGTTGGTCTTCAGGACGAGGGCTTCTTCGTCGCACTGGTGCGCATGTTCGAGCAGGCGCTGCAGGCCATTGCGAGACTGCCGGATGCGCAGCGACCGCGGCTCATGGAACGTCTCGACCTCGTGCATGACCTCAGTCGGAACATCGGCTACGGAGTCGACGACGCCATGAGCGACTTGCTGGTCGAGTACGGCACCTACGATTGACGAAGACATTCAAAGTCGGCTTCTGGCCGACTGTAGCCCGCCGCTTGCGCGCCGCGCCGGGCCCCGAAGCGGCCGTACGGCCCGCTCCAGGGAAAATAGATGGAGCGCAACCTGAACCCTTCCAGCAATCGGTTGCGTCACTCTTGGGTCGCATGTACATGCACAACAGCGTACGCGGATAAGGGCGACTTGAAGTCCAATTGCTCGTTCACGAGTAGCTTGGCTCTGATGCTTTGCCCATCGAGGCTGACTTCCGATAACTCGGCCCATTGAGCCCCCATCGGAAGGGGCAAGCGCGCGTATCCCTGGGCAATGTGCTCGCCTTTCAAAGTCAAAACATCAAAGTACAGGTCGGATGCGTAGACCCCCGAGGTGACAAGGACACGCCCTGAATCGCAGGCAACCAAGCTCAACGGATGACTCGGCAAAAACTCAAAGCCTTCTCCACCTATCGTGCTGCTGTGAGGCCGGCGCTGAATCTTAAGAGCCTCTGGGCAATGCTTTGGCGTCACTTGCGCCGGATAAGGCGACGACTCGAGCGCCCTCGAAAGCTCGACTTGGGCCTCCGCCGACCGATAGTCGGAAATTCCCCACGGTCGGCCGGGCGCGTTTGGCGAACTCAGAACCTCTCGGACAAACTTTAGTGCATGGTCTCCGGTCCAGCCCGTGCCATTTTCAACGGCGTGAGCAACCAATCCACGGCGTGCAAGCTCTCGCCCGTTTCCTTTGTCCAAAATCTGAAGCATCGATGTCTTGACATACCCACGCTCATCCCTTGACTGCGCCGTCTCACGCACCACGAATACGGCCGGCGAGCTCTGGGTCGGACGTATCAAGACACTGCCACCTCCAACGGAGCTGTATAGCTTTCCCCGGTAGGTGAAGTAGCCGTAGTTCGCCTTGATGGCATACCCGGGTGCAAACAATCCGAACTCCGCCGGCGCGTCAGAGTCATCGAATACCAAGTCGAAGCCTTCGACACCACTTGCAGTTCTTTCAATCCGAGGTGGCACGGACGCTTCGCGGCATGACCAGAGAATTGCCGCGAATAGCAGGACCGTTATGCTGACAAGGTAACCTGGGGAAATGAGGCGATTCATGCGTGAATTTTGAAGGTCCGCTGGTGGCCGGAAGCAGCGCTCTCGGCATTACCCGCAGCGTGTTCCGAAGCATTTGGAGAGGAAGTAGCCGACAACCTTCCAGTCGCCGCCTTCCAATGAAAGAATGACCTTTTCCTCGGTCTCGATGTTGGCAAACGATGCTTCGTAAAACACGGCGAAGTAGCGTCCGCCCGCCGGCATCTTGGTGTCCGCTGGAACAGGTCCGGCAGCAACGGCGTTTCTGGATTTCAACGGACCAGCAGCGGTCCGAAGTCCGCGCATGCCGACGGCCCAAACGGTTGGGCCTGATAGAGCCTGGACGTGCTTACTGACCATAGGCCAAGCTTCCGAATACTTCCCGCTGTCGATAAGCGTGAGAAAGCTCTTAACAGCTGCTGGAGTGGTGGAAAGCTCAGCCTTAGAAAATTCCGGAGCCGCCGGCCCCTGAGCCATCGCCGGCAAAGAGATGAGGAACAAGCACGCCAGCCAAGGAATGCCGAGAAGTCGAAGCAACGTCATGCGCAGAGCTGAGGTGAGGGTGAAGAATGGTCGATTGTTGCCGGCGCTTCGGTCAGTGCGCACACGCTGACCATAGCCTCGTTGTGAGGCTGCCACGAAGGCCCGCTTTTGGCCGTCCGGCGACCTATGTCGTCTCGCGACTGCGGTACAGCGCCGCGTGCTCGCGCGTGTATTCCTGCAAGGGCCCGAGCTGGGCCGCTGCAGCGGTGAATTGTTCTCGAGGTTTGATGTACGCATACACGCTGCAGGGGGCCCTCCGGCCATCCTGCAGCGGCTCTACCTCGAGCATCACGCGACGGTATCCGTCTGCCTTCGTAACGCGCTCCAGCTCGTCCATGGCGACCAACGTCGCCTCGTCGACCTCAAACACCTGGCCGACGACTCGCTCACCTTCCCCCGCGGCATCGATAAGCCAAGGTGAGAACCGCTCGCCGACAAGGTACAGCGGATAGCGTTCGACTGTCACGAAGTCTCCCGCGACTCGCGCGCCCTTGTTGGTCGCGAAATTGGGGAACCCTTCCTTCAGCGTTCCGAAAACGAAGACAAGTTGCGACATGGAGCTTTACGCATCTGCCGGTTACAACCGCGAAGCCTACCGGAAAGTCCGGATTTGGCCGACTGTAGCCTGTTGGCCACCCGGCGCTCCGTGCCCTAAGCAGTCTTCCGAGCCGGCTGAGAGCGGTCGCTCGCCAACGCATCAGCCGGACGGCAGTTGCGAGCCGGAGTAGTAGGTTCCATGCGATTGACAATCACCCAGTGACGCTGTGGTCATCCCTTAACGTTCTCCCAGTTCCTCCGATCTATTTGACGCAGGCTGGCCGATGTTTGAGCTGGACTGCGATCACATCTGGGGAACAAATGAAAGTAGTGTTCAGCAACAACCATCTGGATCACAGGCGAGGTTTCGCGGTTGCAGCGCGCCAACGCAGTAGACGAAGGCCCAGGGCGCAAGTCTTCTTCGTCATCGAGATAGTGGTTGCCACCTGAGCATGGGACTGGCAATGCGCACCGGTGCCCATCCCTACCAACGCAAGGCGGATCCCCGGCGCCGTTTTGCAAGTATCCGCTCCTCGTCCGTTCAAGACGACCCGCATGGCCTCGCCTCAGTCATGGTCCACTACATCGAGCACCTGGGCATCAAGGGCTACACCGCCCTTGGGCGCTTTGGCGCGGAGCGGTACATCCGTGAGTTCATCGCCTGGGCCGACACTCGAGGCGTCACACATCCACAGCATGTCACCCGCGCGGTCCTTGAGGACTATCAGCGTTGGATCTTCCACTATCGCAAGAAGAATGGCGCGTCGCTTGCTCAGGCAAGCCAGCGCTCGAAGATCATCCCATTGCGTGGCTTCTTCAAGTGGCTTGCCCGTGAAGGGGAAATCTCGATCAATCCAGCGGCCGACTTGGATCTTCCGCGTCAAATCAAGCGACTTCCCCGTGCAGTCCTCTCCGCGGAAGAAGTGGAGCGCGTCATGGCCTGTATTGACCTTGGCAGCCCAATCGGAATTCGGGATAGGGCAATGCTTGAAGTGCTTTACGCGACTGGAATGCGCCGCATGGAGATTGTCGGCCTAGACATCGACGACGTGGACGCGGAGCGGCAGTTGGTGCTTATCCGCCAGGGCAAGGGGCAAAAAGACCGCTTGTGCCCACTGGGCGGTCGGGCCTTGAAGTGGCTGCAGTTGTACCTGGACAAGGCGCGCGACCAGCTATGTTGGGATCTTCGGGATCGCACCCTGTTCTTGGGCAATGAGGGACGTCGACTCTCACCGGTATGGCTGTCGACGTTAGTGACAGCGCGCGTCAAGGCCGCCGCAATCGAAAAGAAGGGTGGCTGCCATCTGTGGCGGCACACAGTAGCAACCCTGATGCTCGAGGGCGGCGCAGACATTCGATTCATCCAGGCACTTCTCGGGCACGCGGACATCAGCAGCACGCAGATCTATGCGCACGTGTCCATCCGGAAACTACAGCGAGTACACGCACAGTCACATCCCGGCCTGGCAAAAGAGCGAAGGCCAGACGATCATGACAACGACAACTGAGTAAAAGCAGCAGCGCTTGACTTGCTTCCAGGGGAGGGTTGCTAAACCTGGGCGATGCGTTTGGCAATGTCATCGGGGATGCGCTGGCAAGGGGCAGCGTTAGCGGTGGTGCCATGCCTGGGCCGGTGAGCGCCGATGAAAGGTCACGCATCGTCGGGTACTTCGCCGATGGGCCGGGCACAGGCAGCAATGCGGCGCTCGACTACTTCGCCGCCAATCCAGGCGGTGGCCTAAGCGAGGCAGATTATTGGAACACTCCTGCTCCGAGGGGTCAGCAGTACGTCGACACCTTCAGTGGCGAAAACGTCGCAGCGAAGAGCCAACTCCATGTCGATCTTGTGCCTGGCTCAGGCGACGCCGCATCTCGTGGAGCCCTGACGGACCGCATAAACACGATCGCGAAAACCACGGAGGATCTGAAGGCGCTGGCGGCTCAGATGGAGACCGAGCGCGCACTCAACAACATGTCGGACATGGCGGCGGCGTACAAGGCCAGTGGCATGACAGGGGCCACTGGCGACGCGACGGAGAGTCTCCCACTGAGCGGTGACCGCTGGTATCCGGAGGACATCGGTGGAACCATGGTGGGCGAGCGCATGACGGCAGCCGAAGCAGCAGCATTTGATGCGGCAAATGGCCTGGGCAAATCTCCTTCGGCGGCGGCTACCGGAACGATCACTCCGATCGGTCAAGTTGAGGGCTTCTTCACCTTCAATCCAGCTGGCCGATTTGCAAAAGGTGCAGCCGGCGCTGCGTACGACGCAGCGACAGTCTTGCCGCGGGCCGCTGTAGGCGTTGGCAACCTAGTACGTGATGCGGCGGGCTATGCCGGCAATGCACTGTTCCCGCAGCGGAGCGCGCTAACTGGCGAGACCGTTCCATATCAACCCACCAGCGGGCTGATTCAGAGTTTCCAGCGAAACGGTGTAGCGGGTACGGTGGGGGGCGGCATCGTGGGTGCAGTGCGTGGTGCGCCTGGAATCGGACTTGTTGAATCGCTCTACGCCCCCGATCGCGACTGGAGCAAGATAGGCGCGCAGGTCGTCAACTCGGGAGCGGTGGCGGTTGGCGCGACTGGGTTTCGGCGCGGTAGCGTCGATGAATTCGTGGGCCGGGTGCACGATGCTTTGAGACAAAATGCAGCCGCCGGTGAACTGGCTGATCTTCGAGCCATTGATCCCTCAGCCAAAGTCGGGTTAACGGGAAGTGCCGCTACAGGTCGCGTCGGAAATCCGAACAAGGCCACGTTTGGTCAACCGATCAATCCGGGGGCATTTGACTTGGATCTCTTCGTGCAAAGTGATACGTTGCTAGAACAGTTTGGCTCCAGATTGCGACCAGCACCCGCATTGAGACAAACCCTAGTACAACAGTATCCCGACCTGTTCGAAGGACTCAAACCAGGAAAGCAAGGTTTGACAATAAAATTCCGTCCTTTCGGCGACTCTCCGCCTGGATCTATTACTCTAACTGACTAAACTAGCAATGAATGACGCTCAAGTTTTGCTAAAAATGGAGCTGAACAAATTCATCGGCTCCGGGGATTCTCTTGGAATTCTGGAGCTAATTAGATCGCACCCGGAATTGATTTCCAAAGTTCCGCCAGGCGCAGTTGACTATCCCGATTTTCATCGGATAGTAGATATCAAGTTGAAGAATGACTGTTATCGCATATGCAGACAAATATCTGCCAACGAGTCACTGTTTTTGACGCGAATTGATGAAGCACTTGGTACGCCGGGAGTACCCTTGTGGCTTGAGGGCGAAAAACTGAAAGAGTGGGCTCAAAAGGAAGAAGAAGATCCGAGCGACGAGCCCACTGATTGGGAAAGCTACAGGTAGTGGTTAGCCCGGCCGCCAAGCGGCAACCTGCGTGATGCATTTGGCAATGTCATCGGGGACGCATTCGCCGGACCGCAGCAGTGGCCAGTACCCCTACTTCAAGGCGGGCAGAGTTGGCGGTCCCAGTGACCGCTTTCGGGCGGATTTGAGGTGATCCGTCGAATGACTGGTTGTGGCCAATTCTGTTGAAAAACCCACTGGAAATTTAACCCGTCTCGACTATGTTGGTTGCATCTAGCTGAGGAGTGCATCGACATGATGGGTCATCAAGGTGGCGTGCAAGACAAGCTCTTCTACTCATTCAACCTTGATGATCATGTTCCGCAAAGTCACCTGCTGAGGGGCATCGATCGGGTCTTTGATCTCAGCGATTTGCGCCACCATCTCGCGCCTTTCTATAGTCACACTGGGCGGCCATCGATCGATCCCGAATTGATGATGCGCATGCTGATCGTGGGCTACTGCTTTGGAATTCGCTCCGAGCGTCGGCTTTGCGAAGAGATCCATTTGAACCTGGCCTATCGATGGTTCTGTCGCCTTGGCCTGGAGGACGCTGTGCCCGACCATTCGACCTTCTCCAAGAATCGGCACGGGCGCTTCCGCGATAGCGACGCATTGCGGCAGGTCTTCGAGATCGTGCTGCTGCGCTGCATGAGCGAAGGTCTTGTACGCGGCGAAGGGTTTGCGGTGGACGCTAGCATCATCAAGGCGGACGCCAAACGCAGTCGGGGTGGCGTGGGAGCCGACACCAGTGAGTGGAGCCAGGGCGATGGTCCAAGCCGCGCTGTACGCGAATACCTTGCCGCCTTGGAAGAGAGCAATCCGACGGGCGACGATTCCGATGATCCGCCGGGACCCTCAACCTCCGGGAAGAACATCTCGCTGACCGACCCTGCAGCGCAATGGACGGCCGCTCCAGGCGGCCCCGCCTTCTACGCGTACTCAACCAACTACCTGATCGACTTGCAGGCAGGAATCATCGTGGATGTGGAGGCCACGCCCGCGCACCGCACATCCGAAGTGGAATCGACCAAGACGATGATCGATCGCGTTGAGAAGCGTTTCGGCATGAAGCCCCAGCGCCTGGTTGGCGACACGGCCTATGGAACAGGCCCGATGCTCGGGTGGATGGTCGAGGACAAGGGCATCGCGCCGCACGTACCCGTGTGGGACAGGAGCGAGCGCAAAGACGGCACGCTGTCGAGCAGTGAGTTCCGCTGGGATGAGCAAGCCAACGAATACCGCTGCCCGCAAGGCCACGCGCTCCTGAGCGATCGCCGCCAGTTCATCAAGCCGCGCATGCGTATCACCAAGGCCGGAACGATCCTCTACAGCGCCAGTCAGCATGACTGCGCCGCATGCCCGATGAAGCAACAGTGCTGTCCCAACGTGCCGAACCGAAAGATCACGCGCAGCGTGCATGAGCGATCACGGGATGTCGCCCGCAAGCTCGCCGACACGCCGCAGTACAAGCAGTCGCGGCGCGATCGAAAGAAAGTCGAGATGCTCTTTGCGCACCTCAAGCGCATTCTCAAACTCGATCGGCTGCGTCTACGAGGATTGAGCGGAGCACATGACGAATTCTTGTTAGCGGCAACCGCTCAGAACCTGAGACGCATGGCAAAGCGATTGATGCCAAGCGTACAAACAATGGAGCTCAAGACGGCGTGAAAGCACCGAAGGAACTTCGCGACAGAATCGATCCTGGTGACGAACTCGGAACCTAAAAGCTAGTGCGCGTCTCATGGGCGGCCCGGCGTTCGAGACGAGTTTTTCAACAGAATTGGCCGGTTAGGGCCGTTCATCAGGCCCGGCAAACAGCCGGATGCGCAAGGCGCTATCGGCAACGAAACTTGACCTCGGCTGAGGCGTAATTGCCAAAGGTACTAGCATCGTTCGACTTGTCCGATAACGGAACAACTTCCTTGCCTTGCTTGGCGCAAAACTCTCCAGCCTGCTTGTAGAGCCCAACCTTGACCGAGCCGCCCGACCAAGACATCCCATCCATGTCCGATGCCATATAGATGCCGTCCCCGATGGGGACGACGCCCGTTGGCGTACTGCATGCTGCCAAAGCAACGCAGGCTGCCATCGCAAACGTAAATCGCATTGGTTTCCCTCTCCGTCAAGTTGTAGGTGCGCGCGTAGTGTTGCATGCACAGACTGGCTGGGCCGTCCCGGTGAACGGCTGCTTTGGTTGATTGTTGGCCGCGAAGGGGTTGGTGCGCACACGCTCACAATGGCTTCGTTGTGAGCCGGCGACGAAGTTCCGGTTCTGGCCGTTACGCGAAGCGCTCGGCAATCGCCTGAAGCCGATTCGACCCCAGGATGCCCACGAGGATGTGTACCCCGAACGCTGCGAACACCGCGATACCTGCTGCCGACGCCCAATGCTCGCGTGGCAAAACAAACAAGAACGGAAGCGTAATGAGTTCGGCCAGGAGCATCACAGCCATCTGAATTCGGGCGGTCTTGCGCGCGCCCGACGCGTATTCGTTGTCCGGCTCCTTCTTGAGCAGCGATTGCAAGCCAAACAACGCTCCCCCGCCGACGAACACCTTGAAAACCACCGTCGGCACATTGAGGCCGAGCACGGCCAGGCCGACCAGGACGAGATACGCAAGGGGCATGCCCCAGACGGCATAGCGCGCAAGCCACTTGAGGCTTTGTGGCCGGGTTCGCAGGTTGGCTGGTGCTGCGGAATCTTGGGGCATGTGACGTGTGGACGTGAGAGGTCGGCGCCCGATTGTTATGTGCCGTCAGTAGGTGTGCACGCGCTTCAGAGTCAGCAGTTCCCAGATTTGCAGAAATCGTTGTGTGCGCGCCGCGAAGGTCGGCTCCGGGGCAAATTGAGCGCCATTGACGAACGGCTGGTCATGGCCGCGTCCTGCTCCCCCGTCTTACTCGGCCGTTTGCTCCGCGTCTGCGCGACGAACCCACGGCACACCAGGCCGCTCGCGCCAAGCCGACCAACCTAATGGCAGGTCGGAAAGCGCTAGCAGGCTTGCGTCGCGCTCGACCAACTCTTTTAGCCCTACGAGCATCGCTTCTGACATGTCGAACGCGTCGCCGGTAAGCATCTGCCACGACCCGTCGTCGGCGTCGTGCGACACCATCAGAATCGGCTTAGCGCCGTTCATGATTGAGTTCACGGTGAAGCAGGCAACGTTTGGTGCATCCTCGAAGGGCCACGAATCGTCAGAGCTAGGCATGTTCTTTTCGGTGAATGGGCGGGGAGCTGGCGTGATTGAGCGGCGATGTCGACCGTCCGCTCCTGGCCGAGGGTGTGTGGAAACTCCCTTGATGGTCGCCTATATTGAGCCAACCCGTCTTAGCGAGGTGGTGGCCCATGAAGAGATTCATCGAAGGCGAAGATCGACAGCAGGTGACGCTGCTGCCCGAATGTCTTGACGACTACATCGGTGAGGACAACCCCGTACGAGTCGTCGACGCCTTCGTCGAGGAACTGGATCTTTGTTCACTGGGCTTCGAGGGCGTTGAACCCGCAGCAACCGGTCGGCCTTCCTATCACCCGTCAGTCCTGCTGAAGCTCTACATCTACGGCTACCTGAACCGGATTCAGTCGAGCCGCCGCCTGGAGCGCGAAGCGCAGCGCAACGTCGAGCTGATGTGGCTCACTGGCCGGCTCGCGCCTGACTTCAAGACCATCGCAGACTTCCGTCATGACAACGCAGCGGGCATCCGCAACGTCTGCCGTCGCTTCATCGGTCTATGCCGCGATCTCAAACTGTTCTCTCACGCCATCGTGGCCATCGACGGCAGCAAGTTCAAAGCGGTCAACAGCCGTGATCGCAACTTCACCGCCGGCAAGATTGATGCGCGTCAGCGGCAGATCGAGCAGAGCATCCAGCGCTACCTCGACGCCCTGGAGACGGCCGACCGCACGCAGCCCCCGGAGGTCGAGGCCAAGACCGAGCGGCTGCAGGACAAGATCAAGAAGCTGCGCGAGCAGATGAAGCAGCTCGACGACACCAGGGAAGAGTTGAAGAAGGAACCCGACGGGCAACGCTCACTCACCGATCCCGATGCGCGCTCGATGAACTCGCAGGCCAAGGGCTCGGGCCTGGTGGGCTACAACTTGCAGGCGGCGGTTGACGCCAAGCACCACCTGGTCGTTGCACACGAGGTGACGAATGTCGGCAGTGACCGTGCGCAACTCAGCAAGATGGCACAGGCTGCGCGCGAGGCGATGGGCAAAACCAAGCTGCAAGCGCTCGCCGACCGTGGCTACTTCAATGGCACGGAGCTCAAGGCCTGTGAGGAAGCAGGCATCACGGCCTACGTTCCCAAGCCCATGACCTCAGGCGCCAAGGCCGAGGGCCGCTTCGACAAGAGCGACTTCATCTATATCGCCAAGGATGACGAGTACCGGTGCCCCGCAGGTGAACGGGCGATCTACAGGTTCAGCACGCTCGAGCGAAGTGGGCTCCAAGCGCGCCTCTACTGGACCAGTGCCTGCCCCTCATGCCCGATGAAAAAGCAGTGCACGACCGGCGACTATCGCCGCATCCGTCGATGGGAGCACGAGGATGTACTCGAACGCGTTCAGCAGCGCCTGGACCGCAAGCCTGTCGCGATGACGCTGAGAAGGTGCACCGTGGAACACGTGTTCGGCACGCTCAAACACTGGATGGGCTGGACGCACTTCCTGACGAGAAAACTTGAGCACGTGAACACCGAGATGAGCCTGCACGTGCTGGCTTACAACCTGAAGCGGGTGATCGCGATCCTCGATATTGCCGGAACGATGAAGGCAGTCAGGCTGGTGGGGGCGTGAGCCTCATTAACGGCCCTTCGCAGCTCGCGCAGCCACTCTCCACCAGATCACTTACGCGTTTGTGCGACGAGACTACTGGATGAATCGTTCGCGCCGATGACGACCACAACGCCGCGCGTTCGGCATACTCGCAAGTCAAAGCCGTTTCCACACGGACTCGGCCAGTAGCGGTCATTCCCAAGTGCTACTGAATCCGCAGCCAAAACCAGCCGGTCACTCGCGCCGCTCGATTCGCCGCGGAGGCTAGACAAGCTTGCCATCAAACTGCCCCACTACTGACCACTTCAGTGTTACATTGCGAATGTAACTAACTGTTCATTTGAGGGTCGGAGATGGATAGAAGAGAACTGTCGGCCCGCGCGGGCGGGAAAAGCCGTGCGCCAATCGGGCGTGCTCTTACGAGCAGTGCAGTGGCTTTGATGCTGGCTGCGTGCGGGGGCGGCGGGGGTGGAGGTGGAGGAGGCGCAGTCGTGCCGACCGCGATTCCAGCCACCAGCCCTGCAACGACTGCAGGTACTTCGTCTTCATCTGAAGTCTCTACGACAAGTTCGTCATCGGATTCTTCGTCGAACCCCTCGACAAATCCATCGACCAACCCCGTCGCGGCAACTTACTCGGTCAGCGGGTCAGTTGCAGGCCTCGTCGGCACGCTCGTACTTCAGAATGCCGGCGGCGAGAAGCTTGCGCTGACCGGCGATGGCGCCTTCCAGTTCGCCACCCGTGTTCCGAACGGCAATCCGTACTCGGTCTCCGTGGTCTCGCAACCGACATCTCAGACCTGCGCGGTAAACAATGGGTCGGGGAGTTCGGGCAACGATGTCAGAAGCGTTCGTGTCGTGTGCTCGACTCTTTCATACAGCGTGGGCGGCAATGTCGCAGGACTGCTGCGCGGCGCGCTCGTGCTGCGCAACAACGGCGAGACACTCACCATCACGGCGAATGGCTCATTTCGCTTTGCCTCGCAGGTGCCTGCCGGGTCGGCGTACTCGGTCGCCGTGCGGACCCAACCCGCGGGCCAGACCTGCTCTGTGAGCAATGCCGCAGGCAGTGTTGCTGCGGACGTGAATAGCATTGTGGTCACCTGCACCGAGAACGCGGCGTCTACCCCTCCCAGTGCTCCACAGGGAATTGCAGTCAACTATGGCGTCAAGTCGCTGACTTTCACTTGGGCTACAAGTCCGGGTGCGACGTACTACCAAATCCTTGATGATGCCCCACTTGGAAACTCCGCGTTTGCCCTGCGGGCAGATGACCTCTTGAACACGAGCTACCAGCTCGTCAACATCGACCTCGCGTCGCTCGCCAATCCTAATTTCGTTGTCAATGCTTGCAACGCGGCCGGTTGCACGAGGTCAGCGCCTGTGACGCCGGATATGGGCAAGGCCATCGGCTACTTCAAGGGGCTGAGTCCTTTTATCAATGGGCATGCGGGACAAGCCGTCGCTGTTTCCGGCGACGGCCGTTGGTTGGCCGTTGGCTCGCCGGGATTCATGAGCGAGACCGGAATCGTCTATGTTTTCGCTCGAGATGATTTCTCATGGCGTTTCCATGCGGCGCTACAGGGGTCGAACAGCGAGGCTGCCGACAAGTTCGGCACGTCACTTGCATTCTCAAAGGACGGCTCAGTATTGGCGATTGGAGCTGAAGGCGAAGCCGGGGCAAGTCAGGGCGGATGGGATGTGCCCGGCAATGACAACTTCACCCCCGGTGCTGGGGCCGTCTACGTCTTTCGAAACGGCGCCTCTGGTTGGCTCCAGGAGGCCTATCTCAAGAACTGGGGCACGGAATCAGCTAAATACTTCGGGCACTCCGTCGCCATTTCAGACGATGGCTCATTGATTGCTGCTGGCGCCCCTGGGGATGGCTTGGCATCAACCCCCTCTCGCGGTGGCGCTGTCACGGTCTATTTCAAGCAAGCCGGCCATTGGTGGGCGCTGAATCAAGCCGCGGCGCCAACTCACCAAGCCGGGTCGTCATTCGGATGGACTGTGGCCCTGTCGGGCGACGGAAGTACGTTGGCCGTAGGCGCAAGGACTGAATATCCCTCAGGCAGCGCTTCGACAGTGCGCACGTCCCCAGGGGCGGTGTATGTATTCAACCAGCCACGCGCGCTCTCCATGGCGCCCCCAGTACGACTCGCTCTTGAGTTGGATTACGCTGACTTTGGCTTTGCGTTGTCTCTATCGAAGGACGGAAAGACCCTCGCGGTTGGAGCTCCCGCGCAAACGAATGTCTTGACCGGCGACGGAGCCGCTTACGTCTTTGCGAAGCAGGGCGATTCATCGTGGACCCGAGAGGCCTTCGTGAAGCCTGATTCGCCTTCTTACGAAGGAGGCTTTGGCTACTCTGTGGCGCTGTCGAGAGACGGCTCCGTACTGGCAATCGGCTCTCCCGGCGACTACTCCACGGGAAGCGGTATCAGCACCCCTGCGCCGGGCGCGAGTGGGTATGTTTCGGGGGGCGTCCAGGAATACCGACGGGACGCAGGCGGATGGACAAAGACTGCTTTCATCAAAGCACCGAATCCGGACCCCTTGGACAGGTTCGGGTGGGCTGTAAGCATGTCCGATGACGGAGCTACGCTTGCCGTGGGCTCGTTTGCGGAAAGCAGCAGCGCGACGGGTATCGATGGTGACAGGGAGGACAACAGCGTGACCGGGGCGGGAGCGGCGTACTTGTATTAGCGCTCGCCTGGGCCAACTTCTAGGAGGACGCATTGTGGTTTCCTTCTGAGACGTCGAAGGACGCCACTTCACTGTAGGGAGCATGCTTTGACGCCCAGTCCCACTGCGGGTCGGGTTCAAACGACAGGCTGAAGTCGGCCAGAAGCGGCCGGTCGGCTTCGCCGCAGAATTCGTGAGATAGCGGACGCCCGTGGCGCGCGAAGGATTGGTTCGCAGCCTTGCCGTTTAATTGTGGGCATCGCCCACGGTTTTGCGGACACCTGGTCGACAGCCTCCCCAGCGATACTCCGCTCTTGGTTTTGTTCTCCATCCGAACTCAGGATTTCCGGCTTGACACACCAACAAGACGAGCTGATCGCTCTCCTCGACGACGTGAAGACGCTTGAACGCGAGCACGGTTTGGACGCGAGCTTCAACTTTTTCGATGCCGTGGACATGGGCAGGAGCGAGATCAAGCACACGCGCTTCCTTGCGCACATGCTGCGTCCATCCGGCCCGCACGGGCTCGGAGACGCCTTCTTGCGGGCATTTCTCGATGACGTGATGAAGTTCGCTCGCGATGCGCCGATCTCGCGCCTCGAGCTGCTGCTGGCAGACATCTCGCAAGCAGAGGTCTACGCCGAGCGAGACCATTTCGACATCACCATTTGGCTGCCCGCCCAAGAGCTGCTCGTTGTCGTCGAGAACAAGATCGGAGCCAAACAAAGCGACGGCCAGCTTAAAAAGTACCGGGAGAAGGTCAAGCAGCTCTATCCCGAGCAGCACTTTCTGGGCGTTTTTCTCACCGTCAACGGATACGAAGGCGCGGACGACAGCTGGATCTGCATCAGCTACGAACATGTCTATGCGCAACTGCAAACGCTGCAGGCCGACCCGACATTCACGGCCATGCCTGACGTGCGAATGGCGCTCAAGCACTACTGCCAACTCCTGAGGAATGAGGTCATCGTGGATCCCAACCTAGTTGCCGCCTGCAAGGCTCTCTACATCAGACACCGCGCGGCCATCGAAGCAGTAATCACCCACGGCCGCACCTCACCGATACAAGAAGGTGCGCGCCGGTTTCTTCTGAACCACCCCGAACTGATGCCGACGGCCTCAAGAGGAAGTTCGAACCGGGTCGATCTTCTTGTCAAGGACCTGGAGGAGCTCCCAGGCTTCGCGCTCGCCGCGCCCGGTTGGGGAGGCGCATCCCCGGTTCACCTCTGGTACGAATGGCAACAGGAGAAGCGGCTGCGGATGTACCTCGAGATCGGCCCCCTGCTGCCTAAGTATGCGGAAACAGGATTGCGCGCGGACGTCGTGAAACGGGTGAGAAGCGCTTTTCGCTCTGACGTCAATGCGGCTATCAGCCCAACCTACACGCGCATCTGGCGCAAGGACGAGAAGCTTGAAGAGGCCGACGTCGATTCAGTAGTCGACGCCATGGAGGTTTTGTGGAAGGCGTTTGTGGTTGCCGGTGGCGTGCCGGCCATTGTTGATGCGGTCACTCCGTGCCTTTCATTGACCTCATGACGTGCGTCAGAAGCCATCCGAGCCGCTTTCGGCTGCGGACGCATGAATAATTGCCAAAGACCACACGTTCCACAGAGCCTGATGAAAGCCATCCTTGCGATTCCTTGCGGTAGTTCCAGCCATCGCTGAAGCAACTTGTGTCCTGATTGGGGTCAGGCTTGTGCGGTTGCTTTCCTTTGGAAGATGGCGCGGCGAAGCACTGAACGGCAATGAGGCTCGCATCCATGCCGCAGGAGCGCTAACTTTCGTTCTGGATGGAAGGCGAGTTGTCACGGTCGCCGGGCTCACCTTGGTTGGCATGGCCTTCTACGGGTCGCTCCTGGCGGCGGTCTTCTGGATAGCGACTCGGCCAACAGAAGCGGCCCGCTCAACATTGGGTCGGAAACCGCGGGGAAGCGGACGTTGAATTGCCAAGTGCGATTCGCACAATTCAGGTCGATGACGCCGTGCGCCAGCTACAGGACGGGCATCGAAAGTGCGCATTTCTATCCTGCCGGAGTTTCTTTATTCCATCCTCCGACTTCACACTAACTTCCCACGGGTTGGCCAAAATTCCGCATCCCATTTGAAAAGCACGCATGCGCGACGATAAAAAAATGACCATAGCGATACATCGAATCCGGTGCCTCGCTTCCCTTGTTTTTGCCGGTGCCTGGCTAGTTTCAGCCGCGGCAGCCAACGCGATGCCTCAATGTCCGCCGACATCCGGCAAGGCGGCCAACGCAGTGATTTGTGCGGATCCCTCGCTTTCCGGCCTGGACCTGTCGCTGGATTTGGCGGAGTCGCGCCTGCGTCTGTCTCGGAAAGATGCTGCGGCGCTAGCCGCCGATCATCGTCAGTGGCGGAGAAAGACGCGCGACGTCTGCAAGACGCCCTACTGCCTACTGCAGGTTTACCAGGCTCGCATCGAGGCGATCGAGGCACGAGTGCGCGTGACTGATGCACGGCGGGCGGCCTCGATCGAAAAGAGCCTCGCCCTGCAGAGGGTGAATGAAGCGCCTCTGACCAACGAGGAGGCGCAGAGAGTCTGTCGCGAGCTTGCTGCGTTGGCCGATGGCAAGGCCCTCGGCGATCTCGCTGTTCCGGCGATGCCAGCGGGGGACGTTTCCGATGAAGAGTGGGACCGCTTGCGGACCGGGGACGCTCCGCATCAGTACGGGGCCGCCACCAGCTATAGGCTGCGGCTCACATCGGACCCGGCCTCCACGCGTTTCGCACAATTTGCGACGGGAGGCTCGTGCCCCTCCTTGGAGGTGTTTGGGGTCCAACGGCTCTTGGACTCGAATGGCAAGGATGAAGGAATCGACGAGGTGCCCGATCCGAACGAGCAGATCCGCTGGAGCTATTGGGACGGAGGCGACTATCCTATCTTTCACCGCAACCGAAACTTCATGGTCACCACCAGCCTCAGCGATCCAAACAAGCTGTACATGGTCTCGTGGATCAAGCCCGACGGAAGAGTTCGGCGCCTTTGCCTGCTCTCTCCAAAGATCGACCGCTTGGAGGTGAGAAAGGCAGCGGAGCCGGCTGTGTGCAACGCCATCGCGCGACAAACGATCAATCCGATCAAGGGGAGCGACATCACGCAGCAATTGCCTTTCAATTCATTGCCCAGCCGCAGGGATGAATTCGAGGCGCGGTACGGCGAGTATGCCGATTCATTGACGTTGCTCCGCGTGGACATTGACGGCTCGGGCAAGCCGAAGGAACTGGGCCTCTTCAAATACGCCTCGGCCTCGGGCTGCGGCTCAGAGCCCCAATGGCTGCGAGTGCTTTCCCAGGACCATGGCCAGAGCGTGAAGGGGCCGTTGAATACCAGGCTTCAAGAGCTCGGCAACACCATCGAGAATATCTACAAGGTGAACGGCCGCTATTACATCCGGCGTACGCAAGGTATCACCATCGAGGCCACAAGGGTCCAGCGTGGGGGAAACCGGCAAGCCTGCGAATTCGAGGAACGGACAAGCACGAGTGTCGATCAGTTCTTCGATGTGGGGCTCTGAGGTTCAGGCGGCGTCTTCGTCATGCCTTTCGCCTGAGTCTTGGGAATAGCGGCGAACGACCGCTTCAGAGCGGAGTGGATGTCTCTTGTGGGCCCATCTGCGACCTTCGCGCCTCGCGGGGGAACTTCAGCAATCAGTCTTCACCTGCAGTAGCTTGCGGACGCGCGATCGACAAGTCAGGTGCTGGCATACTGTCCAAGTCACGTCGGCAACGGCGTAATCGGGTTTGGAAGCCCGCAGCATTAATTACGGCGGAAGCCGCAGTTGCCAATCGGCCTGCGGCTTCGTCGCTCGTGCCTCTTTTTTGGCGGTTCGAGCGGGAGGGCGCGAGCCCTGCCGGTTTTTGCCGTAGTGAATGCCCGGTCTTCCAACCCGTTCGAGCCGCCGCCTTCGTTTGGAAGCGGGTGCGTCGGTTTAGGCAAACCGCATTCACTAGGGAGGCCCAAGAAATGGCCAAGTCAGCCCGTGCGCTCGCGCGTGCATCCAGCAATTCAAGGATCGACAGGCGCAGGACTTTCGATGGGACGAGGCCAAAGGCCACGCTGCAAGCGCCTGAGCGCGAGGCCTGAAGCCAACCATGCAACCAACACGCGCCTTCGCCGCACTGCAAGAGGCATATCACGCCGCTGCCTGCGTCCGCTGCCTACTCATCCATGTGGAACACGTGCCCACCACCCACCGCCATTTCACACGCACCGAACTGAACGCCCTGCACGCGCTCATCGACTCGGAAGTTCAACGCCGCTTGCGCATCGCCCGCAGGTCCATCGGAAAGCCGGGAGCCCGCTGACCCCCAACCTCAAGCGACCAACGCCAGCGCCCCGTAGTCGCCCACCGTGTCGCCCAGGCCGGCGGGTATCAGCACGGCGCCGCGCGTCAATGCGACAAGCTTGCCGTCGATCTGCGCCTGCAGGCGCGGCAACAGGAAATCGCGGTTGTTCCAGAACACGCTGCCACCCAGGCTGATGCGTTCCAAGTCCAGCGTCGCGATCAGGTTGTAGAGCATGCGCCCCATGACGCGGCACAAGCCGTCCGCCGTGGCAATGGCTTGTGCATCGCCGCTCACGGCCGCCGCGAACAGGTCGCGCGCGGATTGCCCGAAGCGCCGCGCGATCGCGTTGCCTGCGCTCAGGCCCTCGACATCGCCAAAGTTGCCGCAGCCGCACAGCGCATTGCTGTCGTCGTCGGCGACGAAGCTGTGTCCCGCGTGGCCGGCGTTGCCGTTCTTGCCGTGGAGGACCGAACCGTCCACGCACAGGCCGACGCCGATGCCGGTGCTCCAGGTGACGTAGGCGCAATGGCTCACGCCCTGCAGGGCGCCCCAGCGCCGCTCGGCCTCGAGCGCGGCGACGGCATCGTTCTCGACGCGCACATGCCCGAAGCGGCGGCGAAGCGGAGCCTCGAGCAGCGCGGTCATCCACTGGTTGGGCAGCCCGCGCGCGGGGCCGGCAATGCCGCCGCAGATGTTCGGCGTCGCCAGCTCGACCATGCCGTCGCGCAATTCGAAGGGGCCCGCCGACGAAACGCCGACGCGGTCGATGTCGACGACGTCGAAGCCCTGCTCCGCACAGGCCTCTTCGATCAGCCGGATGATCTGCACGGCCACCGCATCGTTGTTGCCGGTCTTGGCGGTGGGTTCGCTGCGGCGGCCGATCAGCGGCGGGACACCCGTCGCGGACAGGCTCACGGCCACCTTGGTTCCGCCGAGGTCGACGCAAGCTTTCATCGATTCAGATCCATCGTGCAATCAATGCCGCGATCATGCTGAGCACGACGGTGCTCGCGATCGGCAGCTGCCACTCGCGCCCGAAGGCGCGGAACTCGAAATCGCCGGGCAGCCGCCCGAAGCCGAAGCGGCGCAGCCAGGCGGTGAGCCCGCTCATCAGCACCAGCGCCAGGACAACGACGATCAGCCAGCGAATCATGGGTGCAGTTTAGGCCGCAAGCAGGGCCAGCGCCTGTCGGTGAAGTTCGGGCGTTGCGGCGGCGACCACGCGCCCATCCGACTGCAGGCCGAGCGGACGGCCCTCCCAATCGGTAACGACACCGCCCGCCGCCTCGATGAGGCCGGTCGGGCCGAGGTAGTCGTAGGGCTGCAGGCCGGTCTCGACGACCAGGTCGATGGTGCCGCCGGCCAGTTGCGCGTAGCCGTAGCAGTCGCCGCCGAACCGGCGCATCGCGCACTGGCGGCTCAGGCGGTCGAAGGCCTGCCAGTCGGCCGCGTTGAAGATGTCGGGCGAGGTCGTGACGATGCGGGCCTCGGCAATCGCCTTGCAATCCCGCACGCGAACGGGGTGTCCGTTGCGCTGCGCGCCGATGCCCGCCTGGCCGATCCAGCGCTCGCCGAGCACTGGCATGTCGACCATGCCCAGTTCGACACGGCCGCCGCGCACCAGGGCGATCAGCGTGCCCCACAGCGGCGAGCCGGTGATGAAGCTTCGGGTGCCGTCGATGGGGTCGAGCACCCAGACGCGCTCGGCGTCGACACGCACCTGGCCATGCTCCTCGCCGAAGATGCCGTCGGACGGACGTTCGGCACCGAGGATGTCGCGCATCGCCGTCTCCGCGGCGCGGTCGGCCTGAGTGACCGGGCTTTCGTCGGCCTTGGCGATGATGTCGAGCGGGGTGCGGAAGAGGCGCAGCGAATGCGCCGCAGCGGCGCCAGCCAATGCGTGGGCGACGCGCAGGTCTTCTTCAGGAGAAAAGTTCGGGCTCATGAGGGCCGATTAGACCCCAGCCGATCCCAGCCGCCCATCGACCTTCCCGGCGGAAAGTCAGAAAGGCACGTCCCCTTCGACAGTGGTGCGATAGAGCCTGCGGCGCAGTTCGTCGGGCGTGCCGGCCGCCAGGTGCATCAGCGAGCGGTTGTCCCAGAACACCAGGTCATGCGCCGCCCAGTGGTGGCGGTACACGAACTCGGGCTTCACGCTGTGCGCGAACAACTCGGCCAGCAGCGCGTCGCTCTCATCCTGCGGCAGGCCGACGATGCGCGTCGTGAAATGCTCGCTGACGAAGAGCGCCTTGCGACCGGTCTCCGGGTGCGTACGGACCACGGGCTGGACGGCGGGCGCCACCTGGTCGATTTGCGCCTGCGAGAGCTTGGGGCGCCACGGGTTCTTCGCGCGCAACTCTTCGTACTTGGCGAGGTAACTGTGTTCGGCCTTGAGCGGCAGGATGCGCTTCTGCAAATCGGGGCTGAGCGCCTCCCACGCGAGATGCTGGTCTGCGAAGAGCGTGTCGCCGCCTTCGCTGGGCAGTTCCTGCGCATGCAGCAGCGAGCCGAGACTGGGCTTCGGCTTGTACGAGATGTCGGAATGCCAGTACACGCCCGCGTCACCCAGCCCGATGGGCTCGCCGTTTTCCTTGATGTTGGAGACGATCAGGATCTCTGGATGCCCCTTGAGGTGGAACTGGTGGAGCACGTGGATCTCCAGCGGACCGAAGCGGCGGCTGAAAGCGATGTGATCCGCGGGCGAGACTTGCTGGTCGCGGAACACGATCACGTGATGGTCGAGATGTGCGCGGTGGATGCGCGTGAAATCGGCGTCGTTGATTGGCCTGGAGATATCGAGTCCGACGATCTCGGCGCCGACTGGCGCATCGAATGGGCGAACTTCGAAATTCTGCGGCGGCGCGTTGCGCGTGCTGGCTTCGGGAGAGAGAGTAGCTGTCATGTCAATCCATCGTGGCGCCGCGCATCGGGGCGGGTCCTCGCCCGCGCGGCGAAGCAGTCACTTTAGGACTCGCCCGGTCGAACTCAAAGGAAATGATTGTTCATAGCTTATGCACGCCTCACAGCGTGTGCGTGCGGTCGCCTTCGGCGAATCCGATCGCGTCCCAGTGCGGGCCGGCTGCGAAGCCGATCACCTTGAACAGTTCCCCCATCTCGTGTTCGTGAATCAGCCGCGCCGCCAGCGTGCGCTCGGCCAGCGTGGCCTGCTCCATCAGAGGCAGGATGCCGGCGTTGAGCAGGAACCTCGCCTGGCTGCAGTAGCCCAGCACTTCGAGGCCGGCGTTCTGGCCGGCGAGGGCCAAGCCAGTGAAGTTCACGTGCGCGGTGATGTCCTTCGCGCCCACATCCGCCAGCGGATCGGGGTCGGCCTGGTGGCCGCGATGGCACATGACCGTGCCCATGTGGCGCTGCGGGTGGTAGTACTCGGCCTCGGGAAAGCCGTAGTCGATGAAGAAGGCCGCGCCCTGTTTCAGGCGGTCGGCCAGGGTGGCGATGAAGGCCTCGGCCTGAGGGTGGATCTCGGTCAGGTAGTCGTGAGCGCCCTGCACTTCCAAGGGTGGACGCAGGTCGGTGGTGCGGTCCTCCCATGCAAAGCCATCGTCTTGCCGGACCACGCCGCGCTCGAACCATCGGCCCTGGCTGCGCACCAGCAGTTGCACCGGCATCGCATCGAGTACCTCGTTACCGACCACCACGCCGTGCATGGTTTCGGGAAGTTCGGCGAGCCATTCGACCTTGCCGGCGTGCTTACCCAGGGTCTGCTGCTGGCGCTCGCGCAGCGTGCCGGAGAGATCGACGATAAGGTAGCGTGTCACGCGATCGTCGAGCGCATCGAGCAGTTGGAGGGCCAGCGCGCCGGAGCCGGCACCGAACTCCCAGATCTCGCTCGTCCCGGTCTTTTCCAGCGCTTCCGCTACCTGAATGGCCAGCGTGCGGCCGAAAATCGGCGTGAGTTCGGGCGCGGTCACGAAGTCGCTGCCGGAGGACGGCATCTGCCCGAACTTGCGGCTCGTGTTGGCGTAGTAGCCCAGTCCCGGTGCGTAGAGAGCCAATGCCATGAAGCGGTCGAATGGCAGCCAGCCACCGGCGCGCTGCAACGCGGCATCGATAATCCGGGTCAAAGGGGTGGCGCGCTCGGCGCCTTGCTCCAGGTTCATTTGCAGGAAATCTATCAGGATGGCTGAATCAACCCCACGCCACGGCGTGCTCGTGACCGGCGGCGGCCAGCGGCTCGGTGCCGCTGTCTGCGAGGCCTTCGCGCGCGCGGGCTGGCGGGTGTGGTGCCAGTACCGCGACTCGCGGGTACAGGCGCAGGCATTGTGCGCGCGGCTGCGCGACGAAGGCCATGACGCCACGGCAGTCGAAGCGGACATCGGTTCCGAGGACCAGCGGCGCGCGCTGGTCGAGCAAATTTCGGCAGAAGGTCCGCTGGCGTGCATCGTCAACAATGCGTCCGCCTTCGAGCCCGACACGGGGCTCGACTTCGAAGCCGACGCGGCGATGCGCCAGATCGGCGTGAACCTGATAGCGCCGCTTTCCTTTGCGCGGCTGCTCGCCAGATCAGCCACTGCGGGCGACGGCATCGATCGGTCGACCATCCACGTGCTCGACCAGAAGGTCTACAACCTCAACCCCGACTATTTCTCCTACACCGTGTCCAAGCTGGCCCTGGAGCGCGCCGTCGCACTGCAGGCCCAGTCCCTGGCGCCGACAGTGCGCGTCTGCGGCGTGGCGCCGGGCATCCTCTTCAGGAGCGGGCCGCAGACCGCGGACAATTTCGAGAAGGCCTCGCGCGCGAACCTGATGCGCCGGCCGACCGACCCGGCCGATGTCGCCAGGACCTGCGTCTTCCTCGCCGGCACGCCCAGCGTGACCGGCACCACCCTCTGCGTCGACAACGGCCAGCACCTGGTGCCGCTGCCGCGCGACATCATGTTCGTCGTCGACGACCTGCTGAAAGCTTCCTCCCCATGACCACTGCCGCCCTCGACCCCCTGCTGCTCTCATGCCGGCGCGTATTCCTGCGCGATTACGAGGTGTGGATCAACATCGGCGTGCATGAATTCGAGAAGCGCGCCGAGCAGCGCGTGATCATCAACGTCGATCTCTACGTGCCGCTCGACGTCTCGACACCGAAGTCGGACGAGCTCGACGAGGTGGTGGACTACGACTTCATCCGCCGCACCGTCGCCACGCGCCTGAGCAAGGGCCACATCCACTTGCAGGAAACGCTGTGCGACGACATCCTCACGCAGGTGCTGGCGCATCCCAAAGTGCAGGCCGCGCGCGTGTCGACCGCCAAACCCGACGTCTACCCCGACTGTGATGCCGTAGGCGTCGAAGTATTTCGGAGCAAGTAAATGAGTGCCGTATGGATCGACGAGACGCCCTCGTCCACCGACAACCTGAAGATCGAACGCGAGACGCACAAGCTCGAGAAGCGGCTGTGCCGCGAAGTAGGCCGCGCGATCGTCGACTACAACATGATCGAGGAAGGCGACAAGGTCATGGTGTGCGTCTCGGGCGGCAAGGACAGTTATGCGCTGCTCGACATCCTGCTCAAGCTCCGGGCCCGCGCGCCGATCCACTTCGACATCGTGGCGGTCAATCTCGACCAGAAGCAGCCTGGCTTTCCCGAGGACGTGCTGCCGGGCTACCTGAGCGCCCTGGGGGTGCCTTTCCACATCGAGGAACAGGACACGTATTCGATCGTCAAGCGCGTCATTCCCGAGGGCAAGACCACCTGCGGCCTGTGCAGCCGCTTGCGACGCGGCATCCTGTACCGCGTGGCGGACGAACTCGGCGCCACCAAGGTCGCGCTGGGCCATCACCGCGACGACATGCTGCAGACCTTCTTCCTGAACATGTTCTTCGCGGCCAAGCTCAAGTCGATGCCCCCCAAGCTGGTGAGCGACGACGGCAAGCACATCGTCATCCGCCCGCTCGCCTACGTGGCCGAGAAGGACCTGATCCGCTGGGCGCAGCACCGCGCGTTCCCCATCATCCCGTGCACGCTGTGCGGCAGCCAGGAGAACCTGCAACGCAAGCAGGTCGGCGAGATGCTGCGCGAGTGGGACCGCAAGTTCCCGGGCCGCATCGAGAACATGTTCAACGCGCTGCAGAACGTCGTGCCCTCGCACCTGCTCGACGGAACGTCGTTTGACTTCAAGGGTCTGAAGGCGACGGGCGTCGCGGACGCCGACGGGGACAAGGCCTTCGACGCGCCCGAATTCCCGACGGCAGCTTCGCCGCTCCGGATCGTGCAACTCTGACACCATGAATCGCCTGCTCGCGGCCCTGCTGCTTGTCGCCAGCCTCACCGGCTGCGCGACCCGCTGGGTGGTGGACAGCGATGTACGGACCTTCTCGAAGATCGAGACGGTGCCGACCGGATCGACGTTCCGCTTCGAGCGCCTGCCTTCACAGCAATACGACGAGGCGGCCCAGCAGCGACTGGAAGCGATGGCCGTGCCGGCGCTCGAAGGCGCGGGCCTGCGCCGGGACGACACCGAAGCCCAATTCAGCGCGCTGATCGGCGCCCGCGTGACCACGGAGCTGTCGCCCTGGGCCGATCCGTGGTTCTATGGTGGGCCGTGGGGCCCCGGGTGGGGCCCGGGATGGGGCCCTGGCCCCCGGTTCGGCGGATGGGGCTATGGTCCCGGCTGGTACGGCCGCGGCTGGTATGGCGCAGGCGGATGGTGGGGTCCCGCTTTCCCGCCCCCGTCGCCCTGGTACGCACGAGAAGTCAGCGTCGTGCTGCGCGAGCTGCCGTCCAACCGCGTCGTCTACGAAACCCATGCGCGCAATGACGGACCCTACACCGCGAGCGACGCGGTCCTGCCCGTGATGTTCCAGGCTGCCCTCCAGGGCTTTCCCAACCCGCCGGAGGGCGAACGGCGCGTCAACATCGAGATCCCGACGGCCAGGAATTGAGGATTAGGGGTTCACCCTAGAATCCTTGCGGATGGAGCCCACCCGACTCATCGCCGTCCGTCACGGAGAGACCGCCTGGAACGCCGACAGCCGCCTCCAGGGCCAACTCGACATCGCGCTCAACGAGACGGGCTTGTGGCAGGCCCGGCGCGTCGCGCAGGCGCTCGAGGAGGAGCCCATCACGGCCATCTATGCCAGCGACCTCGCCCGGGCATGGCAGACCGCCCAGGCGATCTCGCAGGCGCACGGCATCGAGGTCACCGCCGACACGGGACTGCGCGAACGGGCCTTCGGGCTCTTCGAAGGCCGCACTTTCGCCGAGATCGACGCCGAGTTGCCGGAGCAGGCGCGCCTCTGGCGCACCCGTGACCCGGAATTCATGCCTGAAGGCGGGGAGTCCCTGCTCACTTTCCGTGAACGCGTGACGGGCACGGCGGCCCGGCTGGCAGCGCGGCACCCCGGTGAACTCGTGGTCATGGTCGCCCATGGTGGCGTCATGGACGTACTCTACCGTGCTGCCACGCGCCAGGAACTGCAGGCGCCGCGTACCTGGGACCTGGGCAACGCGGCGATCAACAGGCTGCTGTGGACGCCGCAAGGATTCACGCTGGTGGGTTGGGCCGACACCGCCCATCTTCTTGGCGACGGAACGCTGGACGAAGCGACCGTCTGAGCCTTTTTTCACGGCGCGACCTGACGAATGATGTCAGCCATTTGTATTCATTTTGTATAAATGAGTGCAGAATCGTATCTGCGTTGAAGGATTCTTCCGACAGCCAAAACGCAACCAAGTGCGTCGAATGTTGCAGAGCGTCCAAACGACATAGGCTGGCCGACATGGCCTTTCGTACGGTGGCGCCGGGGCGTTGCAGGGGGCAATATGGAGTCTCGGCTGAAAAATTAGCGCTTTGTGATTACTCTTGGCTCTGATACATCTTCCGCTGAAAAGACGTAACGGTTGAAACAAGCAGGGCTTACCCGAAGGGCAACGGTCATTTCATTCGCGGAGTCAGCAGTCCATGGAACAACAGCCTCTTTCCCCCACATCGCCCGAGGCGGAGTCGCTCTCGCTGATCGACCTGTTCGTCCGCCCCTCCGGCAGCGCGCCCCAGACTCGTCAAACCAGCAGCTCCGCGTTGCCTGCGGTCCTCGCCGTCCAGCAGGCGGAGCGGGCCCACGCATCCCGATTGCTCCCAGACACGCTTTTTGCAGCAGCCTGGTGCCTCCTGCAATCACGCTGGCTGGGAACCCCGACGGTGGAGCTTCGCGAATCCGTGGTCGACGCATCGGGGCCTGCCCGCAGGGTCGCTGCCGTGATCCGTTGCGATGGCGATGCGACCGTGGGCCAGTGGCTTTCGGATGTCGATCAGGCGCGTCGCAGCCCGGGCACCGTCCCAGCGACCGACGTCCCTCCCTTTGCCTTGTGGCTTCGCGACGGAGCGCCCGACGTCGGCAATGACGGTCCGATGCTTCAGCTAGGGACGGCTTTCCCGCCTGGCCAGACAGCCGCACTTCATATGACGGTCGCTGCCGCGGTCCTCGAGAGCGCAGTCGCCGAAAGCCTGCTGGCCGCACTCATCGACACGGCATCCGATCTGCTGGAGCGGCCGATGGCCACCATGCGCGAGATCCGCACGCTGCAGGCATCCGACCGGCGGCAGCAACTGGAGGTCTGGAACACCCCGGCGTCCGACTACGACCCGGCACTGACCGTCCACGCCCTGTTCGAACGCCAGGTCGCGGCGCAAGGCGACGCCATCGCGTTGATCGGCGAGGACGGCCCCGTGAGCTACCGCGCGCTGTCCGATCACGCCGGACGCATGGCGCGCAGGCTGCAGGCGCGCGGCGTTCGCGCCGGAGATACCGTGGGCGTGATGCTCGACCGGTCGAGCGCCGCGGTGGTCGTCCTGCTCGGCATCCTGAAGGCCGGCGCGGTCTATGTTCCCGTGCAGCCGGACTTTCCGGCCGAACGCATCGCATTCATGCTGTCGCATTCCGATGTCGGGCTGGTCGTGACCCAGTCCGCGCACCGGCCGCTCGTCCCTGCCGGGCGGGCGCTGCTGTCGATCGACGAGGCCATGGACGACGACGCATCGCTGCCGCCGCTCACGACCACGGCGGCAAGCGGCGAATCGGTGGCCTATGTGATGTACACGTCGGGCTCGACCGGCACGCCCAAGGGCATCGAGATCTGCCACCGCTCGATTCTTCGTCTCGTGGTCGGTGCCCGCTATGTCGAACTCCCGCCCGGCGAAGCCATGCTGCACGCCGCGCCGCTGGGATTCGATGCATCCACGCTCGAGATCTGGGGCCCGCTGCTGAACGGCGGCATCTGCGTGGTCCATGACGAACAGGTGCCGACCGGCGGCGGACTGGCGCGCACCATTGCGCAGCACTCGGTCAAGACCGCCTGGCTCACGGCTGCGCTCTTCAATGCGGTGGTCGACGACGATCCCGCGCAACTGGCCGGCCTGCGGCAACTGCTCACCGGCGGCGAGGCGCTGTCGGTGCCGCATGTGCGGCGCGCGATGGCCGCCCTGCCCGGCCTCATGCTGATCAACGGCTACGGGCCGACCGAATGCACGACCTTCGCGGCCACGCACCACATCCCGCGCGACCTGGCGGCCGACGCGCGTTCGGTGCCGATCGGACGGCCCATCAACGACACCGCCCTGCGTGTGCTCAGCCCGACGATGGCGATGCTGCCCGCCGGCCTCGTCGGCGAGCTCTGCATCGGCGGACGCGGCCTGGCGCGCGGCTATCTGCAGCGCCCCGACCTGACGGCGGAGCGCTTCGTCCCCGACCCGTTCGGCGGGGCTGACGACCGGCTCTATCGCACCGGCGACCAGGCGCGCTGGCTGCCCGACGGCACCATCGAGTACATCGGCCGCATCGACGGGCAGGTCAAGATCCGGGGCCATCGCATCGAGACCGGCGAAGTCGAGGCCGCGCTGCTCACGCACCCGGGCGTCAAGTCCTGCGCGGTTATCGCGCGCGCCGATCCGTCTGGCCGACTTCGCCTGGTGGCCTACCTGGTGGCGCGCGGCACCGAGGTGCCGTGGACGACGCTGCGCCAACACCTCGCCGAGCGCCTGCCCGAAGCGATGCTGCCCGCGGCGCAGGTCTGGCTCGAACAGCTGCCGGTCACGACCAACGGCAAGCTCGATCGCCGCGCGCTGCCGGAGCCTCCGAGGCAACGCCCCGAACTCGCGCAAACCTTCGAGGAACCCCGCGACGATGCCGAGCGCAAGGTATGCGCGGCCTTCGCACGCGCCCTCGGCATCGACCAGGTGGGCCGCAATGACAATTTCTTCGACCTCGGCGGCGATTCGCTGCTGGTGCTCAGGGTACTGAAGGATTTGCAGCGCGGCAGCGATCGCCGCCTGTCGACCAACCTGTTCTTCCGCCAGCCCACGCCCGCGGCCCTGGCCACCGGGATGCAGGACAGCGAGCCCGCCACGCCGCAACGCGAGGCTGCCAAGCCCGCGCCGCAAGCGACGCAGGGCATGGAGCCGGTGGCGCTGATTGCCATGGCCGGCCGTTTCCCGGGCGCCGCGGACGTCGAGCAGTTCTGGGACAACCTGATGGCGGGTCGTGAATCGATCACCTTCTTCGACGATGCGACGCTGGACGCCGGCGTCAGCGCCGCGTTGCGGGCCGACCCGTCCTACGTGCGCGCACGCGGCGTGATCGACGACATCGAGCAGTTCGACGCGGCCTTCTTCGGTATCAACCCGAAGGAGGCGGAACTGATGGACCCGCAGCAACGCGTGTTCCTCGAGATCTGCTGGGAATGCCTGGAGCGCGGCGGCTATGTGCCCGACCAGGCGCCCGGCCCGGTGGGCATCTACGGCGGCATGTTCAACGCGACCTACTTCCAGCGCCACGTGTCGGCGCACCCGGACCTGATCGACATGGTCGGCGAATTCCAGGTGATGCTCGGCAACGAGAAGGACTACATCACCACCCGCGTGGCGAACCGGCTCAGCTTGACAGGCCCCGCCGTGAGCGTGCACACGGCCTGCTCGACCTCGCTGGTGGCGGTGGCACAGGCCTTCCATGCGCTGCGCACTGGCCAGTGCCGCATGGCGCTCGCGGGCGGCGCGTCGGTCACCTGCCCGCCGCGCAGCGGCTATCTCTACAACGAAGGCTCGATGCTGTCGCCCGACGGTCATACGCGCAGCTTCGACGCGAATGCGAAGGGCACGGTCTTCAGCGATGGCGCGACCGTCGTGCTGCTCAAGCGGCTGTCCGACGCGATCGCGGACGGCGACACCATCTATGCCGTGCTGCGCGGCGCGGCGGTCAACAACGACGGCGGCGCCAAGGCCAGCTTCACCGCGCCGAGCGTGGACGGACAGGCCGCGGTCATCGAGGCCGCACTGGCATCGGCCGGCGTCGAGGCCCGCAGCATTTCCTACGTCGAGACCCACGGCACCGCCACGCCGATGGGCGACCCGATCGAGGTCGAAGGCCTCACCCGCGCCTATGCGGCGCACACCGCGGACACCGGCTTCTGCACCATCGGTTCGCTGAAGAGCAATGTCGGCCACATGGTCACGGCCGCCGGCGCGGCAGGCCTCATCAAGGCCGCGCTCTCGATGCACACCGAGGCGATTCCCGCCAGCCTGCACTACGAGTCGCCGAACCCGGCCATCGATTTCGACGCTTCGCCCTTCCGGGTGAATGCCCAGCTGCGCCCCTGGCCGCGCGAGGCCACGCCGCGGCGCGCGGGTGTCAGCAGCTTCGGCGTGGGTGGCACGAACGCGCACATCGTCATCGAGGAGGCGCCGCTGAGAGAGCCCTCCGATGCCGCCACAGGGCCGCAACTGCTGACCCTCTCCGCCCGTTCACCGGCAGCGCTCGCCGCTGCGGCAACGCGACTGGCCGATCACCTCGACGCGCATCGCGATGTCGCGCTGGCCGACGTCGCCCACACGTTGCGAGTCGGCCGCAAGCAGTTCGCGCACCGCGCCTGCGTGGTCGCCGAGTCTTTCGATGAGGCCGTTGTGGCATTGCGCACCGCCGACTCGGCTGCGCGCGCAGGCGGCTCCGTCAATGCCTGGGTGCCGCAACCGGTGTTCATGTTCCCAGGCCAGGGTGCGCAGTACGCCGGCATGGGCCGTGCACTCCACGCTGGCGATGCCGTCTTCCGCGCGGCTTTCGACGAGTGCCTGCGCGCCTTCGACGGCGTCCTGGGCTTCGACCTTCGCGAACGCATGTTCTCGGACGAAGCCTCGGCGCTCACGCCCACATCGGTCACCCAGCCGGCCACTTTCGCGCTCGAATACGCGCTCGCCCGCCAGCTCATGGTGCTGGGCGTGACGCCGGCCGCCATGATCGGCCACAGCGTGGGCGAGTTCGCCGCCGCCGTGCTGGCTGGCGTGATGCGCCTCGAAGACGCCGCTCGGCTCGTGGCACGGCGCGGCGCGCTGATGCAGGCACTGCCCGCCGGCACGATGCTGTCGGTGCGGCTCGCGGCCGCCGAGCTGCTGCCGCTGCTGCCCGAAAGCATCTCGCTGGCCGCCGACAACGGCCCGGCCGTCTGCGTGGCCGCGGGTCCGAGCGATGCGATCGAGAACCTGCGCGCCGCGCTGGAGGCCAAGGGCATCGTGGCGAGGACGCTGCAGACCTCGCACGCCTTCCACTCCGCCATGATGGAAGCGGCTGTCGCGCCCTTCGAGGCGCTGGTGCGCGAGACACGGCTGTCGGCGCCGAGCCTGCCGATCTATTCGACACTCACCGGCCGCCTGCTGACGGACGAGGAAGCCACGGACCCGCACTACTGGGCACGGCATCTGCGCGAAACCGTGCGCTTCTCGCCCGCAGTGCGCGAAGTGCTCGGCCAGCTCGCGCATCCTCTCTTCGTCGAGATCGGCCCCCGCAATACCCTGGCGACGCTGGTGCGCCAGCACGCCACCAAGGCCGTGCCCGCACCTGCGACGTCGCTGCTGCCGGACCCGGCGCAGGGCGAGAGCGCCGCATGGCGACTCGCCGCCGGCCGCCTGTGGGCGCAAGGCGTCGAGATCGATCTCGGCGCCCTCGACACGCGCGGACGCAAGCATCGCGTGCGCCTGCCCACCTATCCCTTCGAACGCAAGCGCTTCTGGGTCGAGATGGCGGCGGTGCCTGCCGCCGCGGCCGTGCCCGAGACGACCAGCGTGCCGGCCGCTGCCGCTGCGCCTGCTTTCGACGCTTCCGCCTTTTCCGCCCCTTCCGTCCCACTTTCCACATCGATCCCGGAGTTGACAATGACTGTCGCTGCTGTCGCCTCTTCCGCGCCCCCCGCGCGCCGTGCATCCCTCGTCACGCGCCTGCGTGAACTGTTCGAGAACCTCTCGGGCGTCGACATGACCGACGTCGAAGGTGCGGCGCCTTTCGTCGAGATCGGGCTCGACTCGCTCACGCTCACGCAGGCCGCGATGCAGGTCAAGAAGAACTTCAAGGTCAACCTCACTTTCAGGCAACTGATGGAGAGCTATCGCAGCTTCGATGCGCTGGCGGAGTTCCTGGATGCCACGTTGCCCCCCGACCCGGTGGCGGTCGCGGCGCCGGTGGCAGCGCCCGCAGCGGCGGCCGTGCCGCAACAGGCGGCGACGATGTCGATGCCCGCCATGCCGGCGATCCAGCCCGTGGCGGGTCTCGCCGCCGGCAATGGCTCGCTGATGCAGCAGGTCATCGCGCAACAGATGCAATTGATGCAACAGCAACTCGCATTGCTGTCGGCGGCGCCGACGGTTCCGGTCAGCCCCGTGCTGCCGGCGCCGGCGACGGAGCAACCCACGCCCATGGCCACCGCCGCGGCCACGGCGTCCACTTCCCCCACGCCGGCTGCTGCCGAGGAGCCCGCCGCGCCTCTGCAGAAGTACGACGTCAAGAAAGCCTTCGGCGCCATCGCGCGCATCCACACGCAGAGCAAGGACCCGACCGAGCGGCAGAAGGCGCGCCTGGCGGCCTTCATGCGGCGGTACGTGGAGCGCACGCGCAGCAGCAAGGCCTTCACCGAGCGCAACCGTTCGCACATGGCCGATCCGCGCGTGGTCAATGGCTTCCGCCCGGCGACCAAGGAGATCACCTACCAGATCGTCATCGAACGCTCCAAGGGCTCGCGGCTCTGGGACATCGACGGGAACGAATACGTCGACACGCTGAACGGCTTCGGCATGAACCTCTTCGGCTGGACGCCGGACTTCATCAACGACGCGGTGCGCAAGCAGCTCGACCTGGGCTACGAAATCGGCCCGCAGCATCCGCTCGCGGCCGACGTGACAAGGCTCCTGTGCGACCTCACCGGCTTCGACCGCGCGGGCCTGTGCAACACCGGCTCGGAGGCCGTGATGGCCGCGCTGCGCATCGCGCGCACGGTCACCGGCCGCAGCACCGTGGTGCTGTTCACTGGCTCCTACCATGGCACCTTCGACGAAGTGCTGGTGCGCGCGGGGCGCAATGCCAAGGGCATGTCGGCGGCGCCCGGCGTGCTGCAGGGCATGTTCGGCGACGTCCGGGTGCTCGACTACGGCACGCCGGAAGCGCTGGAGTTCATCCGCGCCAATGCCGACGACCTGGCCGCCGTGCTGGTCGAGCCGGTGCAGAGCCGCCGACCCGACTTCCAGCCGCGCGAATTCCTGCGCGAGGTGCGGGCCATCACCGAGAAGTCCGAAACCTGCCTGATCTTCGACGAGGTCATCACCGGATTCCGCTGCGACCTGGGCGGCGCACAGGCCGTGTTCGGCATCCGCGCTGACCTGGCCACCTACGGCAAGGTGCTCGGCGGCGGCTTCCCGGTCGGCGTGATCGCCGGCAAGCGCACCTACATGGACGCGCTCGATGGCGGCCCGTGGCAGTACGGTGACGACTCGGTGCCTACCGTGGGCGTGACCTACTTCGCCGGCACCTTCGTGCGGCACCCGCTCGCACTTGCCGCATCGAAGGCCGCCCTCGAATACCTGAAGCAGGACAACAACAAGCTGCAGACCCAGTTGAACCTGCACACTGCGGCCATGGCCGACGAGCTGTCGGCCTTCTGCCGCGAGGTCGGCGCGCCGCTCGAGATTCGCTACTTCTCGTCGCTGTGGCGCGTGAGCTGGCTGGAAGACCATCCGTTGCAGGATCTGCTGTTCGCCATGATGCGCAGCCGCGGCGTGCACATCCTGGACAACTTCCCCTGCTTCATGACGACCGCGCACACGCAGCAGGACATCGCGACCATTAAGTCCGCCTTCAAGGAATCGATCGCCGAGATGCAGGAGGCCGAACTGCTGCCGCGCCGCGCGGCACCGAAGCCGGCCTTCGACCCGTCCCATCCGCCCGTGCCCAACGCACGCCTGGGTCGTGACAAGGACGGCCAGCCCGCATGGTTCGTTCCCGATCCGACTGCCCAAGGCAAATTCATGAAGTTCCAAGCATGACCACAGCCGTTCTCACCCCCTCCGACGACAGCGCCGTGGACGAGTTCGACCCGTTTGCGGCGGGCCTGATCGAGCGCGTCGTCGCGACGACCGAGGCGCAGCGCGAAGTCTGGCTCGGCGATCGCCTGAGTCCGCAGGCATCGCTGGCCTACAACGAGTCGCTGCGGCTTCGCCTCAAGGGCCGGCTGGACACGCGCGCGCTGGGCGCGGCGCTCGACCAGCTTGTGGCACGCCACGAATCCTTGCGCTCGACGATCTCTCCGGATGGCACCGAGCTGCTGATCGGCGAGGCCACACCGCTGCGACTGAACGAGCACGACCTGCGCCATCTCGATGCGGCCGCCCAGCAGCGCCGACTGGAAGAAGACGGCCTCGCCGCCGTGCAGGAACCCTTCACGCTCGAGAAGGGGCCGCTTTTCCGGGCCACGCTGTACCAGCTCTCCCCGACCGACCATGTGCTGGTCATGACCGCGCACCACGCGATCTGCGACGGATGGTCGTGGGGCGTCATCAGCCAGGACCTCGGCCTGCTCTACGCGGAACAGACCGGCGCAGGGCCGGCGCTCGAACCGGCTGCGCGCTATTCGGACTACGCCGCCTGGGAGGCCGAGGAATCGGCGAGCCCGGAGATGCAGGCGCACACGGAGTACTGGCTGTCGCGCTACGCCGGCGGCAGCCTGCCGGTGCTGGAGTTGCCGATCGACCACCCGCGGCCTGCGGTGCGCACCTTCAGTTCCTACCGCATCGACCACGTGCTGGACCAGAGCCTGATCGACGGCCTGCGCCGCGTCGGCTCGGGAACGGGCACCAGCCTGTTCGCAACCATGTTCAGCGCCTTCGCCGCGACCCTCCATCGGCTGACGGCGCAGGACGATCTCGTGGTCGGCATCGCCGCCGCGGGCCAGATGCCCAGCGATATGCCCAGCCTCGTGGGCCACTGCGTGAACCTGCTGCCGATCCGGGTGGCGGTGGACACGAATGCCCCTTTCGACGCGCTGGCACGCCAGTCGGGCAGCTTGCTGCTCGATGCCTTCGAGCACCAGACGCTGACCTACGGCTCACTCCTCAAGAAGCTGCCGGTGCCGCGCGACCCGAGCCGGCTTCCGCTGGTGAACGTGCTGTTCAACGTCGACCGCGACGCCGCGCCCAACGAAGGCAACTTCCCGGACCTGCGCGTCGAGCAGAGCACCATCGCGCGCCGCTACGAGAACTTCGAGCTCTTCCTCAACATCACGCCCGTGATCGGCGGCATGCAGATGGAGGCGCAATACAACGCCGACCTGTACGACGATGCCACGGTGCGCCGCTGGCTGGGCATGTACGAATGCCTGCTGCGCTCCGTGGTGAATGATCCGGCGCAGCCGGTCGGCAAGTTGCAGGTGCTGTCGGCCGACGAGGCGCGTGCGCTCACCGCGCTTCAACCCGCCCCGACGCCACTCGACGGTGAGCCGCTGATGCACGCCGGCTTCGTGAAGCATGCAGCCGCGCAACCCGAGCGGCCGGCCCTCCGCGACGGCGAGAAGCGCATGAGCTACCGCGAACTCGACGCGCGTTCGAACCGCCTGGCGCACGCCTTGCGCGCTCGCGGCATGGGCCGCGGCCAGCGCGTCGGCCTGTGCCTGGACCGCGGCACCGACATGTTCGTGGCCCTGCTCGCCGTGCTCAAGAGCGGCGCTGCTTATGTGCCGCTGGACCCTGCGTTCCCGCAGGCCCGACTCGACTACTACGCCGAAGACGCACGCCTGGGCCTGTTGCTGACCGCCTCGTCGATCGCCGCCGCACCGGTCAACTGGTGCGCCGATGCCGCGCAGCGCGTGTTCCTGCTCGATCGCGAGACTGCCTGGCTCGACGAACCGGCGACGCCGCTCGCGGCAGGACCCGAGGATGCTCAGGCCGAGGACACGGCCTACGTCATCTACACCTCCGGATCCACCGGCAAGCCCAAGGGCGTGTGCGTGCCGCACCGTGCCGTCGCGAACCTGATGCAGACCATGCAGCGCGAACCGGGCATCTCCGCGCAGGACCGCCTGGCCGCGGTGACCACGCTGTCCTTCGACATGGCCGTGCCCGAAGTCATGCTGCCGCTGGCGGCGGGCGCCGAGATCGTGATCGTGCAGCGCGAAGTCGCCATGGACGGCAACCGCCTGCGCGGACTGCTCGAATCGGAATCCATCACCATCCTGCAGGCCACGCCCGGCATGTGGCGTCTGCTGCTGGACGCGCAATGGTCGGGCGCACGCGGCTTCCGGGCCTGGATCGGCGCGGAACCCGTGCCGGCGGACCTTTCGCTCGAACTGCTGGACCGCAGTTCGGAGCTCTGGAACCTGTATGGCCCGACCGAAACCACGGTGTGGTCCACGGTCTGGCGCATGGAGCGCCCGCGCATCGCGGCGCGCGGCGTCTCGATCGGCCGCCCGATGGCGAACACCGGCGTCTGGATCCTCGACAGCAATCTGCAGCCCTGCCCCATCGGCGTGCCGGGCGAGATCTGCATCAGCGGCATGGGCGTGACGCTGGGCTATCTCGATCGCCCCGAACTCACGGCAGAGCGCTTCGTGACCACCGCCATCGACGGCGTGGACACGCTGATCTATCGCAGCGGCGACCGCGGCCGCTGGCGCAACGACGGGCTGCTGGAGCACATGGGGCGCTTCGACTTCCAGGTGAAGGTGCGCGGCTATCGCATCGAACTCGGAGAGATCGAGGCACGCTGCAACGAGGCACCCGGCGTCGCCCGCAGCGTGGTGGTCACGCGCGAGGACCAGCCCGGCGATGTGCGCCTGGTGGCCTACCTCGCGAACTCCCCCGGCGCCACGGTCGACCTCGCGGCATTGGACCGTCATCTGCGCAGCCGCCTGCCGCAGTACATGGTGCCGCAGCACGTTGTCACGCTCGACGCCATTCCGCTGCTGCCGAACGGCAAGGTCGATCGCAAGGCCCTGCCCAAGCCGAGCGCGACCCGCCAGGAAACGACCGAACGTATCGCGCCGCGCAATGACCGCGAGCGCGTCGTGATGGAGACGATGGAACGCGTGCTCAACCTGCCCGGGCTCGGCATC
Organism: Variovorax sp. P5_A3; assembly: GCF_056400665.1. Lineage (NCBI taxonomy): Bacteria > Pseudomonadati > Pseudomonadota > Betaproteobacteria > Burkholderiales > Comamonadaceae > Variovorax > Variovorax sp. P5_A3. Next base: position 130,221 of record NZ_JBFUKW010000023.1, on the reverse strand, counting down.
CGCGACGACTTCTTCGCGCTCGGCGGGCATTCGCTGCTGGCCGCACGCGTGTCGACCTTGCTGAGCCGCGAGTTCGGCATCACCGTGCCGCTGCGCACCCTGTTCGAAGCCCCGACCGCTGAACGGCTGGCCGCGGCGATCGACAGCCTCAGCGGCGACGACGCACCGCACAGCGAGCCCATTCCCCACAAGGCCGGCCGTCGCAGCGCGCCGCTCACGCCGATGCAGGAACGCATCCGCTTCGTCGAGGAAATGCACCCGGGCCGCTCGGTCTACAACGCGCCTTCCGCGCACCGGCTCGGCGGGCCGCTGGACGTTCCCAAGTTCAATGCGGCGCTGCGCGAGATCATCCGCCGGCAGGCTTCGCTGCGCACGTCGGTCGGCGTCGATCCGCAGACTGGAGAGCCGGTGGCGCTGATCGCCGACCACATCGACTACGAACTGCCGCTGGTCGATCTCGGCAGCCTTCCCGAGGACCAGCGAGAGAACGAGCTGCTGGAGCTGATGCAGGAGCTGGCCGATCGCCCGATCGACATCCACAAGGCACCGCTCTTCCATGCCGCGCTCTACAAGGTCGCGGAGGACGACCATGCCTTCGTCTTCGTGCCGCATCACCTGGTGTGGGATGGCTGGTCCTTCGACGTCCTGCAGTCCGAGCTGTCGCAGATCTACGGCGCCATGGTGCGTGGCGTCCCGCACGGACTGCCCGAGCCTGCCGTCACCCACGGCGACTACGCCGAGTGGTACGCGAACTGGCTGGAGCAGCCGGAGATGGAGACCCAGCTCCAATACTGGAAGAACCGCTTCGCGAACTCGCCGACGCCCAAGGCGCCCCAGACCGACATGCCGCGCCGCGCGGGCATGAGCGGCCAGGGCGGCACGCACTGGATCAGCGTCGACAAGGCGCTGACCGAGCGGCTGCGCGACGTCGGGCGCGGCCACAATGTCACGCTCAACATGCTGACGCTCGGTGTCTACATCCTGATGATGAGCAGCGTGATCGACACCCGCTCCATCGTCATCGCGACCCCGGTGCGCGGCCGCGAGGCGCCCGAGACCGAATCGATCATGGGTTTCTTCAACAACGTGCTGCCGCTGTCCTTCCAGGTCGACGGGTCACTGCGTTTCGGGGAGTTCATGCGCTACGTCAAGCAGGAGCTGCTGTCGGTCATGAACTACCAGCAGGTGCCCTTCGAGCGGCTGGTGGTCGAGCCCGAGTTCGTCGAGCGCGCCCAGGGCGTGGGGCTCTACCAGGCGCTCTTCTCCTTCCAGGATGCGCGCGAACGGCCGCCGGGCATCGGCGACCTCCAGGACCGGCAGATGCACCTGCTGCAGCGCGGCGCGACGGACGACCTCGGCATCTGGCTCATGGACAAGGCCAAGGGGCTGGAAGGCGCGATCACGTACAACGCCGACATCTACCGTCGCGAAACGGGCGCCGCCTTCAAGGAGCGCTATGTCGAGTTGCTGACGCTCGTGGCGCAACGGCCGGACGACACGCTGGAAGCGCTGTGGGCTTCGGGTGAATCCGAAAGCACCAGCTACCTGAAGCGCCTCGCCGCCGGCAACATGCCGCCGCAGGCCGCGCCCGCCGTGGCCCCCGTTCAAGAGGAAAAGGGACCGCCCGCGCTGCTGCTGCCCGAGCAGGCCCGCCTGGCGCAGATCTGGGCGAGCGCGCTGAGCATCGACGTCAACGACATCCGCGCCAACGACAACTTCTTCGACCTCGGCGGCGATTCGCTGCTGGCGATGCGGGTGCTGCGGCAGGCGGAACAAGTGCTCGGCTTCCGGGTGGAGCCGCGGCGCTACGTGTTCGAAAGCCTGGGGCAACTGGCCTCGGCCGCCGCGGGTACCGCCATCGAAGCCAATGAAGCTGTCGCGGAGGCCACTGCGGACAGCGGATCGAAACGCGGCCTTCTCGGTCGCGTGTTTTCGGGTTGGAGCCGCAAGGGCTGAAGGGTTGCCATGTCGATCGTCCAGATTCCTTCGGTGGCGCACTGCCAGTTGTGGCGCGTGGACCTTGATGTGGTGCCGGGACGCGAGGCGGCGGCATGCCTGTCGGACGAGGAGTGGGAAAGGGCCCATCGCTTCGTCTTCGCGCGGGACCGCCATCGCTTCGTCGCCGCCCATTCGGCGCTTCGCGGCGCGCTGTCTGCCCATACGGGCATCCCGGGCGCATTCCTGGATTTCTCGCATGGCGCATTTGGCAAGCCCAGGCTGGTGGACCCGGTCGGCGTTCGCTTCAACCTGAGCCACAGCCAGTCGGTGGGGCTGATCGCGATCAGCATGGACTCGGAAGTGGGTGTCGACGTCGAGCTGTTGCGCCACCTGCCGGACGCCGAGGCACTGGCCGAAATGCATTTCACCGACACGGAACTTCGCGCGCTGAAAGCCGTTGCGCCCGACGAGCGCGACCGCGCCTTCCTGCGTTGCTGGACGCGCAAGGAAGCCTGCCTGAAAGCCACGGGGATGGGCCTCAGTGCCGACACCCGCAGTTTCGAGGTCGGTCTTGCCGGCGATGCGCGTGAAGTGAAGATTACCGGGGACGGAAGCGTCGTGCGCCTGGCGCTGAGTTCATTCGATGGCGGGCAGGGCGTCGTGTGCGCGGTCGCGCGCGTGGTGGCGGTCGAGGCGATCGCGCCACGCCCCATGATGCAGGAAAGCGAGTTGTACGCATGACCCCGATGCTCTTTGGCCCGGCCTCGCGCCAGTTGTTCGGGCTGTACCACGCGCCGGAGCGCGACGGCAACGTCTCCGTGCTGATCTGCCAACCCTTCGGCCAGGAAGCGATCCGCGCGCACCGCCTGTTCCGCGTGCTCGCCGATCGGCTCGCGCGCGCCGGGGTCGCGGTGCTCCGGTTCGACTACTACGGCACCGGCGACTCGCCGGGCGACGACACCGACGGCGAACTCGAGGGCTGGCGGCGCGACGTCTGCACTGCGCACGAAGAGTTGCGCAGGCGGGCGGGCGCGCGGCGCATCATCTGGCTCGGCTCGCGCCTGGGTGCCGCAGTTGCAGTGCTGGCGGCCAAGAGCGGTCGCTGCGACCCGTCGCGGCTGATCCTCTGGGATCCGATCGTCGACGGAACCCGCTATCTGGATACGCTGCGCGCCGGCCACGTCGACGCGCTCGAACGCTCCTACTGCGTTCCCGATCCGACGTGGCGTCGCCGGCTCGGGAAGGATCCGGACGCATTCACCGACGAACTCTTCGGCTTTGGCGTCTCGCCCGCCATGCGGCAGCAATTGCGCGCGCTGTCATCCCCAACATTGCAGTTGACCGCGTTGCACGAAACCGTGATGCTGGCGGACGCGGAAGACCATGCAGCACACCAGTGGGCGAAAGCGGAGGCGGGTCGCCACATGCCGGTGAAGATTTCAGAGTTCCACCACCCGCTGATCTGGACCTCCGATCCGCACCCCAACAACGCCATGGTCCCGACCGAAGCGCTGCAACGTTTGCTAGCAGAAGTTCATGAATGATTGCAAGGAAACCCCGGTCCAGTTCGGCGCCGATGGCTCGCTGATCGGGATCATCACGACCCCTGCCGACGGGCCGATGGCGCCGGTCGCCTGCCTCATGCTCAACATGGGTGCGAACCATCACATCGGTCCGCGACGCATCAACGTGAAGCTGGCCCGCCAGCTGGCGACCCGCGGCATCAGCAGCATCCGGCTGGACCTCGCGGGCCTGGGCGACAGCGGCCCGGCGAGCGGGTCGGAGCACTTCCTCACCCAGGCGGTCTACGACCTGCAGGCCGCGATGAATCTCATCGAGACCATGCTCGGGGTGCGCCGCTTCATCGTGATCGGATTGTGTTCGGGCGCAACCAACGGCCTCTCCCTCGCCGTCGCCGACGCGCGGGTGGTCGGGCTCCTGATGTTCGACGGCTACGCGTTCCCTGGACGCCGCACCCGCATGGAGCGCATGCTGCGCCGGGCGCTCGCAGCGCCGACCAATCCGGCCTTCATCGGCAAGACCGCGCGCTGGATCCAGCGCAAGCTGTCGCCGAGCGCGGCCGCCGCCGCGGCGCCGCATATCTTCGAGCCCGATCCGCCGGAAGTGACCGCCGCGGCATTTCGCCGGTCGATGTCGCAGGTGGCGGCGCGCAACCTGGCCGTGCTGCTGCTCTACACCGGGACCATGCACGTCACGGACCGGAATCGCGATCAGCTCGGCCCGTTTGCCAACGAGCCCTTCATGCGCCAGTTCGAATACGAGTTCATCGGCGAGATCGACCACGGCCTGACGTCGATGGCTGCGCAACAGACTTTCATGGCGGTGGTGTGCGACTGGGTCTTGCGCGTGACGCACGGTGGTACGTCCACGTTGTCGCAGCCCGCAATGGCGGCAGCCGGCCGCCCCGCCGGACGGGCCACCGCGCCGCGCGCCGCGCAGGCGTTCGCGCGCGACGCGCTGCCCTGACCGCCGCGCTCGCGCGACGGGCGGCGGTCAGGTCGCCGCGCCAGCCGGGTGCGGCACCTTTTCGCCGGGCAATTCCTGCATCGGTCCGCTGCCGCTGTAGCGGTCGAGCGCCAGGTAGATCGCCGGCGTGATGTAGAGCGTGATCACCTGCGAGAAGATCAGCCCGCCGACCACCGCCACACCCAGCGGCTGCCGCAGTTCGGCGCCGGCGCCCAGGCCCAGCGCGAGCGGCAGAGCGCCCATCATCGCGGCCAGGGTGGTCATCAGGATCGGACGGAAGCGCAGCCGGCAGGCCTCGCGAATCGCTTCGACCGGCTTCATGCCCTCGGTGCGCTGCGCTTCGAGCGCGAAGTCGATCAACATGATCGCGTTCTTCTTCACGATGCCGATCAGCAACAGGATGCCGATGGTGGCGATCAGCGTCAGGTCGAAACCGAAGAGCTTGAGCGACAGCAGCGCGCCCACCGCGGCCGAAGGCAGGCCCGCCAGGATGGTCAGCGGGTGGATGTAGCTCTCGTAGAGCACGCCCAGCAGCACGTAGATCACCAGCACCGCCAGGATGAGCAGCACCGCCTGGCTCGATTGCGAACTCTGGAACACCGCCGCATCGCCACCGTAGCTGGTGATGATCGAGGCCGGCATCTTCAGCTCGGCCTTGAACTGGTCGATCTTGGCGGTGGCATTGCCCAGCGGCACGTCGGGTGCGAGGTTGAACGACACGGTCACCGCCTGGAGCTGGCCCTGGTGGTTGACCGAAGTAGGACCCACCGTGCGCTTGACCGTCGAGAAGGCCGACAGCGGCACCAGTTGCCCGGCCTTGTTGCGCACGGACAGGCGCGACATGTCTTCCTCGAACTGGCGGTCGTTGTCGGCAGCCGAGAGGATCACCTGGTAGGTGTTGCTCGCACCGTAGATGCTGCCGATCTGGCGGTCGCCATAGGCGTTGTAGAGCGCGGTGCGCAGGTCGCCTACCGCGACGCCGAGCACGCCGGCCTTGTCGCGGTCGATGTCGAGCGTGGCCTGGAGGCCGCGGTTCTGCGAGTCGCTGGTGACGTCGCGGAAGACCGGATCGGCGCGCATGCGTTCCATCAGCTTGTCGGCCCAGACGCCCATGGTGCCGGCATTCACGCTCTGCAGCGTGTACTGGAAGCGCGCCTTGCTCTGCCGGCCGCCGAGGCGCAGGTTCTGCACCGGCTGCATGTAGACGGCGATGCCCGGGATTTCGCGGAAGCGCTTGCGCAGCGATTCGAGCACCTGCGGCATGGGCGGGCGCTCCTTGCGGGACTTGAGCACCGCGAACAGCCGGCCCGAGTTCTGCGTAGCCGTGGGGCCCCCGACGCCGATGAAGGAATTGACGTAGTCCACGCTGGGGTCGGCCTGCAGCGCCTCCGCCACGCGATCCTGAAGGGCCTTCATGGCGGGGAAGGAGATGTCTTCGGCCGCTTCGGTCGTGATCTGGATCTGGCCAATGTCCTCTTCGGGGAAGAAGCCCTTGGGGATGCTGATGAACATCCAGGCCGTGAGCGCGAAGGTCGAGGCGGCGAGCGCGAGCATGATCGGCCGGTGACCCAGGGTCCAGTCGAGCGTGCGCATGTAGTTGCTGTGCACCCAGCGGTAGCCGCGCTCGAAGGCCCGGCCAATGGCGGTGCCTGGCTCGGGATGCTCTTCCTCGTGGTCGACCGTCCCGCCTTCGCGTGGCGTGTGCTTGAGCAGCCGGCTCGCCAGCATCGGCACCAGCGTGAGCGATACGATCGCCGACACCATCACGGCCAGGCCCACGACCACGGCGAACTCGTGGAAGAGCAGGCCGATGACGCCAGGCATGAAGAAGATCGGGATGAACACCGCGACCAGCGAGATCGAGATCGAGATGATGGTGAAGCCCACCTCGCGCGCGCCGCGCAACGCTGCCGCGAAAGGCTCCATGCCCTTTTCGACGTAGCGCATGATGTTCTCGAGCACGACGATCGCGTCGTCCACCACCAGGCCGACGGCCAGCGTGATGCCGAGCAGCGACACGTTGTCCAGGCTGTAGCCGAAGGCGTAGAGCAGCGCCACCGCACCGATCAGCGAGATCGGGATCGTGAGCGCCGGGATCAGCGTCGCCACCAGCCGGTGCAGGAACAGGAAGATCACCAGCACCACCAGCAGGATGGTTCCGAGCAGCGTGAGCTGCACGTCATGCACGGCCTCGCGGATCGACAACGAGCGGTCGTTGACCAGGTTGATCTCGACCGACTGCGGCAGCTCTTCCTTGAAGCGCGGCATCAGCGCGCGCACGGCATCGACGACCTGCACCGTGTTGGCGTTGGGCTGACGCTGCACGGCCAGCGAGATCGAGCTCTCGCCGTTGAAGCTGCTGGCGGTCTTGACGGACTCGAAGCTGTCCTCGATGGTCGCGACCTCGTCGAGGCGGACCGGTGCGCCGTTACGTTGGCCGACGATGACCTTCGCAAAGTCCGCCGCCTTGAGCATTTGCTCGTTGGCCTGGATGGTGAGCGTCTGGCGCGGACCGTCGAGCACGCCGACCGGCGTATTGGCATTGGCCAGGCGCACGGCGTTGGCGAGTTCGTCGAGGGTGATGTTGCGTGCGTTCAGCAGGTTGGCATCGGCCTTGACGCGCACCGCAAAGCGCTTCTGCCCGTACACGCCGACCTGCGCCACGCCGTCGATGGTCGACAAGGTCGGCGAGATCAGGTTCTCTGCATAGTCGTTCAGCTCGGCCGGGGTCATCGAATTCGAGACCATCGCGATGAACAGCACCGGCGCGTCGGCCGGATTCACCTTGCGGTAGGAAGGCAGCTGCGTCAGCTCCTGCGGCAGTTGCCGCTGCGCGCGCAACAGTGCCGCCTGCACATCGACCGCGGCCGCGTCGATGTCGCGCGTGCTGACGAATTCGAGGGTGACCGAGGTCACGCCCTGCGTGTTGACCGAGCTGATGGTCTGCAGGCCAGGGATGGTGGAGAACTGCTTTTCGAGCGGCAATGCGACCGATGACGCCATCGTGTCCGGACTGGCGCCGGGCAATTGCGCGTTGACGTTGATGACTGGCGTGTTGTAGCTGGGCAGGGCCGCGACCGGAATCTGGAAATAGGCAAAGATGCCGATCACCACCACCGCGGCGGAGAGCAGCACCGTCATCGCAGGACGACGGATGCACAGCTCGGAGATGTTCATGTGTGCTCCCGCTCGGCGACGAGGCTGGCGTTGGAGGGCGCAACCGATGCGGCGCTGCCCGGGCCGGGCGCCGCCGAGTCTCCAGGCCTTTGCGTCGGTACCGGCGCATCGAGGCGCACCTTGCCGCCCGGTCGCACATTCTGCTTGCCTTCGATGACCACCTGCTCGCCCGCCTCGACGCCGCGCACCGCGACCTGCGTGCCGAAGGTGTAGAGCGCTTCGACCTTGCGCCGCGACGCCTTCTTGTCGGCGTCGACCACGTAGACGGAAACGCCGTCCGCCAGCATCATCAGAGCGGAGGCCGGCACGACGGTCGCGTCCTGGATCGTGCGAACGGTGACGCGGGTTTCTACGAACTGGCCGGGCCAGAGGCTCTGGTCCCCGTTGTCGAACACCGCCTTGGCGCGCACGGTGCCGATCAGCGGATCGACCGTGTTGTCGACGAAGCTCAGCGAACCCTTCAAGGGCTCCTTGCGGCCGGTCACGACCGCTTCGACCGGCGTGTGCGAACGCGCCGCCGCCAGCAGGTCCTGCAGCTTTCCTTCAGGCACCGGGAAGCTCACGGCGATCGGATCGAGTTGCGTGATGGTCACCAGCGACAGGCTCGGCTGGACCAGCGTGCCCGGATAGATATTGACTGCGCCAATGCGCCCCGCGATGGGGGCACGCAAAGTGGCGTAGCCCAGCGCCACCTGCGCCGACTGCACCGCCGCGCGATCCGCGGCGACCGCCGCACGCTGCGCCTCGAGCTGCGACAGGGTGGCATCGGCGGCGCTCTTGGCGATGAAGTTCTGTGCCACGAGATCCTGGCTGCGCTTGTATTGCCGTTCGAGGTCGGCCAGCATGGCTTCGTCGCGCTGCTGCTGCGCCTTGGCCTTGGCCAGATTGGCCTGGTCGGGGCGGTCGTCGAGGGTGAAGAGCAACTGGCCGGCCTTGACGAACTGGCCCTCCTTCACGTGGACCTCTCTCACCGTGTTCGTCACCTGCGGCCGCAGGTCGACGCTGTTGAGCGAAACGACACTGCCGTTGACCTGCACGATGACCGGGACATCCTGCTTTTTCGCGGCTGCGAGCGTGACCAGCGCCGGAGCGCCTGCCCCCGCGCCGGGTTTGCTGGCGCTGACTGCCGTGCCGCCCTCGGCGGCTCCGCGGATCTTGGCGCCCGACCACCACCAGGTGCCCGCTGCCGCGGCCACGACCAGCACACCCGACAGGGTGAGAACGAGATTCTTCTTCATGGGGCGTTGATATTGGATCGAAAGGGTCGCCGGTCTACGCGTGGCACTATTCTCCCGGCGGGAGCTATTGGAGCAGCGCAAGCAAAAAAGAGCCCATGGCCGCCGTAAAGATAAGTAAAGCGTTCATGCACGACAGCACGTTCCGCGGCTTCCGTTTGACGAGATGCGGCCGCTAGAATCGCCGCTCCCACAGCCTCTGGATGTACCCCATGAACCGCTGCAAAAACCCCCTGAACGCTCTGATTTTAATAGCGCTGAGCGCAGTATTGATGCCCGCTGCAGCTCTCTATTCGGCAAGCGCCGCCGCGCAGTTGCAAGATCCGTCGGCCACCCAGAACGAGGCCGCGAACGGTGGTCGCAATTTTCCCAACGGCACGCTGCGCGGCAAGTTCATGGTGGTGAATGCGCCGGAGATCCTGCTCGACGGCCAGGCCGAACGCCTGTCACCCGGCGCGCGCATCCTCAGCGCCAATCGCATGCTCGTCATGCCCGCATCGATCACCGGTCAGAACCTGCTCGTGAACTACACGCGCGACGCTGCGGGCCTGGTTCGCGAAGTGTGGATTCTCACGCCGGACGAAGCCAAGGCCAAGCGCGCATCTGCCGAAAAGCCGCTGCTGAACTTCTGGCCTTTCGTGGCCGACAGCGGACCACGCGACGACGGCAAGACGCCGTTCGACCAACTGCCCAAATACGGCCAGTAGACGCTCGCCCCCAGGCTTGCTCACTTCGTGTAGCCGCCCACCCCCTGCCGGGGGCGACACCTGCGGCCTGGCGGAGCCAGTTCCGCGGTGTCTCGCGAGCCGCCTGAGCTCGATTTCAGCGCCGTTCCAATTTTTCGGGAGAGCACCATGACCCCCAAAGTTTTCATCAAGACCTTCGGCTGCCAGATGAACGAGTACGACTCGGACAAGATGGCCGACGTCCTCCGGGCCGCCGAAGGCTATGAGCCCACTACCAATGTGGACGAGGCCGACCTGATCCTCTTCAACACCTGCTCCGTGCGCGAGAAGGCGCAAGAGAAGGTGTTCTCCGACCTCGGGCGTGTCAAGCACCTCAAGGCCAAGGGCGTGAAGATCGGCGTGGGCGGCTGCGTCGCGAGCCAGGAAGGCGCGGCCATCATCGCGCGAGCGCCCTATGTCGACGTGGTCTTCGGACCCCAGACCCTGCACCGCCTGCCCGAAATGCTGAACCAGCGCGAGCGCGAAGGCCGACCGCAGGTGGACATCAGCTTTCCCGAGATCGAGAAGTTCGACCACCTGCCGCCCGCCCGGGTCGAGGGCGTGACCGCATTTGTCTCGATCATGGAGGGTTGCTCCAAATACTGCAGCTACTGCGTCGTTCCCTACACGCGCGGCGAGGAGGTGAACCGGCCGCTCGACGACGTGCTGGTCGAGGTGGCCGGACTGGCGGACCAGGGCGTGCGGGAAGTCACTTTGCTGGGGCAGAACGTCAATGCCTATCGCGGCCGCATGGGTGACACCGCCGAGATCGCCGACTTCGCGCTGCTCATCGAGTACATCGCGGAGATCCCCGGCATCGAGCGCATTCGCTACACGACCAGCCACCCGAACGAATTCACGCCGCGCCTGATCGAGGCCTACGCACGCGTGCCGCAGCTCGCGAGCCACCTCCACCTCCCGGTGCAGCATGGCAGCGACCGCATCCTGATGGCGATGAAGCGCGGCTACACGGCGATGGAATACAAGAGCACGGTGCGCAAGCTGCGTGCGATTCGCCCCGGGCTCGCCCTCAGCAGCGACTTCATCGTCGGCTTCCCCGGCGAGACCGACGAGGACTTCGGCAAGATGATGAAGCTCATCGACGACCTCGAATTCGATGCGAGCTTCAGCTTCATCTTCAGCCCCCGCCCCGGCACGCCCGCCGCAGCGCTGCACGACGACACGCCGCATGCGGTCAAGCTCGCACGGCTGCAGCAGTTGCAGGCCGTGATCGACGGCAACGTGAAGCGCTTCGGCGAAAGCCGCGTCGGCACGGTGCAGCGCGTGCTGGTCGAGGGCGCCTCGCGCAAGGACGCCAGCGAACTGATGGGCCGCACCGAGTGCAACCGCGTCGTCAACTTCGAAGGCGACGCGCGCCTCGTGGGCCAGATGGTCGACCTGCGCATCACGCGCTCGTTGGCCTACACCTTGCGCGGCGAGGTCGTGACTGCCGAGTCGACACAGGCGGCCGACCGAAGTGCACTGGTGCCGGCTGCCTGATGGCGAAGCTGAAGGCCGCGCGCGGTTCTTTCCAGCAACTGCTGCTGTTCGCGTTCCTCCTGATCACCGCGCTGCTGGTGGGCGTTGCACTGCGCGCCGTCTTCCAGTACGACCTCCTGATGACCGAAAGCCGCGACGCGGCGGCGCGTGCGCTTACTCTGTCGGGTGCGGCGCAGTCGCTGGCGGAACGCAGCGCGGCGATGGAGCGCGCCGCCCGCCAGTCGCTGGTGCTGAACGACGCCGTGCTGCGCCGCCGCTTCGACGACGCCGCCCGCGATGCCCGCCAGGTGCTTGAACGCCTGGCCACGAATGGTCTTTCGGCAGTCGGCCCGGACAAGTGGCGCGCACAGCTCGACGTGATCCAGGGGCTGATGAGCGGCGCCCCTGAAACGGCGCTGGCGCGCGAAAGCTCCATGGCGATGCAGTTTCGCGATCTCGATGCGGTGAACACTGACATCGCGCAACAGGCGCAGTTCCTGATCGAGACGCAGAACAAGGCACTCGCGGAACGCATCGAGACCGCCCGCACGCGATTGATGCGCCTGGTGGTGGCCGCCAGCGCACTGGCCGTGTCACTGGCGCTCGCTTTCGGGGTGTGGCTGGCGCGACCTTTCAAGCGGTTGCAGCGCGCCATCGTCGGGCTGGGCGAAAACCGGCTCGACGAACCGATCGACATCCACGGTCCCTCCGACGTGCGCCGCGTCTCCCAGCAGCTCGAATGGCTGCGGCTGCGGCTCACCGAACTGGACGCCGACAAGGCACGTTTCCTGCGACACGTTTCGCATGAACTCAAGACGCCGCTCGCCGCCCTCCGTGAAGGTGTCTCCCTGCTGGAAGACGGCGTGACCGGTGCGCTGAATCCCGCGCAGCGCGAAGTCGCGCAGATCCTGCAGCAGAACACGATCTCGCTGCAGGGCCAGATCGAGGCCTTGCTGCGCTTCAACGCCGCGGCCTTCGAGGCGCGACAGCTGCACCGCCAACGCACGCCGCTGATTCCGCTGATCGAGGACCAGATCGAGGCGCAGCGCCTCCAATGGCAGGCCAACGGGCTGACCGTCCGCGCCGAAGGCGAGCCGATCTCCGTCGTGGTCGACCCGGTCAAGCTGGGCACCGCGCTCGCCAACCTGTTGTCGAACGCGATCCGGTATTCGGCGCGCGGCGGCACCATCACCATGGCGGTTTCGAGCACGGCCGACACCGTCTACATCGACATCAACGACGCCGGCCCTGGCATCGCCGATGGCGACCGCGATCGCATCTTCGAACCCTTCTTCCGCGGCGAACGGCAACCGCAGCATGCGGTCAAGGGAACCGGCATCGGCCTCTCGATCGTGCAGGAGTACATTGCAGCCCATGGCGGCCGCATCACGCTGCTGCCCGTTGGGCCGGGTGCGCGATTCCGCGTCGAGTTGCCGCGCTCCGCCTGACGTCCACCGCCCCACGCGCCTTTCCGACCCATGTGCTTTCCGATCTTTCGCAGATCCGTTCTCGCCGTGACGATCGTCATGCCGCTGCTGCTTGCCGGCTGCGCATCGCCACGCAAGCCGCCGGCTGAAGCCGTCGCTGTGGCCGTCGTCCCGGCGCCTGCGCCGCCGCCCATCACGCCGGTGGAGGCTGAGCCGATCGCGCCCGCCACGCTGCCCGGCGGCCTCTTCACGCAACAGGCCCCAGGCCCGGTCGGCGCCATGATTGCGTACGCCGACAAGGTGCGGCAACTCGGCCCACCTGAACTCGCGAACGAACTGGCACGCCTGGGTGACCTCATCGAGACGCCCACCACGCAGATGCAGACGGCCATCGTGCTCGCCCAGACGCGCGTGCCGGCCGACCTCGCAAAGGCGCAAGGACTGCTCCAGCGGGTGATCACCAACCCATCCGCCGATGCGCTGCCCCTGCAGCCCCTCGCACGGGTGCTCGCGGCGCGCTACGCGGAACAGCGGCGCGTCGAAGACGATCGCGACAAGCAGGCGCAGCAGGTGCGCGACAGCCAACGCCGCATCGACCAGCTCAACGACCGGATCGAGGCGTTGCGCGCCATCGAGCGCAGCTTTACGCGCCCGACCCCGTCCGCGGCACCGGCCCCGGCGAACAACACGAAGCCCGCCCAGTGAACACGCCCGCATCGCCTTCCCCCGCCAAGGACCCCGCCTCGGCACCGGGCGGTGAAGCACGCGGCGCGCGGCTGCTGGTCGTGGACGACGACCCGGACATGCTGCGGCTCCTGTCGATGCGACTCACATCGGTCGGCTACCAGGTCACTGCCGTGACCTCCGCAGAATCGGCGCTGACGCAACTCGAGATCGAACACCCGCAGCTCGTGCTGAGCGATGTCCGGCTGCCGGGACGCGACGGGCTCGCGCTGTTCGACGAGATCCGCAAGCGGCACCCGACCCTGCCGGTGATCCTGCTGACCGCGCACGGCACGATCCCCGACGCGGTCGAAGCCACGGCACGTGGTGTCTTTACCTACCTGACCAAGCCCTACGACGGCCGCGAGCTGCTCGACAAGATCGCGCAGGCGCTCGCGCTCGGCGCACCTGCGGCGACGCCCGGCAAGGGCGGCGACGAAAGCTGGCGCGCGGAGATCGTCAGCCGCAGCAATCGGATGTCCGAACTGCTGGCCGAAGCGCGCATGGTCGCCAAGTCGGACGCCAGCGTGCTGCTGCGGGGAGACAGCGGCGCCGGCAAAGAACTGCTCGCCCGCGCGATCCACCGCGCCAGTCCGCGGGCCGACAAACCCTTCGTAGCGGTCAATTGCGGCGCCATCCCGGAGGCCTTGCTGGAATCCGAGCTGTTCGGCCACATGAAGGGCGCGTTCACCGACGCCGTCGCCAACCACAAGGGCCTGTTCCAGCAGGCCGATGGCGGGACGCTGCTGCTCGACGAGATCGGGGACATGCCGCCGGCGCTGCAGGTCAAGCTGCTGCGGGTGCTGCAGGAGCGCGCGGTGCGGCCGCTCGGCGCCAGCCAGTCCATCGCGGTCGATGTGCGGATCATCTCCGCCACCCATCGCGACCTGGACGCCGCGATGGAAGCCGGCCAGTTTCGCGAGGACCTGTACTACCGTCTCAACGTCGTGACACTGAGCCTTCCGCCGCTTTCGGCGCGGCGCGAGGACATTCCGCTGCTCGCCAATCACTTCCTCCAGCGGCTGTCGACCAAGTACGGCAAGCGGCTGTCCGGCTTTGCGCCCGAGGCACTGAAGGCGCTGACGACTGCGTCATGGCCGGGCAATGTGCGGCAGCTTTTCAACGTGGTCGAACAAGTGTGCGCCCTCTCCAGCTCGCCCCTGATTCCCCTGGCGCTCGTGCAGCGCGCGCTGCGTGTGCCGAGCGTCGAGGTGCAGACCTACGCCGAGGCCAAGCAGCGTTTCGAGCGCGATTACCTGGTCGGCCTGCTCAAGCTGACCGACGGCAACGTGGCCGACGCGGCGCGCCTCGCCGACCGCAACCGGACCGAGTTCTACCGGCTGCTGCAGAAGCACGAATTGACGCCCGGCCACTTCAAGGCGGACGTGCCGTCACCGGGACCCGAAGGCGGTCGCTGACCAGCGACACCCCTAAATCGTTGATTTGATTGACTTTTGTCAGTCAGGCTCGACGGCTTGTCGGGATTCGGCGACAGATTCGGGGCTTTTGGAGCCATTCAGGCCTCCAAGCCCCGGCCGAGCCCGGAAAAATCAGCCCAAGCGATTGATTTGAAAGGGTTTTTTGGCGCTGGCACAGGGATTGCCCTAGTAGAGGCATGACAGCACTTACCAGCCCCTCTTTCGCGATGCGTCCGCAACGCGACGGCCTGCGTCAAAAGCAGTTTTCCCTCTCGCGGCCCCGCGCCGCGGGTCAATCGCTGGCTGCACTCGAAGCTTCCAGCGGCATCGCGCCGGATTGCGTGTTCAAGCGCTTTCCGGCAATCGGCGACACGCCTTCCGTCCAGAAGCAACGGTAAAAGCGCCATGAAGCCCAATGAATTCTCCCAACTGAAGGTTCTGTCGGAAAGCGACTTTTCGCGCCGCAGCTACCTCCGCGAAGAGCGCCATCCGAACTCGGTGACCGCTCCCCCCATCAACCGCGGTTCGATGGCGCCCCGCCCCTGGCGCGGGTTCTGGAACAGCATCGGCACCGCGCTGCTGGTCAAGCTCGGTGCCGGCGGCACCGCGAAGGCCTCGCGCGCCGGTTCGGCAAAGGCCCCCGCGCAGCAGCCATGGCAGCGCGCGGCCACGCAGCGCCGGCTCGCCTTCGTGGCGCTCGCGCTGGTCAGCACCGTGATCGCCTCCACGCTGTTCGCGCGTGTGCAGCCCGACTACGACAACCTCTGGCTCGAATACAGCCAGATCGCCCTGTATGGCTTGCTGTCGGGCTGGGTCGTGACCGGGTTCGTGACCGCGCTCATGGGCTTCTACGTCTCGGTGCGCGGGGACAAGCACGCGCTGTCCGCCAAGCAGGTGGCCAACCACCCGATGAACCCCGAGGCACGCACGGCGATCATCATGCCGATCTGCAACGAGGACGTCGCCACCGTGTTCGCGGGCCTGCGCGCGACCTGCGAATCGGTCGCAGCGACCGGGCATGCGCAACAGTTCGACGTCTTTGTGCTGTCCGACAGCTACACGCCCGAGATCGCCGCCGCCGAGCGCGCCGCCTGGGAAGACCTGCGCGCCGCACTGGCCGACAGCCCGAACAAGCCGCAGGTCGAGGTGTACTACCGCCTGCGCACCCGTCGCACGCACCGCAAGGCCGGCAACGTCGCCGACTTCTGCCGCCGCTGGGGCAAGGACTACCGCTACATGGTCGTGCTCGACGCCGACAGCGTCATGAGCGGCGATTGCCTGACCTCGATGGTCAAGCTGATGGAAGCCAACCCCACCGCCGGCATCATCCAGACCGCGACACAGGCCATCGGCCACGTGACGCTGCATGCCCGCGCACAGCAGTTTGCCTCGCGCATGACGGGCCGCCTGTTCACGCTCGGCATGCAGTTCTGGCAGCTCGGCGAATCGCACTACTGGGGCCACAACGCGATCATCCGCGTTGCGCCTTTCATGGACCATTGCGCGCTGGCCCCGATCAAGGGCAAGGGCGGCATGTCCGGCGGCATCATGTCGCACGACTTCGTCGAGGCTGCGCTGATGCGCCGCGCCGGCTACCACGTGTGGCTGGTGGCCGATCTGGTCGGTAGCTACGAGCAGCAACCGCCGGACCTGCTGGCCGAGTTGCAGCGCGATCGCCGCTGGTGCCAGGGCAACCTGCAGAACGCTCGCCTGATGGCAGAGCCAGGCCTGCACTCGGTGCACCGCGCCATGTTCGTCACTGGCACGATGGCCTATGTGTCCGCGCCGCTGTGGCTGGCGTTCCTCACGCTGGGCACCGCCCTCTGGCTCACGGGTTCGAGCGTCGTCGAGCATTGGCTCGCCATGCCGATGGAACTGGCCGGCCTGTGGCTGTGGACGCTGTGCCTGCTGTTCCTGCCGCGCGTGCTGGGCATCGTGGCCGTGGTGATTCGCGGTGAACAACGCCAGTTCGGTGGCTTGGGCGGCTTGCTCAAGAGCGCCGCGCTCGAAAGCTCCCTCGCCATCGTGCAGGCGCCCGTTCGCATGCTCGCGCACTCGCTGTTCGTGGTCGTCGCGCTGACCGGCATCAAGCTCGACTGGAAGTCGCCTCCGCGAGAAGCCGCTGCCGTGCCGTGGCGGATCGCCGTCGCTCAACTGGCGCCGATGACCCTGGTGATCGCAGCGCTGGCCGTGGGCATCGCGCTGATCGATGCAAGCGCACTGGCCTGGCTGATGCCTGTCGGTCTGCCGCTGCTGCTCGCAATCCCGCTGACGGTGCTGACCAGCCAGATCGCCCTTGGCAACTCGCTGCGCGACAAGGGCTTCCTGCTGATCCCGGAGGAATCGCGTTCGCCTGCCGTATTGCGCCGCGCCTGGATGCACGCGGTGCGCCTGGCCCGCCCCGCGGCGGCCTGAGTCGCTCGGCGCCCAACAAAAAGCCCGCATCAGCGGGCTTTTTTCTTTTCCAGGAATACCGCGGAACCGGCTCCGCCGGTCCGCCGGTATTGCCCCCGGCAGGGGGTGGAGAGCGACACGAAGTGCGCGAGCCTGGGGGCGAGCTAAAACTTCGGCATACCCGGCATGCCTTTCATGCCGCCCATGCGCTTCATCATCTTCATGAGGCCGCCGCCCTTCATCTTCTTCATCATGCCCTGCATCTGCTCGAACTCGTTGAGCAGCCGGTTCACTTCCTGAACCTGCACGCCAGCGCCGGCGGCAATGCGGCGCTTGCGCGTCGCCTTGAGCAGTTCGGGCTTGCGGCGCTCCAGCGGCGTCATGCTGTTGATGATCCCTTCCTTGCGGCGGATGTCGCGCTCGGCACGGGTCATGTCGGCTTCGGTGGCCTTCGCCGCCATCTGGGCGGGCAGCTTGTCCATGATGCTGGAGAGTCCGCCCATCTGCTTCATCTGCTGCAACTGGCCGAGAAAGTCGTTGAGGTCGAAGCCTGCGCCGCTCTTGACCTTGGCCGCCAGCTTCTGCGCCGCCGCGACGTCGACGCCGGCCGTGACCTGCTCGACCAGTGCGACGATGTCGCCCATGCCCAGGATGCGCCCGGCATGCCGTTCGGCGTCGAACACTTCGAGGCCGTCGATTTTCTCGCTGACACCGGCGAACTTGATCGGCACGCCCGTGACCTGCCGCACCGACAACGCCGCGCCGCCGCGAGAATCGCCGTCGGTCTTGGTCAGGATGATCCCGGTCAGCGGCAAGGCTTCCTTGAAGGCCTTGGCGGTGTTGATTGCATCCTGCCCCTGCATGGCATCGACCACGAAAAGGGTCTCGACCGGATTGAGCGCAGCGTGCAGTTGCTGGATCTCGGTCATGAGCACTTCGTCGATCGCGAGACGGCCGGCCGTGTCGACCAGCAGCACGTCGAAGAAGTGGCGCTTGGCGTGATCGAGCGCAGCCCTCGCGATGTCGAGCGGCTTCTGGTCCGGCGTGCTCGGGAACCATTCGGCACCGGCCTGCTTCGTGACCGTCTTGAGCTGCTCGATCGCGGCGGGCCGATAGACGTCGCCCGACACGGTCAGCACCTTCTTCTTGCGCTTTTCGATCAGGTGCTTGGCCAGCTTCGCGGTCGTGGTGGTCTTGCCGGCACCCTGGAGGCCCGCCATCAGGATCACCGCCGGCGGCTGGGCGGCGAGGTTGATGTCGGCCACGCCCTCGCCCATGGTCGCGGCGAGTTCGCGGTTCACGATGCCGACCAGGGCCTGACCGGGCTTCAACGAGCCCAGCACTTCCTGCCCCAGCGCCTTTTCCTTGACCCGCGCGACGAAATCGCGGACGACCGGCAGCGCCACATCCGCTTCGAGCAGCGCCATGCGCACCTCGCGCAGCATGTCCTGCACATTGCTTTCGGTGATGCGGGCCTGGCCGCTCATCGTCTTGACGAGGCGGGAGAACTTTTCAGTGAGGGCGGTGGCCATGAAGGAATACCTTTGATGTCCGCGAGCACGGACGAAAGAAATGCGCGAAACGCCGCGGAACCGGCTCCGCCGGGCCGCTGGTGTTGCCCCCGGTCAGGGGGTAGGCGAAGCGACACGAAGTGCGCGAAGCCTGGGGGCGAGCCAGTACACTCCGGCCGATGATTTTAGCGATCCCTTCCCCGCTCGGCGTGGCACTGGGCATCGCCACCGCCGCTGCCTATGGCACTACAGCGGCAGCATCCTCCCGGCTCAGCCGCTCGTCCACGCAGTCGTTGTTGGCGCTGGCCTGGCTGCTGCATGCGTTCGCGCTGGGCTGCGGGCTGGTCGGCGGCACCCCGCGCTTCGGCTTCGCACCTGCGATTTCGGTCACCGCCTGGCTGGTGCTCACGGTCTATGCCATCGAGAGCCGGATGTATCCCCAACTGCAGGTGCGCCGCGCACTCGCAGCGCTCGGGGCGGGTGCGGTGTTGCTCGCCGTGGTGTTTCCGGGAACGCCGCTGCACGTCTCGGCATCGCCGTGGCTGCCGTTGCATCTGGCGCTGGGCATTGCTTCCTACGGCCTCTTCGGCGCGGCGGTGATCCATGCCTGGCTCATGACCCGCGCCGAGAAGCAGATCCGCCTCGCTGCCGAGCCGCAGGGCGGCGTGCCGCTGCTCACGATGGAACGGCTGACCTTCCGCTTCGTGGCCGCAGGCTTCGTGCTGCTGTCTGCCACGCTGCTGGCCGGACTGCTGTTCAGCGAAACCCTCTACGGCACGGCCGTGCGCGGATGGAAGTGGGATCACAAGACCGTGTTCTCCGTGCTGGCCTGGATCACCTTCGCTGTCCTGCTCACCGGCCGCGCGCGCTTCGGCTGGCGCGGGCGTACGGCGCGGCGCGTGCTCTATGCAGGTTCCGTGCTGCTGTTGCTGGCGTACGTGGGATCGCGCTTCGTGCTGGAAGTCGTCCTGTCGCGCACACCCGCATGAAATACCTTCTCGTCCTTGCCGTGGTCTTCGTGGCGATCTGGATCTGGCGCAAGAACCGGCGCGAGGAAATGCAGTCGCGCCCGCCGCCGGCCGCCAAGCCGCCGGCCGTCGGCGCGCCGCAAGCCATGGTCCGCTGCGCGTACTGTGGCCTTCACCTGCCAGCGGCCGACGCCATCACCGGCCCCTCCGGCGTGTACTGCAGCGCCGCGCACCGCCAGGCCGACCAGCACTGAGATGAAACGACCATGACCGCTTCACTCTGGTCGCGGGGCGATCCCGCCACGGACTGGAGTTCGCTGGAACATTTCAGCGGCGACAGCACGGCCTTGCTCAGGCTGTGGCGCGGCTTCATGGCGGCGCGGTGCTTCGTCGCGGCGGTGCTCCTGCTGCTGCAGGCCGTCACGATGGCGCTGGGGCAGCCGACGCAGACGGCGGCGATCGCGCTGTCCGCGGGCTATGTGGTCGCAGCCTTGCTGGCTGCGCGCTTTGCGCCGTTCCAGCCCATACGCGGCATCGGCGCGGCATGGCTGTCGACCATCGGTGTCGATCTCGTCACCTTTACGGCGCTGCAGGTGTTGCAAGTCGGCAGCATCAACTACACGCCGCTGTTCGCACTGCCTGCGTTGATGGCCGCGGTGCTGGGGACGAGTGCCGTGGGCCTCGGCACGACGGCGGCTGCCACCTTGCTGCTGCTGGCGCACGCGACCTGGTACTGGATCGAGCAGCCCACGGACACTTCACCCCGCTTCGTCCAGGCGGCGCTGACCGGCACGGGCCTCTTCGTGGTCGCGCTGCTCGCACACGAACTGGCGCGCCGACTGACGCGCGAAGAGGCGATGGCGCAACGCAACCGCAGCGCCGCGGAGATGCATCAGCTGGTGAACGACCTCGTGATCGAGACGCTGAGCGAAGGCGTTCTGGTGATCGACGCCGAAGGCCAGGTGCATGCTGCCAACCCTGCCGCCGACGCGATCCTCGGCCAGGGCCTCGGGGAGCTTTCGCTGCCGTTCGCGCTGAGCGCGCATCCGGCGTGGGTTCCGCTGGCGGCCCTCGCGCGACAGACCTTCGCGCGACGCACGCCCCAATCCCGGGAAATCCCGGTCGCGCAGGCCCAGGGCGCGCCACGCGAAGTCCGGGTCCGCACGCGCCTCACGCAATCGAGGGACCGCCATACGGAAAGCCTGTGTGTGATGTTCCTCCAGGACCTGCGCGAACTCGAGGCCCGCATCCGCACCGAGAAGCTGGCGGCCATGGGGCGCATGTCGGCGGCGGTCGCGCACGAGATCCGCAACCCGCTCGCCGCCATCACGCAGGCCAGCGCGCTGCTCGGTGAAGACCTCGTCGATCCTGCGCACCGTCAGCTGACGACGATGGTCCAGCAAAACGCACTGCGGCTGTCGCGCATCGTCGACGACGTGCTCGACGTCGCGCGGGCCCGGCAACAGCGCGTGCTGCCGCTCGGCGAACAGGTCGCGCTCGATCCCACGGTGCGATCGCTCGCGGAGGAATGGGTGCGACACGCGCAGCGGCAGGGCGTGCTGCTTGCGCTCGACGCGACGGGCAACGATGTGCGCTTCGACGTCGAGCACCTGCGCCGCATCCTCGTGAACCTGCTCGACAACGCAGCCCGCTATGCCGGGGACCGCGACGGTTCGATCCAGGTGAGCACGCGCATGAACGCGGCCGGCCGTCCCTGCCTCCAGATCTGGAGCGACGGTGCGCCGCTCGAGCCCGCGGTGCAGCGCCATCTGTTCGAACCCTTCTTCTCTTCCGAAAGCCGCTCGAGCGGCCTGGGCCTTTTCCTGTGCCGCGAGTTGTGCGAGCGCCATGGCGCGACGATCGGCTACGAACGACGCGCGCTCTCGCCGGCGGGGCCGGAGGGCAACGAGTTTTACGTGGCATTTGCCGCGGCCGAAAGCCGACTGACACAATAGCGCCGTGAGCACCCTCAACCCGCCAACGACGCGCCCCGCCCAGATCCTGGTCGTCGACGACGAGCCCGACCTGCGCACGCTCTATGAACTCACGCTGCTTCGCGAAGGCTATCGCGTCGAGGCCGCGGGCAGTGTGTCCGAGGCCTGGCAGCACCTGGAGGCCGGCCGCTTCGATGCCGTGATCACCGACATGCGCCTGCCCGACGGGCTCGGCATGGAGATCCTCCAGCGCATCCAGCAGGACCAGCGCGGCGAACGCTGTGTCGTGATGACGGCCTACGGCTCCGCGGAAAACGCCGTCGAGGCGCTCAAGGCCGGCGCATTCGACTACCTCACCAAGCCGGTCGACCTGAAGCAGTTTCGCGCGGTCGTGGCGTCGGCCGTCCAGGCCACGGTCCAGACAGCCACGGCCAAGTCGGTCCGCACGACCGACGATGGCGGCAAGGCAGCACCCGCGATCGGAAGCAGCGGTGTCGCCGCGCTCGAGCGGCTGGTGGGCGAATCCGAACCGATGCGCCTCGTCAAGGCCCGCATCGCCAAGGTGGCGCGCGGCATGGCGCCTGTCCTGGTGCGCGGCGAATCCGGCACCGGCAAGGAACTGGTGGCGCGCGCCGTGCATGCGTGCAGCCAGCGCAGCGACGGCCCCTTCGTCGCGGTCAACTGCGGCGCCATCCCCGAGAACCTCCTCGAAGCCGAGTTCTTCGGGGCACGCAAGGGCTCCTACACGGGCTCGTCGCAGGACCGCGACGGCTACTTCCAGGCGGCACGCGGCGGCACCTTGTTCCTCGACGAGATCGGCGACCTGCCGCTGGCGATGCAGTCCAAGCTGCTGCGCGCCATCCAGGAACGCAGCGTGCGTCCCATCGGTTCGACGCAGGAGGATGCGGTCGATGTCCGCATCGTGAGCGCCACGCACAAGGACCTGCATGCGGAGGTGCAGGCCAGCCGGTTCCGGCAGGATCTCTTCTACCGCCTCAATGTGATCGAGATCGCGGTGCCTGCATTGCGCGAACGTCGTGGCGATCTGCCGGCGCTGTGCAGCGCGCTGCTCGAGCGCATTGCACGCGACGCCGGCATGCCTGTTCCCAAGCTGTCGGCCGATGTGCTGCAGCTCCTGTCCGAGCACCCGCTGCGCGGCAACGTCCGCGAACTGGAAAACCTCCTGCATCGCGCCGTTGCCTTGAGCGACGGCGACATGCTGCATCTCGACTTCGTCGACAGCTCGGTGATGCCCACGGAAGCGGCTGCGCCGGAACCCGTCCTTGCCCGCGAGCCCCAGCCCGAATCCGCGCCCGCGTTCGCCTCACGCCAGACATCGGCGATGCCGAACGACCTTCAAGGCTATCTCGATCAGCAGGAACGACGGATCCTCGTGCGCGCCCTTCAGGAGAGCGGCTTCAACCGCACGGCCGCCGCGGCGAGACTCGGCCTGAGCCTGCGGCAGATCCGCTACCGGATCGCCCGCCTCGGCATCGCCACACCGAACGGCGACGACGGCAATGGACTCGGCGCCGATGAGTGAGGCCCACGCGGGGCTCTGGCAAGCCGGCTGGTACCGCTTCGCCCGACACCTGCACTCTCCCAACTTCGGGCCACGGCCGACCGGCGCGCAGATCGATCTCATCGTGCTGCATTCGATCAGCCTGCCGCCCGGCGGCTACGGCGGCGACGAAGTGCAGCAGCTCTTCACGAACCGCCTCGACTGGGATGCGCATCCCTACTTCGGCACCATCCGCGGACTGGAAGTCTCGGCCCACTTCTATATAAGGCGCAACGGCGAACTCTGGCAGTTCGTGAGCTGCGACGACCGTGCCTGGCATGCCGGTGCGTCTTCATGGCGCGGCCGCGCGAACTGCAACGATGACTCCGTCGGCATCGAACTCGAAGGGCTCGAAGGCGACTCTTTCGAAAGCGCCCAGTACGAAGCCCTTGCGAGCCTGTGCCCCGCCATCGCGCAGCATTACGACATCGCGTTCATCGCCGGCCACGAACACGTCGCGCCGGGTCGCAAGGAAGACCCGGGTGCGGGCTTCGACTGGGGCCTGCTGCAGGAAGAATTGGGCTGGGACCGCGCGATGTTTCCCGCCAGTGTCGTAACGCGCTGAAATTTTTCAATCGCGAAGCGTCCGGCGATGCGCCACCGACGCGACGGCGCCGATGTCGCCCGCCACGCGCCAAGGGCAGCAACCATGCGCTTTCCAAGCCCAAATCCTGCGGAAACGCCCATGGATCGCGGGCTGGGCTACCGTTGTCCACTGATGGTGCGGCATGAATGCTTCCTTGGCGCGCAAGAATCATTTTTGCAGGCGTTGTAGATTGTCGAAAACACTATATCTAGTGGGTTGTGGACCCTCCAGACCCTAGATATAGTGTGCCCTGGCCCGGCGTTTACCGTCAGTAACAAATGCCAACACGGCACTGCCGCCCCAACAAGAATCGCCAAACGAGGATCGAATGCAAACAGCCCTGAACACCCCCTCCACCCCTCGCGCCGTACCCTCGACGCCGCAGAACCGCGACGTCG
Organism: Variovorax sp. P5_A3; assembly: GCF_056400665.1. Classification (NCBI taxonomy): domain Bacteria; kingdom Pseudomonadati; phylum Pseudomonadota; class Betaproteobacteria; order Burkholderiales; family Comamonadaceae; genus Variovorax; species Variovorax sp. P5_A3. Next base: position 106,260 of record NZ_JBFUKW010000023.1, on the reverse strand, counting down.
CAGGCTCGCCCGCCGGCAACGCGCTCGCCCACTACCAGATCATTCGCCGCAACGGCGCGGTCGTGCCGTTCGAGCCGAACAAGATCGCGATCGCGATGATGAAGGCCTTCCTCGCGGTGCACGGCACCCAGGGCGCGGCTTCCGCCAGCGTGCGCGAAACAGTCGACAGCCTGACCCAGGCCGTGGTGCGCGCCATGGTCCGCTCGCGTCCGGGCGGCGGCACCTTCCACATCGAGGACGTGCAGGACCAGGTCGAACTCGGCCTGATGCGCGGCGGCCACCACGAGATTGCGCGCGCCTACGTGCTGTACCGCGAACGCCGTTCGCAAGAGCGCACGAAGCAGGGCGATACGGATTCGCAAGTCGCCGTCTCCACGCTGCACGTGCTGGACCGCGGCGAGCGCGTGGCGCTCGACCTGAACGAACTCAAGGACCTGATCGAATCCGCCTGCACCGGCCTGGGCGACAGCATCACCTCCGCCCCGATCGTGGCCGAGACGATGCGCAACCTGTACGACGGCGTTCCGCTCGACGAGGTCTACAAGGCCTCGATCCTCGCCGCGCGCACGCTGATCGAGAAGGACCCCGACTACACCTTCGCCACCGCCCGCCTGCTGCTGCACACGATCTTCAAGGAAGTGATCGGCCGCGAAGTGCCGCCGGCCGACCGTGCCCAGGCCTATGCCGACTACTTCCCGCAGTTCATCAAGAAGGGCGTCGACAACGAGTTGCTCGACGAGAAGCTGCTGCAGTTCGACCTGGCCCGCCTCGGCGCCGCGCTCAAGCCCGAGCGCGACATGCAGTTCGACTACCTCGGTCTGCAGACGCTCTACGACCGCTACTTCCTGCACGTGCGCAAGACGCGCATCGAGCTGCCGCAAGCTTTCTTCATGCGTGTCTCGATGGGCCTCGCCCTGAATGAGATCGACCGCGAAGCCCGCGCGATCGAGTTCTATGAAGTGCTGTCCTCCTTCGACTTCATGTCCAGCACGCCGACGCTGTTCAACAGCGGCACGCTGCGCTCGCAGCTGTCGAGCTGCTACCTGACGACCGTGCCCGACGACCTGGACGGCATCTACGAATCGATCAAGGAAAACGCGCTGCTCTCCAAGTTCGCCGGCGGCCTGGGCAACGACTGGACGCGCGTGCGCGCCCTCGGCAGCCACATCAAGGGCACCAACGGCGAATCGCAAGGCGTCGTGCCCTTCCTCAAGGTGGTGAACGACACCGCTGTCGCGGTCAACCAGGGCGGCAAGCGCAAGGGCGCCGTCTGCACCTACCTCGAAAGCTGGCACCTCGACATCGAGGAATTCCTCGAACTGCGCAAGAACACCGGCGACGACCGCCGCCGTACGCACGACATGAACACGGCGAACTGGATTCCCGACCTGTTCATGCGCCGCGTGATGGAAAAGGGCACCTGGACGCTGTTCTCGCCCTCCAACGTGCCCGACCTGCACGACAAGTTCGGCGCCGATTTCGAGACCGCCTACGTGGCCTACGAGGAAAAGGCCGCGCGCGGCGACATCAAGCCGAGCCGCACGGTCCAGGCCACCGACCTCTGGCGCAAGATGCTCACGATGCTGTTCGAGACCGGGCATCCGTGGATTACCTTCAAGGACGCCTGCAACGTGCGCTCGCCGCAGCAGCACGCCGGCGTGGTTCACTCGTCGAACCTCTGCACCGAGATCACGCTGAACACCAGCGACACCGAAACCGCCGTGTGCAACCTCGGCTCGGTCAACCTGCTGCAGCATCTGAAGGACGGCAAGGTCGACCAGGAAAAGCTCAAGCGGACCATCTCGACCGCGATGCGCATGCTCGACAACGTGATCGACATCAACTACTACGCGGTCAAGAAGGCGCGCGACTCGAACCTGCGCCATCGCCCGGTGGGCCTCGGCGTGATGGGCTTCCAGGACGCGCTGTACGAACTGCGCATCCCCTACGCCTCGCAGGAAGCCGTGCAGTTCGCCGACGAATCGATGGAAGCGATCTGCTACCACGCCTACTGGGCCTCGACCGATCTGGCGCGCGAACGCGGCAAGTACTCGAGCTACAAGGGCTCGCTGTGGGACAAGGGTGTGCTGCCGTCCGACACGCTCGACCTGCTCGAGAAGGCACGTGGCGGCTACGTCGAAGTGGACCGCTCGTCCACCCTCGACTGGGACGCGCTGCGCCAGAAGATCAAGGCCGACGGCATGCGCAATTCGAACTGCGTTGCCATCGCACCGACCGCGACCATCTCGAACATCATCGGCGTGGACGCCTCTATCGAGCCCTGCTTCGGCAACCTCTCGGTCAAGTCGAACCTCTCCGGCGAGTTCACCGTCATCAACCACTACCTGGTGCGCGACCTCAAGCGCCTGGGCCTGTGGGACGACGTGATGGTGATGGACCTGAAGCACTTCGACGGTTCGCTGCGCCCCATCGACCGCGTGCCGCAGGATGTGAAGGCGCTCTACGCGACCGCGTTCGAGGTCGAGACCACGTGGCTCGTCGAGGCCGCCGCGCGTCGCCAGAAGTGGATCGACCAGGCGCAGTCGCTCAACATCTACATGGCCGGTGCGTCGGGCAAGAAGCTCGACGACACCTACAAGCTCGCATGGCTGCGCGGCTTGAAGACCACCTACTACCTGCGCACGCAGAGCGCGACGCATGCGGAGAAGTCCACTGTTCAGTCGGGTCGGCTCAATGCCGTGTCGTCGGGCAGCGGCGATGCATCGCAAGGCATGAGCGCACTCGAAGCCGCAGCACTCGCAGCGCAAGCGCAGTTGAATGCGATGCCTGCGACCGACATCGCGTTCTGCGGCGTCGACGATCCGACATGCGAAGCATGCCAATGATGTCGGCATGAAGTGGAGGTCGTTCGCGGCATTGCCTGACAAATTGCGATGCATGCGAACAACATAACGACAACATAATTGGAGCGCGATGTGATGGAGCACTTTGCAACTCACATCGTTGCTCACATAATTTGAGCATTGGATTTTTCTATGTTGACCTGGGACGAAGAAGTCAAGCCCTCCTTGCCAAAGGATCTGCAACAAGGATTGCGGCACACATCGAACAGCGGCGCGCAAGTCGGCCGCTCGTCGGAGTTCCCGACTTCGCAAATTGCTCCTCAGCTCTCTCCGGTTTCGCCTGCTGCACGAACGCTCGATGACGGCGCGATGGTCCGCCCCGTTCAAGCCGCAGCGTCCGCGACAGTGACAGGCGCGGCACCGGTGGCGCATCGCGTCAAGGCCGCCGACAAGCGCATCATCAACGGCCAGACCGACGTCAACCAGCTGGTGCCGTTCAAGTACAAGTGGGCCTGGGAAAAATACCTCGCCACCTGCGCCAACCACTGGATGCCGCAGGAAGTGAACATGACGCGCGACATCGCGCTCTGGAAAGATCCCAACGGCCTGACGGAAGACGAGCGTCGCATCGTCAAGCGCAACCTCGGCTTCTTCGTGACCGCCGACTCGCTGGCCGCCAACAACATCGTGCTGGGCACCTACCGCCACATCACGGCCCCCGAGTGCCGCCAGTTCCTGCTGCGCCAGGCCTTCGAGGAAGCGATCCACACGCACGCGTACCAGTACATCGTCGAGTCGCTCGGCCTGGACGAGAGCGAGATCTTCAACGCCTACAACGAAGTGCCGTCGATCCGCGAGAAGGACCAGTTCCTGATCCCGTTCATCGACGCCATCAGCGACCCGAACTTCCGCACCGGCACGCACGAGAACGACCAGACGCTGCTCAAGTCGCTGATCGTCTTCGCCTGCCTGATGGAAGGCCTCTTCTTCTACGTCGGCTTCACGCAGATCCTCGCGCTGGGCCGGCAGAACAAGATGACCGGCGCCGCCGAGCAATACCAGTACATCCTGCGCGACGAGTCGATGCACTGCAATTTCGGCATCGACCTGATCAACCAGCTCAAGCTCGAGAACCCGCACCTCTGGACCGCGGAGTTCAAGGCCGAGATCAAGGCCCTCTTCATGAAGGCTGTCGAGCTCGAATACAAGTACGCCGAAGACACCATGCCACGTGGCGTGCTCGGCATGAACGCCTCCATGTTCAAGGGCTACCTGCGCTACATCGCCAACCGGCGCGCGCAGCAGATCGGCCTCGAAACGCTCTTCCCGAACGAGGAAAACCCGTTCCCCTGGATGAGCGAAATGATTGACCTGAAGAAGGAGCGCAACTTCTTCGAAACCCGCGTGATCGAGTATCAGTCGGGTGGTGCGCTCTCCTGGGATTGAATCTTTCCGACTAGAACAAGAAGTGAATTCAAGAATCGTTCTTGCCGACGACCAGCACCAAAGAGTGCGGCATCGGTGAGGGCACAGGTGTTCATGGTGCTGGAGCCTGCTCCAACGCCATGAATCGCTTCACGCTGACCAACATGCGTGGAGTGCTTCAAAAGGTTGATTTTTTCAACTTGATCAAGGAGAAAATAGAAATGGCAACTGCAAAGAAAGCGCCGGCCAAGAAGGCCGCTGCAAAGAAGGCCCCGGCGAAGAAGGCTCCGGCGAAAAAGGTCGCAGCCAAGAAGGCCCCGGCCAAGAAGGTAGCGGCGAAGAAGGCCCCGGCAAAGAAGGCTCCCGCCAAGAAGGTAGCGGCGAAGAAGGCCCCGGCGAAGAAGGCTCCCGCCAAGAAGGCAGCAGCCAAGAAGGCGCCGGCAAAGAAGGCTCCTGCCAAGAAGGTAGCCGCCAAGAAGGCCCCTGCGAAGAAGGCCGCCGCGAAGAAGGCTCCTGCGAAAAAGGCTGCGGCCAAGAAGCCCGCTGCCAAGAAAGCAGCGAAGAAGCCCGCTGCGAAAAAGGCTGCGAAGGCTCCCGCGAAAGCCGCCGTCGCCCCTGCCCCTGCTCCCGCAGCGCAGACGACGTTGAACCCGCAGGCAGCCTGGCCGTTCCCGACGGCCAGCAAGCCCTGAGTCGTTCAGCGGCCTTGAAGGCTGAAGCCCGGTACCGAAAGGCACCGGGCTTTTTTCATGGGCTGCGCCTCAAAGCCCCAACGCGTGCAGGTCGACCTTGTAGTTCTGCGGCCCGCGTTGCGCGATCTTGAGCGCCCCCAGTTGATTGCCGAGCGCGGCACAACGCGCCAGCGGCCAGCCCTGCTCCAGTCCGAACAACAGCGCGCCGCGCCATGCGTCGCCGCATCCGGTCGGCTCGAGCACGGCCGTCGGCTTCACCGCCGGGACGTGTTCGCGCTCGCCATGGATCCACACCTCGCAGCCGTCGGCGCCGAGCGTCACCACCAGTCCGCGCACGCGCTCCGAGATCTCGGCAAGACTCCAGCCCGTGCGCTGCGAGAGCATCTTTCCTTCGTAGTCGTTCACGACCACCCAGCTCGCCAGGTCGACGAAGTGCGCGAGCTCCTTGCCATCGAACATCGGCAGGCCCTGGCCCGGATCGAACACGAAGGGGATGTCGGCCGCCTTGAACTGCTCCGCGTGCTGCAGCATCGCATCGCGGCCATCCGGTGCCACGATGCCGAGCTTGATGTCCTCGCGCGCGGCGACGCGCGTGATGTGGGCCTGCTGCATCGCGCCGGGATGGAAGGCCGTGATCTGGTTGTTGTCCCGGTCGTTCATGATCATCGCCTGCGCCGTGAAGGTGTCGCCCACCTGTCGCACGAACTCGATGCTGATGCCCAGCGAACGCAGGCGCTCCAGGTAGTCGCCGCCATCGCTGCCGACCGTTGCCATCGGCAGCGCTGTTCCGCCCAGCGCGTTGAGGCTGTAGGCGATGTTGCCCGCGCACCCACCGAAGTCGCGGCGCAGGCCGGGGACCAGGAACGACACGTTGAGGATGTGCAACTGGTCGGGGAGGATCTGGTCGGCAAACCGGCCCTCGAAGGTCATGATCGTGTCGAACGCCAGGGAACCGCAAATGACTGCTGCCATGAATGAACCGGGTGAACCGTTGGTTGGATTGAAAGGGAGGAAGGCCGCAAACGCTCAGGGGTAGAGCGTCTCGACACGAAAGCCCGCGACGGGCGGCATCGCTGCCGCCTCGGGACCGGTGAGCTTGAGCGACAGCGACGCCGCGCGTTCGGTGCGGGCCGGCAGGACTGAAGGCGCACCAAACTCCGAAGGTGCAAGCACACGCCGCACCACGGCCCGCTCCTGCGTGTCGAGCAGCGATAGCTCGACCGCCGGCATCGCCAGCGGCACATCGGCGGTATTGCGCAAGGTGAAGCTGAGGCGGAATCCTTCGTCGCTCTTCTCGCGCGAGAATGAAGCACCATCGACCTTGATGTCGTTGATCTGGCGAAGCGCCGAGATCTCGCAGCCGAGCACGCCGCACATGGATGAAATGGCCGGACGCAATCCCGGCTGGCGCGCAACGATGAGATCGCGCTCCTGGTAGACCACCTGCCCGATCAGCAGCAATACGGCAAGTACGGCGAGCGCGCCCATTGATCGGCGAATCGCGGGGCGCTGCCAGAAGCCGTTCCCGCCGGACATTCCCATGAAAGATGGCGTGCCGCGGACGATTTCCACCGGCTGTTCCGGCTCGCTGGCGGCAAGCACCAACGGCGCGGCTTCGATCGAAGCGGCGCTTTCTTCGCGGGCCTTGGCCTTCGCGATCTTGGCGGATTTGACACGCGCGCGCCGCAAGGCTTTTTGCAACTGCGCATTGGCGACATCCTCGGCGGAGGGCGCAGTCTCGGGACTGCCCGATGCTGGCGCCGCCGGGGCAGGGGCCGGCAGCGACAGGTCGATGTCCGGAAAGGAAATTGGCGGCGGCAGCGGCGGTCTCACTGCGGTGCGGCCTTCATCCCCCAGATCGAGCAAGCCCGGGTCCTTCCACAGATCGTCCGCAGCGAGACCGGCCAAAGGCGACGAATCGGCTCCGGGTTTCGAGGGCTCGAGGGATTCGGCATCGGCTGGGAGTTCGTCCCTGCCTGTCGTCGCTGTTGCGTGCTCGTCGTCGAGGAAGTCAACCTCCGCGTCTTCGTGCGTACGATTCTCGACCTCTGACGCGGATGCTGCTTCCGGAGCGGGCGCTTGCTGCTCTTCGACAGGGTGCTCACGCCGTCCACCACCTTCGTTGGACGTCGATGCGGGAGTCGGAATCGAAGGCGCCGGCGCGGGCGTCGTCTCGGGCGCTTCCCGGAGGTCGACGGTTGCATCGAACACCTGACTGCAGCGGCCACAACGCACCCAACCATCCGAGATGCGAAGCTGGTCCTTCACCACTTTGAAAGTGGTTTCGCAGGCGGGGCAGCGCGTGACCAGGCTCATGAGCCGCAGATTGTAAAAGGGGGTCGCACGCCGTCAGCGCGTTGGCTAGAGCTTTGAAGTCATCAGGATCCAGCCGTCTTCGCTGTCGCTCACTTCAAGGGCGGCATACGGCGCATAGGCGAGCTTCAGTTCATCCGCTTGGCGCTCAAGGATACCGGCCAATACCAGTGCGCCGCCGGGTGCGACATGGTCGCAGAGCAAGGGCGCCAGCACCTTGAGCGGCGTCGCGAGGATGTTCGCGAGCACGATGTCGTAGCGCCCCGCTGCTGCCTCGGGCAACCCGGCGTTCAACGTCACGCCGTTCGCCTCGGCATTGAGCCGTGTCGACTCCACTGCGGCGTCATCGATATCGACCGCATCGATCTCGCGCGCACCGAACTTCGCAGCACCGATCGCCAGGATGCCGGAGCCGCAGCCATAGTCCAGCACTCGAAGACCCCCGAGCTCGCCGCGTCGGGCGATCCATCGCAGGCACATGCGCGTGGTCGGATGCGTGCCCGTGCCGAACGCGAGCCCCGGGTCCAGCCGGATGATCTGCCGCGCCTGCGCGGGCGGCTCGTGCCAGGTCGGCACGATCCAGAACTCCGGCGTGACCTCCACTGGCGCAAACTGCGACTGCGTCAACCGCACCCAGTCCTGCTCCGGCACTTCGGCCATCCCGAGCACCTGGCACTCCCCGAAGAAGTCCTGCGCCGCCAGCACCGTCGCCGCTTCCTGCGCGAGCTCCTCGGTCGCGAACAGCGCGATCACGCGCGACCGCTGCCACCCTTCCTTCGGCGGCGGCATGCCCGGCTCACCGAACAGCGCCTGCTCGGCATCGGTCTGCGCATCCGCATCCTCGACCGAGACACTCAACGCGTCGAGCGCATCGAGCGCATCACTGACCGTCTCGACGAGTTCCTCCGGCGCCATCAAACGAAGTTCGAACATAAAAGTCCCTCTCAACAGTCAACGCAAGGCCCCGCCAAGCGAAGCAAGGCGTGTTCGCAAAACACCGCGAGCCGGCTCGGCCGGCTCGCTGGTGTTGCCCCCGGCGAGGGGGTAGGCGAAGCGACACGAAGTGCGCGCAGCCTGGGGGAGCTCAACGCTTATGCGCGGCCAGCCACTCTTCCAGGTAGTGGATGTTGGTACCACCACTCATGAACTTCGCATCGACCATCAACTCGCGGTGCAGCGGGATGTTGGTCTGGATGCCCTCGATCACCGTCTCGTTCAGTGCCGTGCGCATGCGCGCCAGCGCCTGCTCGCGGGTGTCGCCGTGCACGATGATCTTGCCGATCATGGAGTCGTAGTTCGGCGGCACGAAGTAGTTGGTGTAGACGTGCGAATCCACCCGCACCCCCGGTCCGCCCGGCGGATGCCACATCGTGATGCGACCCGGCGAAGGCGTGAACTTGTAGGGATCCTCGGCATTGATCCGGCACTCGATCGCATGGCCCCGCATCTCGATCTGGCGCTGCGTGAAGGGCAGCTTCTCGCCGGCCGCCACCATGATCTGCGTCTTCACGATGTCGATGCCGGTCGTGAACTCCGTGACCGGATGCTCCACCTGCACCCGCGTGTTCATCTCGATGAAATAGAACTCGCCGTTCTCGTAGAGGAACTCGAAGGTGCCGGCGCCCCGGTAGCCGAGCTTCTTGCAAGCCGCTGCGCAGCGCTCGCCGATCTTCTCGATGAGCTTGCGCGGAATACCCGGCGCGGGCGATTCCTCGATCACCTTCTGGTGGCGACGCTGCATCGAGCAATCGCGCTCGCCCAGGTAGACCGCGTTCTTGTGCTTGTCCGCGAGGATCTGGATCTCGATGTGGCGCGGGTCCTGGAGAAACTTCTCCATGTAGACGGCCGGATTGTTGAAAGCCGCGCCGGCCTCGGCCTTGGTCATCTGGATCGCGTTGACCAGTGCCGCCTCGGTGTGGACCACGCGCATGCCACGTCCGCCGCCACCGCCCGCCGCCTTGATGATGACGGGATAGCCGATCGCCCGCGCGATACGCTTGTTGGTGGCCGCGTCGTCCGACAGTTCGCCTTCGGAGCCGGGCACGCAAGGCACGCCGGCCTTGATCATGGACTGCTTGGCCGACACCTTGTCGCCCATGATGCGGATCGACTCGGGCGAGGGGCCGATGAACTGGAAGCCGCTCTGCTCCACGCGTTCGGCAAAGTTCGCGTTCTCGCTCAGGAAGCCGTAGCCGGGATGGATGGCCTCGGAGTCCGTCACCTCGGCCGCGGAGATGATCGCCGGCATGTTGAGGTAGCTCTGCGACGAAGGCGCGGGGCCGATGCACACGGCCTCTTCCGCCAGCTTGACGTATTTCGCCTCGCGGTCGGCCTCGGAATAGACCATCACGGCCTTGATGCCGAGTTCGCTGCAGGCGCGCTGGATTCTTAACGCAATCTCACCACGATTGGCGACCAGTATCTTCTTGAACATGGTCACTCAATGATGAACAGCGGCTGGCCATATTCGACCGCCTGGCCGTTCTCGCCGAGGATCTGGGTGACGGTGCCGGACTTGTCGGCCTCGATCTCGTTCAGGATCTTCATCGCCTCGATGATGCAGACGGTGTCGCCTTCCTTGACCTGGCTGCCGATCTCGACGAATGCCGGGGCACCGGGGCTGGACGAGCGATAGAAAGTGCCCACCATGGGCGACTTGATGGCGTGGCCGGTGGCAGCGGCTTCGGCCGGTGCGGCTGCCGGGGCGCCGGCAGGAGCAGGCGCCGCAGCCGCCCCGATCGCGGGAGCGGCGGCTGGCGCGGCCACGGTTTGCACATACTGAACCGGTGCGGCCACGCCCCCCTTGACGATCCGGACCTTGCCTTCGGCTTCAGTGATTTCCAGTTCGGAAATGTTCGATTCAGACACCAGGTCGATCAGTGTCTTGAGTTTGCGTAGATCCATGGGACTCCAGCCCCGGCTTTGCCGGTTATTAGAATGTAACTCGCCTGAAGATCGGCTTATTTCAGCGTTTCAACGCCAACTGCACGATTCGTGGGGCTGGATTCTAGCCGTGAACTATGCCCGTCGCCATGATTGGAGGTCACCGGCTTCGAGCTTTCCCATTTTACGTGCCGCAACCGAACCGCCCCCGTCGATGAACAGGGTGAAAGGCAAGCCACCCGCCGTGTTGCCCAATTGCTTGACCAGTTCGGTCCCGTTCAGCCCCGCCATTCCGATCGGGTAGCTGACCGGCGTCTTGGCCAGGAATTTACGGACGGCACTTGGCTGATCGATCGCCAATCCGACAACTTGCCAGCCGTTGGCGGCGTTTTCGCGAAAGAAGGCGTCAATCATCGGCATCTCCTCCACGCATGGCGGACACCAGGTGGCCCAGAAGTTGATCAGGACGGGTTTGCCGCGCAGGGCGTCGAGGGCCACTTCACCGCCCTCCGGCCGCTCGAAGCGCTGCGACCAGAAGCTGTCGTCGAGCCGATCACCAGCACGCTGCGCGGACTGGCTTCGCCAGAATGCGCCGCCCGCCCCGGCGACGGCAGCCACTGCGGCGACGCCACCGAAAAGCAAACCGCGGCGCTTCACGCTGAAAGTCATCCACCATCCTTTTCAATCAACCGCCTGAGCGCGGCCAGGTTGCCGCGCGGCACACGTCCCTGAGTGTCGGGCTTGAGCGCTCCCCTCAGGTCGTCGAGGTCATACACGAGCAGGTGCACGCCGATTTCCTCGCCCAGCACGCGGCTGGCGGCGTGGACGCTCAGCGCCTCCACCTGCTCGCCGTGGAAGCCCGTCACCATGCGCGGTTCGTAGTCGACGTGATGGTCGATCAGCGCGATCTCGGCCGATTTCGAGTCGTCGCAGAAGAGTTGGATATAGATGTCCGAAAGCCGCGTTGCGGTGCCGTGCCACACCGCGCCGCCCACATGCGGGCGGAACTGCGCCATCCGTTCCATCCACTCGAGCGCGAGGACGCGGAGCGCATGCAGTTCCTGAGGCTGGGTGTCGGCGCAATAGAGCTGGATGTAGTCACGGACCTCTGCCTCCACTTCGTCGTTGTTCGGTAGCGCCGTGCGGGCAGGCAAGCCCAGGTCGCGGAGCGCGCGGCGCTTGGCGGGCCCGTACTCCAGCCCTTCCTCGACAACGAGGCGGGCCGCAGCGGCGGCGATTTCCTGCTTGGACATGTCCATCGGTTCATTTTGCCCGCAGTACGTCCGACGTAGAAGACTGATGCACGTGCGTCCCTAGAATCGACGGATGCACATTCACATTCTCGGCATCTGCGGTACCTTCATGGGCGGTGTCGCGGCACTGGCGCGCGAAGCCGGCCACCGGGTGACCGGCTGCGACGCCGGCGTCTATCCGCCGATGAGCGACCAGTTGAGAGCGCTCGGCATCGACCTGATCGAAGGCTTCGGCGCCGACCAGTTGGCCCTGAAGCCGGATGTCTTCGTGGTCGGCAACGTGGTGTCGCGCGTCCGCCTCGCCGACGGAACGCCCAAGTTTCCGTTGATGGAAGCGATCCTCGACGCCGGCGCGACCTACACCAGCGGTCCGCAGTGGCTCGCCGAACACGTGCTGCAGGGTCGGCACGTGCTGGCCGTTGCCGGCACGCATGGCAAGACCACCACGACGTCGATGCTGGCATGGATCCTGGAGCGCGCCGGGCTGGCGCCAGGGTTCCTCGTCGGGGGTGTGCCGCTCGACTTCGGCGTCTCCGCCCGCCTCGGTCAGGGCAGCCCGGCGTCCACTTTCGTGATCGAAGCCGATGAATATGACACGGCGTTTTTCGACAAGCGCAGCAAGTTCGTCCACTACCGCCCGCGCACGGCGATCCTGAACAACCTGGAGTTCGACCACGCCGACATCTTCGATGACCTGGCGGCGATCGAGCGGCAGTTCCATCACCTCGTCCGCACCATCCCTGGTACCGGGCGCGTGGTCGTCAATGCCACCGAGGAGAGCCTGCAGCGCGTGCTGGCACAGGGCTGCTGGAGCGAGCTCGCGCGTTTCGGCGCTGGCGGCGAATGGCAGGCGCGCGGATCGCACGATGCCTTCGACGTGCTTCGCCAGGGCGAGCGCGTCGGTCGCGTCGAATGGCCGCTCTCCGGCCTGCACAACCAGATGAATGCACTCGCCGCCATCGCCGCGGCGGAGCATGTCGGCGTCGACCCCGCCGCTGCAGCCGACGCGCTCGGCAGCTTCCGCAATGTGCGCCGGCGCATGGAACTGCGCGGCACGGTGGATCGCCGGCAGGGCGCCATCACCGTCTACGACGATTTCGCGCACCATCCGACCGCGATCCGCACGACGCTCGACGGCCTGCGCCAGAAGCTGAACGCCGAAGGCAGGCAGGGCGAACGCATCTTCGCCGTCTTCGAGCCACGCAGCAACACGATGAAGCTGGGCACGATGACGGCCCAATTGCCCTGGAGCCTGGAAGCAGCCGATCTCTCGTTCTGCCATAGCGGCGGACTGGACTGGGACGCGGCCCTTGCCCTCGCGCCGATGGGCGCACGCGCGCAGGTCGCAGGCAACATTGCAGCGCTTGTCACGCAGGTGGTCGCGGCCGCACGGCCCGGCGATCACATCGTCTGCATGAGCAACGGCGGCTTCGGCGGCGTGCACGAGAAACTCCTGACCGCGCTGAACGGTCCAGAATGAGCCCCATGCGCGCGAAGCAACTCATCGAGACGCTGCAACTGCAGCCGCATCCTGAAGGCGGATGGTTCCGTGAGATGTTTCGCTCGTCCACGCAGGTGATGCCCGCCGACGGCCGCCCCGCGCGCGACGCGCTCACCACCATCTATTTCCTGCTGGAGGCCGACCAGCATTCGCGCTGGCACAGGGTGCAGTCCGACGAGGTATGGATCCATCTCGAAGGCGCACCGCTCGCGCTCTGGATCAGCGATGCCGCGCTGCGCACCGCGCCGGCCCACGTGCGGCTGGGACCTGTCGACGTCCACGGCACCCGACCGCAACACACGGTGCCTGCCGGCCGTTGGCAGGCAGCCCGGCCCATCATCTCCGAGGGCGCCGACGACTACACGCTCGTGAGTTGCACCGTCGGCCCCGGCTTCGACTTCGACGATTTCTCGTTCATGCAGCCCGATGGCGACGAGGCCGCCCTCGTGCGCCACCACTGGCCCGACCTCGCGGCGCTGATCTGATCGAGGCCGCGAGCGGGATCACCCGCGGCGCTGCTTGACGGCTTGCGACAGCACGTCCAGCACCTGTGTCGAATCGTCCCAGCCGAGGCAGGCGTCGGTGATGCTCTTGCCGTATTCGAGGCCGGCGATGTCGTCCTTGCCCGGCGTGAACTTCTGCGCGCCGGCGGTCAGGTGGCTCTCGACCATCAATCCGAACACGCTGCGGCTGCCGCCCGCGATCTGCGCGGCAATGTCCTTGGCCACGTCGATCTGCTTCTGGTGCTGCTTGCTGCTGTTCGCGTGGCTGCAATCGACCATGAGCTTCGGCGGCAGCTTGGCGGCTTCGAGGTCCTTGCAGGCGGCCGCGACGCTGGCCGCGTCGTAGTTGGGCGCCTTGCCGCCGCGCAGGATCACGTGGCAGTCCCTGTTGCCGTTGGTCTGCACGATCGCGACCTGGCCGTTCTTGTGCACCGAGAGGAAGTGGTGTCCGCGCGCAGCGGCCTGGATCGCATCGGTCGCGATGCGGATGTTGCCGTCCGTGCCGTTCTTGAAGCCGATCGGTGCCGACAGGCCGGAGGCCAGTTCGCGGTGCACCTGGCTTTCGGTGGTGCGCGCGCCGATCGCGCCCCAGGAGATCAGGTCGCCGATGTACTGCGGAGAGATCACGTCGAGGAACTCGCTGCCCGCCGGCAGGCCCAGCCGATTGATGTCGATCAGCAACTGTCGCGCGATGCGCAGACCTTCGTCGATGCGGAAGCTTTCGTCGAGGTACGGGTCGTTGATCAGCCCCTTCCATCCCACCGTGGTACGCGGTTTCTCGAAGTACACGCGCATCACGATCTCCAGCGTGTCGGCGTATTTCTCGCGCTCGGCCTTCAGGCGCCGGGCGTATTCGAGTGCCGCGGCCGGGTCGTGGATGGAGCACGGGCCCATCACGACCAGCAGCCGGTCGTCCTTGCCGGCCATGATGTTGTGGATCGCCCGACGGGTGCCGGTGATCAGTGATTCCACGGGCGTGCCCCGGATCGGGAAAAAGCGAATCAGATGCTCTGGAGGAGGCAACACGTTGATGTCCTTGATGCGTTCGTCGTCGGTCTGGCTGGTCTTTTCGACGTTCGCATACCAGGTGTCGCTGGCCGGGGCGGCTTTCGTGCTCATGAGTCGGTCCTTTTCGGGTGTCTTGATTTCGTGAGGGCAATAAAAAAAACCGCCGGGCTTGTGGCACCGGCGGTTTTGGGAGGTTCTGCTTGTCAGCTGCTTTTACGCGCGCGCCTCTCGTCCGCCGGAAACCGGGAACCAAAAGTAGGCAAAGTAATAAGCGCGTGCAGCGGACATAAGTCGCGAATTTAACACATACCCACTACGCACTGGGGAACGAACGCCAGGGGACGTCGCGGAACCGGCACCGCCGGGCCGCCGACGTCGCCCCCGGCCGGGGGTTGGAGAAGCGACACGAAGTGCGCGCATCCTGGGGGCGAGCTCATGCAGTCCCGCCGACGGTCAGGCCGTCGATGCGCAGGGTGGGCTGGCCGACGCCGACCGGCACGCTCTGGCCTTCTTTGCCGCAGGTGCCTACGCCTGAATCGAGCGCCATGTCATTGCCGATCATCGTGACGCGCGTGAGCGCATCCGGCCCGTTGCCCACGAGCGTGGCACCCTTCACCGGGTACTGGATCTTGCCGTTCTCGACCCAGTAGGCCTCGCTCGCCGAGAACACGAACTTGCCGCTCGTGATGTCGACCTGTCCGCCACCGAAGTTGGTGGCATAGAGGCCCTTCTTGATGCTGGCCACGATTTCTTCCGGCACGCGGTCGCCGCTCAGCATGTAGGTATTGGTCATGCGCGGCATCGGCGCGTGCGCATAGCTCTCGCGCCGGCCGTTGCCGGTCGCCTTCGTCTTCATCAGCCGAGCATTCATCGAATCCTGGATGTAGCCCTTGAGGATGCCGTCCTCGATCAGCACGTTGCGCTGCGTGGCGTTGCCCTCGTCATCGACATTGAGCGAGCCGCGGCGGTCGGCAATGGTGCCGTCGTCGAGCACCGTCACGCCCTTCGCGGCAACGCGTTCGCCGATGCGGCCCGAGAACGCGCTCGATCCCTTGCGGTTGAAGTCGCCTTCCAGGCCGTGGCCGATGGCCTCGTGCAACAGGATGCCAGGCCAGCCCGGACCAAGCACCACGGTCATTTCGCCAGCGGGGGCCGGACGCGAATCGAGGTTGACGAGCGCCGACTTGACGGCCTGGTCCACGTATTGCGCGATGTGCTCGTCATCGAAGTAGGCCAGTCCGAAGCGCCCGCCGCCGCCGCCCGAACCGACCTCGCGGCGGCCGTTCTGCTCGGCGATCACGGTGACGGACAGGCGCACCAGCGGTCGCACATCGGCGGCCAGCGTGCCATCGGCGCGCGCCACCAGCACCACGTCGTACTCGCTCGCGAGGCCGGCCATCACTTGCGCGACACGCGGATCGCGGGAGCGAGCGAGTTTCTCGACCCGCTCGAGAAGCTGGACCTTCGCGGTGCTGTCGAGCGTGGAGATCGGATCGACCGCGCCGTAGAGCGATCGGCTGGACGCGATCTTTCGCGTCGGCGCCTTCACCCGCGCCGTGCGCCCGGCGGCGGAGATCGAGCGAACCGTGCGCGCCGCGTCGAGCAACGAGGCTTCGGAGATGTCGTCCGAATAGGCGAAAGCCGTCTTCTCGCCGCTGACGGCGCGAACACCGACACCCTGGTCGATGCTGAAACTGCCGGTCTTGACGATGCCCTCTTCCAGGCTCCAGCCCTCGCTGCGGGTGTACTGGAAGTAGAGGTCGGCGTCGTCCACCTTGTGCGCAGTGATCTCGGCAAGCGCACGGGAGAGGTGCGATTCGTCGAGACCGAAGGGCGTGAGCAGGAGTTCCTGCGCCGTGGCGAGGCGCTCGATGGTGGGTTCGCGAGAAATCATGAAAACATTCTAGGCTCGTGGGCATCTGCTCGCCCCCAGGCTTGCTCACTTCGTGTAGCCGCCACCCCCTACCGGGGGCAACACCGGCGGCCCGGCAGAGCCGGTTCCGCGGTGTTCCTCGAAAGGTCAGGATTGCATTAGTCGCTTGGCGCGGGATATGGACATCAGGATTCCAAGACCCAGACCCAGCGTCACCATCGCGGTGCCGCCGTAGCTGATGAATGGCAACGGGACGCCCACCACCGGCAGGATGCCGCTCACCATCCCCATGTTCACGAAGGCGTACGTGAAGAAGATCATCGTCACCGCGCCGGCCAGGAGGCGGGAGAACAGCGTCGGCGCGTCCAGCGCGATCGCGAGTCCGCGGAAGATCAGGAAGATGAAGCCGGCGATCAGCGCCAGGTTGCCGATCAGGCCGAACTCCTCGGAATAGGCGGCGAAGATGAAGTCGGTGGTGCGCTCAGGGATGAATTCCAGGTGCGTCTGCGTGCCCTGCATGAAGCCCTTGCCGCCGACGCCGCCCGAACCGATGGCGATCATCCCCTGGATGATGTGGAATCCCTTGCCGAGCGGGTCCTTGGTGGGGTCGAGCAGCGTGCAGATGCGCTGCTTCTGGTAGTCGTGCAGGATCCGCCAGTCGAATCCGTCCGCGCACAGTTGCGATTCAAAGCCCACGATGAGCGCCACCGCGATCAGGCCGATCACCACCGGCGGCACGATCAGCTTCCACGACAGCCCCGCGAAGAAGATCACCGACAGCCCGGTGGCCAGCACCAGCAGCGCCGTGCCGAGATCGGGCTGCTTCATGATCAGGCCGATGGGCACGACCAGCAGGAGCGTCGCGACCACGAAATCCAGCGCCCGCAACTGCCCTTCGCGCCGCTGGAACCACCAGGACAGCATCAGCGGCATCGCGATCTTGAGGATTTCGCTGGGCTGGATCACCACACCCACGTTGATCCAGCGCTGCGCGCCCTTCTTGGTGATGCCGAAGAGCGCCACGGCCACCAACAGGCCCACGCCCACGGTATAGAGCGGCACGGCAAAGAACATCAGGCGCTGTGGGGGCACCTGGGCGACAACGAACATGATGAAGCCGGCCAGCAGCATGTTGCGGCCATGGTCGGAGAAACGGGTGCCGTGGTCGTAGCCCGACGAATACATCGTCAGCATGCCGGCGCAGGCCAGGAGCAGCACGGCAAAGGCGAGGAAACCGTCGAAACCCTGGAACACGGGCAACAGGCGTCGCGCGAGCGAGGGTTGGTGGAAGACGGCTGACATGGGGTCCGGGTGGATGTTTCGGGTGCGGATTATCGCGCCCTCGCGCACTCGGGAGAGGCTCCGAAGGCTTTTTCGGTCGCAGTCCTGATAATGTCGCCCCATGCCGCGAACCACCCACCTGCTCTACCTGCACGGTTTTCGCTCGTCACCCCGCTCGACCAAGGCCACGCTCATGGCGCAGCGTGTTGCCCGGGAGCACCCGCACCTGCGGTGGTGGTGCCCCCAGCTGCCGCCTTCGCCGCGCGAGGCGATCGACCTCGTGATGCGGGGCATCGCCGACTGGCCGCGAAGCTCCATGGCGGTCGTCGGCTCTTCCCTGGGCGGCTTCTATGCCACCTATGTCACCAGCACCACCCATTGCCGGGCCGTGCTCCTGAATCCGGCCGTCCACCCTGCCCGCGACCTGGTGCGCCAGATCGGCGACCAGACGCTCTGGCACGACCCGGCCGAGCATTTCCACTTCCGGCCGGAGTACATCGGCGAGCTGCGCGTGCTCGATGCCGGACCGCTGGCGCGGCCCGACCAGGTCTTCGCCATCATCGCCAAGGGCGACGAAGTGCTCGACTGGCGCGAAATGACCGACCGCTACCCCGGCAGCCGCATCGAGCTGCTCGAAGGCGGCGACCACGCGCTCTCGGACTTCGAGGAGCGCCACCTCGACGAGGTGCTGGCCTTCATCGACCCTGTCTGAGGCTTTCCGAGGGTCTGCGAGCGGCGGAACACGCCGCAGCCCATGGGACAATCCGCGCCATGTTTGTATTGTTCGAAGAAGCCGGCAAGTACCTGGGTGGCCGCGTCCTGTCGGAGGCGGAGTCCTCTGCGCAGGTCGAGCTCGAGACCGGCAAGCGCGTCAAGGTCAAGGGCGCCAACATCGTGCTGCGGTTCGAGAAGCCGGCGCCGCCCGAGCTGCTGGCCGAGGCGCGAGCGATGGCCGCCGCGGTCGATCTCGACCTGGCGTGGGAATTCGCGCCCGAGGGCGAGTTCAGCTTCGCCGAGCTCGCCGCCGAGTATTTCCAGGCCAATCCGCCCCTCGTCCAGCAAGCCGCGGCCCTGCTGGCGCTGTTCGAGGCACCGCACTATTTCCGCCGAGCCGGCAAGGGCCGTTTCAAGAAGGCACCGGCCGAGATCATCCAGCAGGCGCTGGCGGCCATCGAGAAGAAGAAAGCCGTCCAGGCACAGATC
The DNA here is from genome assembly GCF_056400665.1 of Variovorax sp. P5_A3. Lineage (NCBI taxonomy): Bacteria > Pseudomonadati > Pseudomonadota > Betaproteobacteria > Burkholderiales > Comamonadaceae > Variovorax > Variovorax sp. P5_A3. The sequence goes on along the minus strand of NZ_JBFUKW010000023.1, from coordinate 87,521 downwards.
GCCGATTGGTCCGCCCAACTGGCGGCCGGCGAGTGCCCGGCGCCGGTGCGCGAGCAACTCTTCAAGATCCTGTTCCGGCCCGACAAGAACGCGCCGGAATACAAGGCTGTCGTCGAGGCTTCGCGCGCCACGCAGCGGGCGCCGCTCGATTTGCTGAAGCGGGCAGGCGCCATCGACTCGTCCTACCAGTTCCACTGGCACCGCTTCCTGTTCGAGAACTTTCCGAAGGGCACCGCCTTCCCGGCGCTCACCGCGCCCGTCATTGCCGACGAGTTGCCGCTGGCGGATGTGCAGGCCTTCTCGATCGACGATTCGCAGACCACCGAGATCGACGACGCGCTGTCGGTACGGGGCCTCGGCACCGGCACGGTGATCGTCGGCATCCACATCGCGGCGCCGGGCCTGGCACTCGTGCCGGGCAGCCCGATCGATCAGGTGGCGCGTGCGCGCATGTCGACTGTCTACATGCCGGGCCACAAGATCACGATGCTGCCCGACCACGTGGTCGAGGCCTACACCCTGCAGGAAGGCCGCGACTGCCCGGCCGTCTCGCTCTATGCGACCTTCGACGAATCGACGCTCGAACTGAAGGGCACCCAGACCCGCCTCGAGCGCGTGCCGATCGTCGCCAACCTGCGGCACGACCAGCTCGACGCCGTCGTCACGCAGGCGTGGCTGGAGGATGCATCGGTGAACGCCGACAGCACGCCCGCGGTGGCCCAAGGCGTGCGCGAGCCGCTGTCCTTCCTGTTCCGCCTGGCAAAGCAGCTGAAGGCGCAGCGCGAAGTGGTGCGCGGCAAGCCAGAGAGCTTCAACCGGCCCGACTACAACTTCCGCCTCGTCGGCAACGACGGCGAGCCCACCGGCAGCGAGCAGGTGCAGATCACCACGCGCCAGCGCGGCGCGCCGCTCGACCTGATCGTGTCCGAGGCCATGATCCTCGCCAACAGCAGCTGGGGCGGCTGGCTCGGCGAACTGGGCGTGCCGGGCCTCTACCGCAGCCAGGCCAGCCTCGCGCCCGGCATCAAGGTGCGCATGGGCACACGCGCCCTGCCGCATGCCGGTCTCGGTGTGAAGAGCTACGCCTGGAGCACCTCGCCGCTGCGCCGCTACACCGACCTCGTGAACCAGTGGCAGATCATCGCGGCCGCGCGCCACGGCAAGACCGCTGCGCTGGCCGCGCCGTTCAAGCCGAAGGATGCCGACCTGTTCTCCATCCTCTCGGGATTCGACGCGGCCTACAGCACTTACAACGCGCACCAGGGCGGCATGGAGCGCTTCTGGACGCTCAAGTACCTGCAACAGCAGGGCATCACCGAACTCGACGCGACCCTGGTCAAGGACGTGCCCAACGGTGCGCTGGTGCGTGCCGACACACTGCCGCTGGTGTTCCAGGTGACTGGGACGCAGGGACTGCTTCGCGGCGCGCACGTGCGCGTCAAGCTCGGCGAGATCGACGAGATCGCGCTCGACGTGCACGGCTCCGTCATCGAGCGTCTCGATGCAGCGCCGTCCGAAGCCACGCCAGAGGACGAAGCCGGCGAGGACGAGGAAGAGGTCGCCGGCCCGATCGCGATCGCGGTCGACCTCGCGGACAGCGAGGCCGCACCGGAGAACGCTCCGGCATGAGCCTGGAAGAGGAAATCAACCGATGAACCTGCGCGACCTCAGCACGCTGCAGATTGCGCTCGGCCTGTCCGTGGTCGCCCATGCGGCCCTGCTGACCGTCCGATTCGTCGATCCGGAGTCCTTCAACCGCGTCTTCAAGGAGACGCCGCTGGAGGTCATCCTGGTCAATGCCCGGACCAATGAGCGACCCGACAAGGCGAAGGCGATCGCCCAGGCCTCGCTGGCCGGCGGCGGCGATCTCGACAAGGGACGCGCCACCAGCCCGCTGCCGCCCTCCGCCTTCACGACCACGGGCGACGCGATGGAAGAGCAGCAGCGCCAACTCGAATCGATGCAGCAGCAGCAGATGCTGCTGCTCGCCCAGATCAAGCAGCAGCTCGCATCGATGCCGGTGCCCGATCCCCGCAGCCAGGGCAATCCGACCGAAAACGACGCCCGCGAGGAAAAGCGCCGCCAACTGGTCGACCTGCTCGCGGAAATCGAACGCCGCGTCAACGAAGAGAACGCACGGCCCAAGAAGCGCTACATCAGCCCCGCCACGCGCGAGGCCGCCTATGCCGCCTACGTCGATGCCCTCCGTCGCAAGATCGAGGTGCGCGGCACCGAGAACTTCCCCGAGGCCGCGGGCAAGAAGATGTACGGCGAGCTCACGATGATGGTGACCGTCAATCACGACGGCTCGATCCTCGCGACCGACATCGTCGAGAGCTCGGGCAACCGCCTGCTGGACCGGCGCGCTCAGGCGATCGTGCGCAGCATCGGCAGCTTCGGCAAGTTCACCGATGCGATGCGGCGCCAGTCCGACCAGATCGTGCTGCCGTCGCGCTTCAAGTTCACCCACGACGAGACGCTCGAGACGCAGCTTTCGTCCAGACAATGAGCGAGGCGACGCCATGGACCTGTACTGCGTGATGGGCAATCCGGTCGAGCACAGCCGCTCGCCCTGGATTCATGCGCGCTTCGCCGAACTCACCGGCCAGACGCTCGACTACGGCCGACGCCTTGTACCGATCGGTGGATTTGCCGATGCCGTCGCGGCCTTTCGCGCCGACGCCGCGGGCACGGCACGCGGCTGCAACGTCACGGTGCCCTTCAAGTTCGATGCTGCCGCGCTCGCGGCGCAGCACCTGACGCCGCGCGCAACGCTGGCGCACGCCGTCAACTTGCTGAGCTTTCGTGAGGATGGCGTCCACGGCGACAACAGTGACGGCATCGGGCTGGTCAACGACATCACGCTGCACGCGGGCGTTGCGATCTCAAGCAGCGAATTGCTGCTGCTCGGCGCGGGCGGCGCGGCTGCGGGCGTGCTGGGTCCGTTGCTCGAAGCCCGTCCGCGACGCGTCGTCGTTGCCAACCGCACGCTCGCGAAGGCCATTGCGCTGGTCCAGCGCCACGCGCCACTCGCACTGCAGCACCACGTCGCGCTGGAGGCGCAGGCACTGCACGAAGTGCCCGGCACCTTCGACGTGGTGATCAACGCCACGGCTTCGAGCCTGGCGGGCGGCGAAGTCCCAGTCGACGGCCGCCGCGCGCACGGCGCCGTGCCGCGCGACGGACTCGGCATGCTGGTCGAACAGGCGGCCGAAGCCTTCGAGACCTGGCGCGGCATCCGGCCGCCGACGGCCACGGTGCTGGCCGAACTGCGCGCCATCGTCGACGCGAAGTGAAGCCCTTTCTTCGCTGGCTCGGCTGCCTGCTGATCGCCGCCTTTGCGCTCCAGCTCTTCTTCATCCTGCGGATCGCCGCGATGGCGGCCATCGACCCCGAATCCACGGCCTTCCAGCGCTCCGAGGCGTGGCAGCTCGCGACCCACGGACGCAGCAACGGCGAACGCGACTGGCAGCAGCGCTGGGTTCCCTATACGCAGATCTCCGACTCGCTCAAGCGCGCGGTGATCGCGAGCGAGGACAGCGAGTTCGTCTATCACCAGGGCGTGGAGTGGGAGGCCATCGAGCGGGCCCGCCAGCGCAATGCCAAGGCCGAGGAACTCGCCGCCCGCCGCGCCGCGCAGATGCGCGCGCGGGGCAAGGAGCCGCGCGCGCCACAGTTGCGCGGCGGCTCGACCATCACCCAGCAACTGGCCAAGAACCTGCTGTTGTCCGGCGAGCGCACGCTGCTGCGCAAAGGGCAGGAGCTGGTGCTCGCCACCGCGCTCGAAGTGATGCTGAGCAAGCAGCGCATTCTCGAGATCTACCTCAACAATGTCGAATGGGGCGAAGGCATCTTCGGCGCCGAAGCCGCGGCCCAGCACTACTTCAGGAAGCCCGCGTCACGGCTCAGCGCCAGCGAGGCCGCACGGCTCGCCGTGATGCTGCCCAGCCCCAAGTACTTCGAGCGCCGCCAAGGCTCGGGCTACCTCGCCAGCCGCACCGGCACGATCGTGGCGCGAATGCCGGCCGCGGAACTGCCCTAGCTCAACCTATCATCGACTTCATGCTTGCCAAGTTCACGGGGTGGGGATTGCTGGCCTTGATCCGGTTGCTCACCGGCGCGCAGGCGCGTTGGTGGGGATGCCCGCCCAAGGCCGAGCAGCGCATCTACTTCGCCAATCACCAAAGCCATCTCGATCTCGTGATGATCTGGGCCGCTCTTCCCGAAGAGCTGCGCAGCATCACGCGGCCGATCGCCGCGCGCGACTACTGGGCCAACTCGACCTTCAAGCGCTGGATCACGACCGAGGTGTTCCATGCGATCTACGTGGAGCGCGGCGGTGGCGCACCGGTGGTGCCACCCGAGCCGCCCGCGCCACCACCACCGGCCGAGCGCATCGAGCCGTCGTTCGACGACGTCCCGCCGCCGGATCCGGCGCCCGTCGAGCCATGGACTTCCCAGGTCGAACTACCGCTGTCGCAGCCCGGTCCAGAACCGGTGCCGCTTGCGACGCCCGGCAGCGTCGAGGCGCTCGCTCCGCTCCAGCCCCTGATCGAAGCGCTGCAGAGCGGTGACTCGATCATCATCTTCCCGGAGGGCACGCGCGGCCACACGGGCGAGCCGCAGAAGTTCAAGTCGGGCCTGTTTACGCTCGCGCAGATGTTCCCGGAAGCGGTGCTCGTACCGGCCTGGATCGACAACGTGCAGCGGGTGATGCCCAAGGGCGAGGTAGTGCCGGTGCCGATCCTCTGCTCGGTCACCTTCGGCGAACCCATCCAGCTTGAAGCGGGTGAAGAGCGACGCCCCTTTCTCGATCGGGCCCGCGAGGCCGTGGTCGCGCTGCGGGACGTCTAGATGTACCAGTACCTCCGCAATCTTTCATCGACCCACCAGGTCGCTGCCCTCTTCTTCATCGTGTTCGGGCTGCTGTTCATCGTGAGCACCGTGGCCTTCCTGCTGAGCTTCAGGGAGCGCCGCAACCCGGTACATGACGAGATCTGGCAGCGCGAGCTTCATCACTTCCGCGCGCTCCTGCGCACGACGTGGGTGATGGTGATCGTGTTCTGGGTCGGCTGGGCACTGGGCGAGAAGGTCGCGACGCTGCTTTTCGCGTTCATCTCCTTCCTTGCGTTGCGCGAGTTCATCTCGATGTCGCCGACCCGGCGCGGAGACCATCGCAGCCTGATCCTTGCCTTCTTCTTCGTGCTGCCGATCCAGTTCTGGCTGGTTGCGACGGCGCACTTCGACCTGTTCACGGTGTTCATCCCGGTCTATGTGTTCCTCGCGATTCCGGTGGTGAGCGCGCTGGCCGACGATCCGAGCCACTTCCTCGAGCGCAACGCCAAGCTGCAATGGGGGATCATGGTCTGCGTCTACGGCATGAGCCATGTCCCTGCGCTGCTGCTGCTGTCCTTTCCGCGCTACGAAGGCAAGAACGCATTCCTCGTCTTCTATCTCGTGTTCGTGGTGCAGACCTGCATGATCGTCCAGCACCTCGTGTCGCGCCGGAAGACGATGCCGGTGGAAGGTGCGCCGCCGCCGGAGCCGCCGAAAGGCTGGCTCGCTGCGGCGCGCTATCGGCTGTTCATGCAGCCACCCTTCGCGCCGAACGTGAGCCGCAGCTTCAACTGGACCAGTTGGGCCTTGGGCATGGCGATCGCCAGCGTGGTCGGCGCACTGCTCTCCTTCATCACGCCGTTCAAATTCGGGCAGGCGCTCGCCATGTCGCTGATCGCCTGCGTGGCGGGCTCCATGGGCCACCTCGTGATGAAGGCACTCAAGCGCGACCGCGGCATCCCCAACTGGGGCCGGCGCGGCGTGGGCGTGACCGGCGCCAACGGTCTGTTGGACCGCGTGGATGCGCTCTGCTTCGCCGCTCCGGTGTTCTTCCACGCGGTGCGCTGGTACTTCGACGTATGAGCCCCTGATGCGCATCCTCGGCATCGACCCCGGACTCCAGACCACCGGCTTCGGCGTGGTCGACATGGATGGCCACGCGCTGCGCTACGTCGCCAGCGGCACCATCAGCACCAAGCACCTGGCGCGCGGCGAACTGCCGGCGCGCCTCAAGGTGCTGTTCGACGGCATTGGCGAGATCGCGGAGCGCTACAAGCCCGACGCAGCGGCGGTGGAGATCGTATTCGTCAACGTCAATCCGCAATCCACGCTGTTGCTCGGCCAGGCCCGCGGCGCGTGCATCACGGCGCTGGTCACGTGCAATCTCTCCGTGGCCGAGTACACGGCGCTGCAGATGAAGCAAGCCGTGGCCGGCCATGGCGGTGCCGCGAAGGCGCAGGTGCAGGAGATGGTCAAGCGCCTTCTTCACCTGCCCGGGGTGCCCGGCAGCGACGCAGCCGACGCGCTGGGCATCGCGATCACGCATGCCCACGTCGGGAGTTCCATGGCCCGGCTCGGGCAAGCTACGGCGCTCGGAAGGACCACCACCGGGATGTATCGGCAGGGGCGGACGCGCTAGGGGGCGCCGCCGCTTCTCAACGCTCGTCCGGCAAGGCATAGTCGGCCCGTTCCGCTGACGCTGCATCCTGGCAGCGGCAGTCAACCCGGAGGGCACGACCGTGGTTCTGAAGCCGCAAGTCTTCATTGGCTCGTCATCCGAGGGCATCGAAGTCGCCAGGAAGGTGAAGAAGCATCTGTCCCGATGGGCAACCTGCACCATCTGGGACAAGGAGGTCTTCACATTCAACAAGAGCTATTTCGATACGCTCGTCAAGGGCATCAACCTGTACGACATCGGCGTGCTGGTGGCGACTGCCGACGACTTTGCTCAGTCTCGCGACGAGGTCTTCGATGTGCCGCGCGACAACGTGGTCTTCGAGTTCGGCCTGTTCCTTGGTGGCCTCGGACCGCGAAAGGCATTCCTTGTCTGCCAGGACGGCGTCAAGTTGCCCAGCGATCTGCTCGGCATCTCCTTGCCAACGTTTCCCGGCGAGCCGGGCGAAGCGCAGGACAAGGCCCTGCGCGACATCTGCGCAAGGATCAAGAAGGAGATCGACAAGCGCGGCCGCACCTTCGAATTGGGGCTTCTGCCTTCCGTGTCGCTGGCGCACGGCTACTTCGAGAACTTCGTCGTGCGGACCTGCCAGCGGCTGATCGACCAGAAGCACATCGTGGTCGACGGTCGCTCGCTGCCGTTCGAGGACTTCCGCTTCAAGATCCTCATCCCGAACGACCTGTCGGCCGACATGTACGACAAGGTCACGGCCAAGCGCCATTCCCGGAAATGGCAGCCCATCAAGGTGGACGCAGGAACGATGCGGCCCTACGACTTTCACGTCGATCTCTCGTCGAATGTCGCGGGGCATATCGAGATCTTCGACATTCCCCTGACGTTGAACAGCCTGCACCAGGCCATCCAGCAGCACCTGGAGAAATCGCATCTCGGCAGGGACTACTACGAGAGGATGCTGGAGCACAGGGAAATCTCCGGCTTCCAGAACGTGCTGGATGTGCTGATCGAATCCAATGACATCACCAAGTCCCGGGTGAGCACGGAAATCGTCCCGGTCTAGCGGCAAGGCGCGACATGCTCGATGACTCGCGTCTTCGCTCCGCCGGACGCACTCAGGGTAGCGCCGGCCTAGAACACCCTCTCGGCGATCAGCACCGCGAAGAAGCCGAAGGCCGCCAGCAGCGTCCACTTGAGCACGATCCAGCCGAAACGACGGTACTTGAATTGTCCGGTGCCGGCATAGAACGCGAACGACGCCCCGGCCACGAGCAGCAGCAACAGGATGGCCCACCGGAAGATCAGCATCGGCGGAGCCGGGCTACCAGGCGCGTGCGACTTCGGCGAAGCCGGTCGGCGCGCACTTCTCGTCGTCGAAGGTCACGATCTCGTGGGCATCGTCGTGCGCGAGCAGTTCGCGCAGCAGCTTGTTGTTGAGTGCATGGCCCGAACGGAAGGCGCTGTAGGCGGCCAGCAGCGGCTGACCGATGACGTAGAGGTCACCCATCGCGTCCAGGATCTTGTGCTTGACGAACTCGTCGTCGTAGCGAAGCCCGCCCGCATTCAGCACCTTGGTGTCGTCCATGACGATGGCGTTGTCGAGCCCGCCGCCGAGGGCCAGGCCCTTCGATCGCATGTATTCGACCTCCTTGGTGAAGCCGAAGGTGCGCGCGCGCGCGATGTCGCGGCTGTAGGACCCGCTGCCGAGATCGAACTCGACGCGCTGGCCGGTGGAGTTGACGACACGATGATCGAAATCGATCTCGAAGCTGAGCTTGAAGCCGTGGAACGGATCGAGCCTCGCCCACTTGGCGTCGGCGCCTTCGCCTTCGCGCACCTCGACCGGACGTGTCACGCGGATGAAGCGGCGCGGCGCGCTCTGGAGTTCGATGCCCGCGCTTTGCAGCAGGAACACGAAGGACGAGGCAGAGCCGTCGAGGATCGGCACCTCGTCGGCCGTGATGTCGATCAGCAGGTTGTCGATGCCCAGACCGGCGCAGGCCGACATCAGGTGCTCGACGGTCTGCACCTTGGCACCGCCCGACGACACCGTCGACGCCAGCCGGGTGTCGGTGACGGCCTCGGCGGTCATCGGGATCTCGACCGGCTCGGGCAGGTCCACACGGCGGAACACGATCCCGTGATCGATGGGTGCGGGCCGCAGGGTAAGTTCCACGCGCTGGCCGCTGTGCAGGCCTACGCCCACGGCGCGCGTGATGGATTTGAGGGTTCGTTGTCGGAGCACGGGCGCGATTTTAGAGGCGCGAGGCATCCGGCGTACCGTATGCCTCGCTATCTCCGCTATAGCCCCCACGGCAACCCGATCAGTCGGCCTGGCGGCGCAGGAAGGCGGGGATCTCGAAATCGTCCATGCCGCCCGACGACAGCGCATCCACCTTGGCAGCCGCCATGGTGCGGTTGGTGCGCCACACGCTGGGCACCGCCATGCCGTCGTAGTTCGGCTGGCCGATCGAGTGGCCGTGGCCATGTGCGCTCGCGGTGCCGAGCGTCGGCACGTTGAAGGGGATGTTGTCGGTGCCGGTGCGGATCACTTCGAGCGTCGGTGCCTGGCGGCGTGCGTCCTGGCGCGAAAGGCCGGTCGCGACCACGGTCACGCGCATCTCGTCGCCGAGGTTGTCGTCGTAGGCGGCGCCGTAGATCACATGCGCGTCGGGTGAGGCGTAGGCACGGATGGTGTTCATCGCGAGCTTGGATTCGCTCAGCTTGAGCGATGCCTTCGACGCCGTCACGAGCACCAGCACGCCCTTGGCGCCCGAGAGGTCGATGCCTTCGAGCAGCGGGCAGGCCACGGCCTGCTCGGCGGCGATCCGCGCACGGTCCGGACCGCTGGCGGCGGCCGTGCCCATCATGGCCTTGCCCGGTTCGCCCATCACGGTGCGGACGTCTTCGAAGTCGACGTTCACGCCGCCGTACTCGTTGATGATTTCCGAGATGCCGCCCACAGCATTCTTGAGTACGTCGTTGGCGTGCGCGAAGGCTTCGTCCTGCGTGACGTCCTCGCCGAGCACGTCGAGCAGCTTCTCGTTGAGCACGACGATCAGCGAGTCGACATTGGCTTCGAGCTCGGCCAGGCCGACGTCGGCGTTGGTCATGCGGCGACCGCCTTCCCAGTCGAAGGGCTTGGTCACCACGCCCACCGTGAGGATGCCCATTTCCTTCGCGACGCGCGCGATCACCGGCGCAGCACCGGTACCCGTGCCACCGCCCATGCCCGCCGTGATGAACAGCATGTGCGCGCCGGCGATCGCCTCTCGGATGTCGTCGATCGCCGCCTCTGCCGCGTCGCGACCCTTCTCGGGCTTGCTGCCTGCGCCCAGCCCGTTGGTGCCGAGCTGGATGGTCTTGTGCGCATTGCTGCGCGACAAGGCCTGCGCGTCGGTGTTCGCGCAGACGAACTGCACGCCCTGCACGCCACGGTCCATCATGTGGGCGACCGCGTTGCCGCCGCCACCGCCGACACCGATCACCTTGATCTGCGTGCCTTGGTTGAACTCTTCGATCTCGATCATTTCGATAGCCATTTTCTGACTCCTTGAATTTGCAGTTGCCACTTATTTGCGAATGAATTTATTGTTGGAACCGAGAGTGCTTATGGCGGTGGACCCGTCCGTCGCCATCGCTCGTTGAAATGACGCGGCGGCCCCGCACCGGCTAGCCAAAGAGGAAAAGGTTTCACAGCTTCGCCCCCCCACCAGGAACGCCGCGGATCCGGCTCCGCCGGTCCGCCGGGGTTGCCCCCTGCAAGGGGGTAGGAGGCCACACGCAGTGGGCAAGCCTGGGGGTCATCAAAAATTCCCCACAATGAAGTCCTTGAAGCGGCCAAAAGCCGTCTTCACGGAACCGTTTTTCTGGGCCACCTTGAAGCCGCGCAGTCGTGCGTAGCGCGCTTCCTCGAGCAGACCCATGACCGTCGCAGCACGCGGCTGCGCGACCATGTCGGACAACGCACTCGAATACTTCGGAATGCCGCGCCGCACCGGCTTCAGGAAGATGTCCTCGCCAAGCTCGACCATCCCGGGCATCACTGCGCTGCCGCCGGTGAGCACCACGCCCGAAGACAGTACCTCTTCGTAGCCCGACTCGCGGATCACCTGCTGAACGAGCGAGAAGATCTCCTCGATGCGCGGCTCGATCACGCCGGCCAGCGCCTGCTTGCTCAGCATGCGCGGGCCGCGGTCGCCGAGTCCCGGCACTTCGACTTGCGTGTCCGGGTCGGCCAGCAGCTGCTTCGCATAGCCGTTCTCGACCTTGATGTCTTCGGCGTCTTTCGTCGGCGTGCGCAGCGCCATCGCGATGTCGCTGGTGATCAGGTCGCCGGCGATCGGGATCACTGCCGTGTGCCGGATGGCGCCATTGGTGAAGATCGCCACGTCCGTGGTGCCCGCGCCGATGTCGACCAGCACGACGCCGAGTTCTCGCTCGTCCTCGGTCAGCACCGCCTGGCTCGATGCCAGCGGATTGAGCATCAGCTGGTCGACCTCGAGCCCGCAGCGCCGCACGCACTTGATGATGTTCTCCGCCGCACTCTGCGCGCCGGTGACGATGTGCACCTTCGCTTCGAGGCGCATGCCGCTCATGCCGATCGGCTCCTTCACGTCCTGGCCGTCGATCACGAATTCCTGCGGCTCCACCAGCAGCAGGCGCTGGTCGCTGGAGATGTTGATGGCACGCGCCGTTTCGACCACGCGGGCGACATCGGCGGGCGTGACTTCCTTGTCCTTCACCGCCACCATCCCGCTCGAATTGATGCCGCGGATGTGGCTGCCCGTGATGCCGGTGTAGACGCGGCTGATCTTGCAGTCCGCCATCAGCTCGGCCTCCTTGAGGGCCTGCTGGATGCTCTGCACCGTGGCGTCGATGTTCACCACCACGCCGCGCTTGAGCCCGTTGCTGGGCGCGATGCCGAGCCCGGCCAACTTGAGCTCGCCGTTGGGCAGCACCTCGGCCACCACCGCCATCACCTTGGCGGTGCCGATGTCGAGGCCGACAACGAGATCTTTGTACTCTTTGGACATGAAGCTTCCTCTAATCGCTATTTCTTCTTGGGGTCGGGAACGACCGTGGTGACGCCGCGCAGCCGCAGCGCGTAGCCCTCGTTGTGCCGCAAGTCGGCACCCTCGACCGATGCGACCGTGCGCCCGTACTGGCTTGCCACCGGCGTCACGGTCTTCAGGAAACGCTGCGTGCGGGCCGTGACCTCATCGACCTGCCCACGCCCCAATTCGATGTCGGCACCGCTTTCGACGATCACCCTCCAGCTTCCGCGGCTCGACAAGCTGAGCTCTTCGATCGGCAGGTCATAGCCCTGGAAGATCGGTGCCAGCACCCGGTACATCCCCAGCACCTGGCTGGCCTGTTCGGGCGGCCCGTCGAGTCGCGGCAGACGATCGTCCACCTCGGCGACATTGGCCTCGAAGACTTCGCCGAAACCGTTGATGAGCTTCGAGCCGGCTTCGTCGCCCCAATGCGCGACGGGCACGTGCTCCGTCAGCGTGGCGCGCAGCTTGTTCGGGAACTCGCGCCGGACGACCGCCTTGCGCACCCACGGCACCGACTCGAAGGCCGTGCGCGCACGCGCCAGATCGACCGTGAAGAAGTTGCCCGCGAGCTGCGGCGCGACATTGGCGCGCAGCGTGACCGCATTGTTGTGCGTGACCTCGCCGTCGACCTTGATGCCGGCGAGCGGGAAGAAGGGTTGGCGCAGCACCCACCATGCACCCGCCGCCAGCAGCGTGGCCGTGAACAGCACGAACACGAGGGTCGCGGTCACGTTCATCAGCTTGACGTCGAAGGGCACGGGGATGCTGTCGCTCATGGGCTGGCCTCTTTCGGTGCCGAACCGGAATCCAGCGTCGCGGTGGCGAGCACGCGCAGGCAGAGGTCCTCGTAGCCGATGCCCGCGGCCCGCGCCGACATGGGCACCAGCGAATGCGAGGTCATGCCCGGCGAGGTGTTCATCTCCAGCAGGAAAGGCTTGCGATCGCTGGCCCGGATCATCAGGTCGGCGCGGCCCCAGCCGCGGCAGCCGAGCTGGTGGTAGGCGGCCAGCGTGATGCGGCGGATCTCCTGCTCCTCCTCGGCCGACAGGCCGCTCGGGCAGTGGTACTTCACGTCGTCGGTGAAATACTTGTTCTGGTAGTCGTAGGCGCCTTCGGGTGCGGCGATGCGCACCACCGGCAGGGCCACGGCGTCGAGGCCGCTGCCGAGCACGGCGCAGGTGACTTCCTCGCCCTCGATGAATTCCTCGCAGAGCACATCGGCGTCGTAGCGGATCGCGAGCGCGACGGCGTCCTGCATCTGCGAATACCCCATCACCTTGGTCACGCCGATGGACGAGCCCTCGCGCGGCGGCTTGACGATGACGGGGAGGCCCAGCACGTCGGGCACGGCGTTGATCTGCTCGCGGCTTTGCTGGTCGAAGGCCAGGCGCACGTAGCGCGGCGTCGGCAGGCCGTCGGCATGCCAGATGCGCTTGGTCATGACCTTGTCCATCGCCACGCTGGACGCCATCACGCCCGAGCCGGTGTAGGGGATGCCGAGCAGTTCGAGCGCGCCCTGCACCGTGCCGTCCTCGCCGTGGCGGCCGTGCAGCACGACGAAGCAGCGCGCGAAGCCTTCGCGCTTGAGATCGCTCAACTCGCGCTCGGCCGGGTCGAAGGCATGGGCGTCGACACCGCGCGAACGCAGAGCCTCGAGCACGCCCGTGCCGGACATGATGGAGATTTCCCGCTCGGCCGAACTGCCGCCGAACAGGACGGCGACCTTGCCGAAGGCCTTGGGATCGATGGGGCTCACAACGCCCTCCCTTCGCGCGTCAGGCGCTCTGATTTCGGCGGCATCGCGCCACCGAGTTCAACCACTTTCGCGGGCACGGCGCCAATCGAGCCTGCCCCCATGCAGATCACGACATCGCCTTCGCGCGCGTTGTCCAGGATCGCCTCCGGCATCGCGGTGATCTCGTCGACGAAGACCGGTTCCACCTTGCCCGCCACGCGCAGGGCGCGCGCCAGGGAGCGCCCGTCCGCCGCCACGATGGGCGCTTCCCCGGCGGCATAGACCTCGCCCAGCAGCACCGCATCGGCCTGCCCGATGACCTTGACGAAATCCTCGAAGCAATCCCGCGTCCGAGTGAAGCGGTGCGGCTGGAACGCAAGCACCAGACGCCGGCCCGGGAAGGCGCCACGCGCGGCCGCGATGGTGGCCGCCATCTCGACCGGGTGGTGCCCATAGTCGTCGATCAGCGTGAAGCTGCCCGCGCCTTGCGACCGGACTTCGCCATAACCCTGGAAGCGCCGGCCCACGCCCTTGAAATCCGCAAGGCCGCGTTGAACGGCCTCGTCGGGCACGCCGAGCTCGACCGCCACCGCGATCACCGACAGCGCGTTGCGCACATTGTGCTCGCCGGGCAGGTTCAGCACGATGTCGAGATCCGGCAGGGTGACCCCGTTGCGGCGCTGCGCGGTGAAGTGCATCTGCGATCCGATAGCCCGCACGTTGACCGCACGCACCTGTGCGTCCTCGCCGAAGCCATAGCTGGTCACGGGGCACGACACTTCGGTCACGATCTCGCGCACGGCCGGGTCATCGGTGCACAGGATCGCAACGCCATAGAAGGGCATGCGATGCAGGAAGTCGACGAAGGCCTTCTTGAGCCGCGCGAAGTCGTGGCCGTAGGTCTCCATGTGGTCGGCGTCGATGTTCGTGACCACGGCCATCACGGGCAGCAGGTTCAGGAACGAGGCGTCCGACTCGTCGGCCTCCACCACGATGTAGTCACCGCTGCCGAGTTGCGCATTGGCGCCCGCGCTGTTGAGACGCCCGCCGATCACGAAGGTCGGGTCGAGCCCGGCGGCGGCGAGCACGCTCGCGACCAGACTCGTCGTCGTGGTCTTGCCGTGCGTTCCGGCGATGGCGATGCCCTGCTTGAGTCGCATCAGTTCCGCGAGCATCAACGCGCGCGGCACGACCGGAATGCGCTTCTCGCGTGCCGCGACGACCTCGGGGTTGTCGGCCTGCACGGCAGTCGACGTGACGACCGCGTCCGCGCCGGCAATGTTCGCCGCGTCGTGTCCCACGAAGGTCGCGATGCCGAGGCCGGCCAGCCGCCGCAGCGTCGCGCTGTCGGCCAGGTCCGAGCCCGAGATCGTGTAGCCGAGGTTGAGCAGCACTTCGGCGATGCCGCTCATGCCCGACCCGCCGATCCCGACGAAATGGATGTGATGGATCGCATGCTTCATGAGCGACCTCCATGGCTGAGTTCTTCGCATGCGCGGACCACAGCGTCTACCGCTTCGGTCTTTTGCATCGTCTTGGCCTTCAAGGCCCGTTCCATGAGCGCGGGGCGCCCGGTTTTCTGTAGCAAGTCAGCCAACAATTCAGGTGTGAGTTCAGTTTGTTGAACGAGCCAGCCGCCGCCCGCGTCGACAAGGAAGCGGGCGTTGGTCGTCTGGTGGTCGTCAACGGCGGAAGGAAAAGGCACAAACAGCGCTGCTGCGCCGACGGCCGCGATTTCGGTGACGGTGCTGGCGCCTGCGCGCGCGACGATCAGGTCGGCTTCGGCGTAGGCCTGTGCGGTGTCTTCGATGAAGGGCGTCAACTCGCCCTCCACGCCGGCGGCCGCGTAGTTGGCGCGAAGCTCGTCGATCTGCTTGGCGCCGCTCTGGTGCGTGACCCGGGGACGTTGCGCCGGCGCGATGAGCGACAACGCCTTGGGCACCACCGCGTTGAGCGCCTTGGCACCAAGGCTGCCACCCACCACCAGCAATTGCAGCGGGCCGGTGCGATTCGCGAAGCGCGCCGCCGGATCGGGCTGCGAGGTGAAGGCCGCGCGCAACGGATTGCCCACCCATTGCGCCTTCTTGAGCACGTTGGGGAAGGCCGTGAAGACGCGATCGGCCACGCTCGCGAGCACCTTGTTCGCGAGACCCGCCACCGAGTTCTGCTCATGCAGCACCAGCGGCTTGCCGAGCAGCACGCTCATCATGCCGCCCGGAAAGGTGATGTAGCCGCCCAGGCCGACCACCACGTCGGGACGCACGCGACGCACGACGCCGATGCTCTGCCAGAAGGCGCGCAGCAGGCGCATGGGCAGCAGCGCCAGCGTGATCGGTCCCTTGCCGCGCACGCCGCCGAACTGCACCGGCTCGAAGGCGAAGCCGCGTGGCGGCACGAGCTGATGCTCCATGCTGCCGGGCGCGCCGAGCCAGTGCACGCGCCATCCGCGCTCGCGCAGGGCCTCGGCCACAGCGAGGCCCGGGAAGATGTGCCCCCCGGTGCCGCCAGCCATGACGAGTGCGGTCCTACTCATGCCACACCCTCGTCGATCCGACCCGATTTCGCGGGGGCCGCCGCGCACGGCCGCCCGAAGCGGCCGGCCCGCCCCCGGAAGGGGGTTGGCGAAGACACGAAGTGCGAAGCCTGGGGGAGAGTCATACGCGACCTCCGCGCATCAGTACGCGGTTCTCGTAGTCGATGCGCAGCACGACAGCCAGCGCGACCACATTCATGAGAATCGCCGAGCCGCCGAAACTCATCAGCGGCAGCGTCAGCCCCTTGGTCGGCAACGCGCCGAGGTTCACGCCCATGTTGATGAAGGTCTGGAAACCGATCCAGATACCCACGCCCTGTGCCACCAGGCCGGAGAACACCCGATCGAGCGCGATCGCCTGGCGTCCGATGTGCATGACGCGCCGCGTGAGCCACAGGAACAGGGTGATGGCGAGCAGCACGCCGACGAGGCCGAACTCCTCGCCGATCACCGCGAGCAGGAAGTCGGTGTGCGCCTCTGGCAGCCAGTGCAGCTTCTCGACGCTGCCGCCGAGGCCGACGCCGAAGACTTCGCCTCGGCCGATCGCGATCAGCGAATGCGAGAGCTGGTAGCCCTTGCCGAGCGCATGCTCTTCACTCCATGGATCGAGGTAGGCAAAGATCCGCTCGCGCCGCCACGGGCTCGTCGCCACGATGGTGCCGAAGGCGATCACGACCAGCGTGGCGATCACGAAGAACATGCGGGCGTTCACGCCGCCCAGGAAGAGAATGCCCATCGCGATGACCGCGATCACCATGAACGCACCCATGTCGGGCTCGGCCATGACCAGCATGCCGACCACCACGACGGCCACGCCCATCGGAAGCACGGCGCGGAAGAAGCGCTCCTTGATCTCCATCTTGCGCACCATGTAGCTGGCGGCATAGAGGATCATCGCTAGCTTGGCCAGCTCCGACGGCTGGAAGCGCATGAAGCCCAGCGGCAGCCAGCGGCGCGCGCCATTGACGTTGATGCCGACGTGCGGGATGAGCACCGCCATCAGCAGCAGCAGCGAAACAATGAAGAGCCAGGGCGCGGCGCGTTCCCACGTCTTCATCGGCACCTGGAAGGCCAGGAGGGCCGCGACAAAGGCGACCCCGAGCGAAGCGGCGTGACGTGTGAGGAAGAAGGTCGGGCTGTAGCCTGCGCGCGCGAAGCGCGGGTTGTCGGGCAGGGCGATGGATGCCGAATACACCATCACCAGGCCCCAGGCCAGCAGCGCGACCGTGACCCAGACCAGCGCCTGGTCGAAACCGAGCACGCGGACCGGTGCCGCCTTCGTCTGGGTCATGCCGGCGTTGCCGAGGCGCACCGGCAAGTGCATGGGCAATGCGTCGATGCCGCTCTTCGCGCGGCTGAAGAAACCGCCGAAGCGGCCGCCCTTGCTATTGGGAGTGGCGGAGGTGGTCGCGGTCATGCAGCCCTCTCCGCGTCATCACCGGGCGATGCGTCGACGAGCGCCTCCACGGCCTCGCAGAACACGGCTGCGCGGTGCGCGTAGTCCTTGAACATGTCGAAGCTCGCGCAGGCCGGCGAGAGCAGCACGGCATCGCCGGGCTGCGCGCGACCGGCGGCAAGCGTCACGGCTTCGGGCAACGAGGCTGCGGACTGCATCGAAACGCCGGTCGACGTGAGCGCAGCCTCGATCAGCGGACCATCCCGCCCGATGAGCACGACGGCGCGCGCGTACTGGCCGACCGGCGCAGCCAGCGGCGCGAAGTCCTGCCCCTTGCCCTCGCCGCCGAGAATCACGACGACCCGGCGCTCTTCGCCAAGGCCGATCAGCGCCGCGACCGTCGCGCCGACGTTGGTGCCCTTGCTGTCGTCGAAGTACTCGACCTCGTTCACGATGGCGACCGGCTCCACGCGATGTGGCTCGCCGCGGTACTCGCGCAGGCCATACAGCATCGGCGCGAGCTGGCAGCCAGCCGCCGTCGCAAGCGCCAATGCCGCCAGCGCGTTGAGCGCGTTGTGCCGGCCGCGGATGCGCAGCGCATCGGCAGGCATCAGGCGCTGGATGTGAATCTCTTCCTCTTCGACAGCGGCGCCGCGCTTGCGCTTTTGCGTCTCGTCGGCTTCCAGCGCGCGGACCAGCCAGGCCATGCCATTGAGCCGCTCGATGCCGTAGTCGCCCGGACGCTTCGGCATGTCGGCGCCGAAGGTGATGAGCGTGCGCGCGACCTGCCCCTTGGGCAGCTTGACCGGTGCCGGCCGCATGGCCAAGACCGCCTCGTCGTCGCGATTGAGGACCATCGTGCCCTTCTTGCCGAAGACGCGGGCCTTGGCTGCCGCATAGGCCGCCATGTCGCCGTGCCAGTCGAGATGGTCCTGCGAAAGGTTCAGCACGGTGGCGGCCGTCGGCTCGAAGCCCTCGACGCCGTCGAGCTGGAAGCTGGACAGCTCCAGCACCCAGACGTCCGGCAGGCTCTCGGCGTCCATGCGGGCCGACAGCGTGTCGAGCAAGGTGGGGCCGATGTTGCCGGCGACCGCGACCGTCTTGCCGGCCCGTTCCACCAGTTGGCCGGTCAGTGCGGTGACCGTCGTCTTGCCGTTGGTGCCCGTGATTGCCAGCACGGCCGGGGTGTAGCCCTTGGGCTCCGGGGGCGGGATGATGACTTCGGGCGCCGGCGCGAAGGAGTCGTCGTCTTCGTCGGGCGAAGCGGCTTCGGCGGCTTCCTGGACTTCGGTCTCGGAAGGTTCGATGGACGGAGGTTCGACAGGTTCGGGCGTCGGCGGTGTAGCAGGTGCTTCGACAACTTCGTCCGCCTCGGGCGCCGCCGCCACTTCGACAGTGCGCAAGTCCGCCAGCGCCCGTGCGAACAGGTCCAGTTCGCCTCCCACGGGCAATCCCGTGGCCCGCGCCGCATTGACCACGGCGGCCACGGATTCGGGAGACAGTCCGGGCGATCGGTACACGGCACGCACCGGCGTGCCTTCGACCAATGCTGCCGTGAACGGGCCACCGACGAACACGGCATCGGGCAGCTCATCGCGCAGCGTTGCCAATTGCGGTGGCGCTTCGCGCGTGTCGGCCACGGTCACGCTGGCGCCGTGGCGCGCGCACCAGCGCGCCATCGCCAGGCCGGACGCACCGAGGCCCAGGACGAGTACGTGGAGGTCTTTGAGATGCCGCATCGTCTCAGCGCAGCTTCAAGGTGGAAAGACCCACGAGACACAGTAGCATCGTGATGATCCAGAAGCGCACGACGACCTGCGTCTCGCGCCAGCCGCTCTTCTCGAAATGATGGTGCAGCGGTGCCATCTTGAGCACGCGCCGCCCTTCGCCGAAGCGCTTCTTGGTGTATTTGAAGTACGTGACCTGCGCCATCACCGAGATCGCCTCGACCACGAAGATGCCGCCCATCACGAAGAACACGATCTCCTGCCGCACGATGACGGCGATGGTGCCCAGCGCGCCGCCGAGCGCGAGCGCGCCCACGTCGCCCATGAAGACCTGCGCCGGATGGGTGTTGAACCACAGGAACGCGAGGCCCGCGCCCGCCATGGCGGAGCAGAACACCAGCAGCTCACCCGACCCCGGAATGTGGGGAAAGAGCAGGTAGCGCGAATACACCGCGCTGCCCGTGACGTATGCGAACACGCCCAGCGCGGAACCGACCATCACGACCGGCATGATCGCCAGGCCGTCGAGGCCGTCGGTGAGGTTCACCGCGTTGCTGGCACCGACGATCACCAGGTAGGTCAGGATCACGAAGCCGATGCCGCCCAGCGGATAGCTCACTTCCTTGAAGAAAGGGACCAGCAGGTTGATCTTCGGCGGGAAGTCCAGGTCGAAGCCCGAGCGAACCCAGGTGAAGAACAGCTCGAGCACGCGCCAGTTGGAGCTCTCCGAAATGCTGAAGAGCAGGTAGAAACCCGCCACGAGCCCGACCACCGATTGCCAGAAGTACTTCTCGCGCGAGCGCATGCCTTCCGGGTCCTTGCGCACGACCTTGCGCCAGTCATCGACCCAGCCGATCGCACCGAAACCCAGTGTGACCCACAGCACGATCCACACGAAGCGATTCGACAGGTCGAACCACAGCAGGGTCGAGAAGGCGATGGAGAACAGCACCAGCACGCCGCCCATGGTCGGCGTTCCGCTCTTGGTAAGGTGCGTCTCCATGCCGTAGCTGCGCACCTGCTGCCCGATCTTGAGCGCGCTGAGCCGACGGATCACGTAGGGCCCCGCGGCCAGGCCGAGCAGCAGCGCGGTCAGCGACGCCATCAGCGCGCGGAAGGTGAGGTATTGGAAGACACGCAGGAAACCGAACTCCGGCGAGACCGTCTGCAGCCATTGGGCGAGGGTCATCAGCATGATGTGAACGGGCGCGGCTCATGCGGCATGACCGGCCCCCTTGTCTTGTTGTTGTGAGGCAGCGGCAATGGCCTGGACCACGCGCTCCATCTGCATGAAGCGCGACCCCTTGACCAGCACGCTGGCAGCGCTCGGCAATTGCGCGAGCACGGCCGCATGGAGCGCGTCGATGTCGTCGAAGTGCCGGGCGTCGACGCCAGTGGTGCCCGCGAAGGCGGCAATGCTGTGAACCGATTCCTTGCCGAGCGCAAAGACGGTCTCGATGCCGCGCTCGCGCGCCCAGGCGCCGACTTCGGCGTGGAACTGCGGGCCCTGGTCGCCGACTTCACCCATGTCGCCGAGCACGAGCATGCGCGGTCCGGGCAGGCTGGCGAGCACGTCGATCGCGGCACGCACGGAATCGGGGTTCGCGTTGTAGGTGTCGTCGACCAGCGTGATCGTGCGCTGGCCGGCGAATGTCACCTCGCTGGCCTTCGAACGGCCCTTGACCGGCTCGAACGCGGAGAGCCCCTCGGCGATCTTGTCGAGCGAGACACCGCTCGCGAGCGAGCAGGCGATCGCCGCCAGCGCGTTGACCACGTTGTGGCGACCGGCGATGCGCAGCGTGCTGCGCAGGTCTCCCAGGGGCGTGCGTGCTTCGAACTGCCATGCACCGTTCTGCCATTCGGCGGCAACCAGTGCGATGTCCGCATCCACGTGCTCGCCGAACGTCAGACAGCGGCGCGAGGCGCCTTCGTGTGCGATCTCGTTCCACAGCGGGGTGAATTCATCGCCATAGGGGAACACGGCGGTCCCGTCGGCCGGCAGCGCGGTGAAGACGGAGGCGTTCTCGCGCGCGACGGCTTCGACCGTGGCCATGAACTCCTGGTGCTCGCGCTGCGCGTTGTTGACCAGCGCGATGGTGGGCAGGGCGATCGCCGCCAGTCGCGCGATCTCGCCCGGATGGTTCATGCCCAGTTCGACCACCGAGCGCTGATGCCGCGCACGCAGGCGCAGCAGCGTGAGCGGCACGCCTATCTCGTTGTTGAAGTTGCCGGCCGTCGCCAGCGCACCGTCGCCGCAAGCCGTGCGCAGGATCGAGGCGATCATCTGCGTCACGGTGGTCTTGCCGTTGCTGCCGGTGACTGCGATCAGCGGCAATGCGAATTGCGAGCGCCAGCCCGAGGCCAGTGCGCCGAGGGCGGTCAGGGTGTCCGGCACTTCGAGCCCGGCGAGGCCGGCGGCTTCGAGTCCTCGATGGGCAATCGCAGCCACCGCGCCGCGCGAACGCGCATCGGCGAGGAAGTCGTTGGCATCGAAACGCTCGCCCTTCAACGCGACGAAAAAGTCACCCGCCGCGAGGGTGCGCGTGTCGGTGTGCACGCGAAGAATCGGCGTGGCGGCATCGCCGACCAGGCGTGAGCCGGGGATCCAGGCCTGGGCCTGGCCGAGCGTCATCATGGGCACGGGTGCGAGCGCATCGGTCATGCTTCACTCCTCCGTGTCAGTGCATCGATGGCGTGCGCACGATCCGAGAAAGCGATGCGCTCGCCCGCGATCTCCTGCCACGCCTCGTGGCCGCGTCCCGCGATCAACACCACGTCTTCGGGTCGCGCCTGCGCCAGCGTCTCGGCGATCGCCTTCGCGCGATCGGGCTCGACCTGTGCGGCCTCGGGCCGTGCCAGCCCCAACAGGATCTGGCTGATGATCGCCCGCGGCTTTTCGCTGCGCGGGTTGTCGCTGGTCACGACCACGCGATCGGCCTGCGTCTCCGCCACCGCGGCCATCATCGGGCGCTTGGCGTTGTCGCGGTCGCCGCCGCAGCCGAATACGCACCAGAGAGCGCCGCCGCGCTGTTGCGCCAGTGGTCGCAGGCCGGCCAGGGCCTTGTCGAGCGCATCCGGCGTGTGCGCATAGTCGACGACCGCCAGCGGATGGCCGGGCACGCTCAGGCGCTCCATGCGACCGGGGACACTGTCGAGGCCCGTGCACGCCTGCACCGCTTCTTCGAGCGACAGACCGAGCGCGCGCAGCGTGCCGATCACGCCCAGCAGGTTCGCGACGTTGTACTGGCCAATCAGCTGCGTCGACAGGTGCTGCGTCGTCGCGCCCTGCTCCACCACTGAGAAGTTCAGGCCTTGCGCGTCATAGCCGATGTCGTCGGCACGAAGCCGCGCCGGGCTGCCTTCGGCCGAGACAGTCCAGATGTCGAGTGCGCCGACGCCGGTTTCGATCAGGTTGCCGACGAGTGAAGCACCATGCACGTCGTCGATGTTGACGACCGCCGCACGCAGGCCCGGCCAGCGGAAAAGCTCGGCCTTGGCTTGCCAGTAGGCATCCATGCTGACGTGATAGTCCAGGTGGTCCTGCGTGAAATTGGTGAACACCGCGACGGCGATGCGCGTGCCGTCGAGCCTGCGCTCCACGATGCCGATCGACGATGCCTCGATCGCGCAGGCGCGGAAGCCACGGTCGGCAAAACCACGCAGTTCGCGCTGCAGCAGCACCGGGTCCGGCGTGGTCAGGCCTGTGTAGGTGAGTTCGGGCGGCACGCCGACACCCAGCGTGCCCACGACCGCGCAAGGCGAATCGGCCGACTGCCCCGCCTTCGACGACAGCGCCTGCGCCAGCCACCATGCAGTAGAGGTCTTGCCATTGGTGCCGGTGACGGCGAGCACGTCGAGTTGCGTCGACGGCGTGTCGTAGTAGGCCGCGGCAATCGGCCCTGTCGCGGCCTTCAGCCCGGCATAGGTCGCAATCGCCTCGCCTTCGAACCCGAATGCGCCACTGCCCTCTTCCTCGACCAGGCAAGCCACGGCGCCTTGCGCCAGCGCGGACGGAACGTAGCGTCGCCCGTCGGTCGCGGCGCCGGGCCAGGCGATGAAGCCATCGCCCGCGCCCACCGCGCGGCTGTCGGCATGCAGCGCGCCGCGCACGCGGGACTTGAGCCAGCGTGCGGCTTCGTCGGGGCTGCGAAGCGTCGTCGTCATCAGAAGCTTTCTTCCACACCCTTGGTCACGACCAGGGGTTTGACCGCGAGATCCGGCGCCACGTTCATCATGCGCAGGGTCTGCTGCACGACTTCGCTGAAGACGGGCGCGGCCACGATGCCGCCGAAATACTGGCCGTTGCTCGGTTCGTCGATCATGACCGCGACGATGATGCGCGGCTTCTCGATGGGCGCCATGCCCGTGAACCAGGAGCGGTATTGCTTGCTGGCATAGCCCCTGCCGACCTGCTTGTGGGCCGTGCCGGACTTGCCGCCGACCGAGTAGCCGATGGTCTGCGCGAGCGGACCGGTGCCGCCCGGGCCGGCGGCCATCTGCAGCATCTTGCGCACCGCGAGTGCGTTCTGCGCGGAGAAAATCTTCACCCCGACCGCCGGCTCGCTGCTCTTGAGGATGGTCGCCGGGATGACGTCGCCGTCGTGCGCGAAGGCCGTGTACGAATGCGCCATCTGGAACAGCGACGCCGACAGGCCGTAGCCGTAGGCCATCGTTGCTTGCTCGACCGGCTTCCACGACTTCCAGGGACGCAGGCGCCCCGTGACCGCACCCGGGAACTGGATCTGCGGCTTCTGCCCGTAGCCCAGGGCCGTGTAGGTGTCCCACATCTCGTGCGGCGTCATCTTCTGGGCGATCTTCAGCGCGCCGATGTTGCTCGACTTCTGGATCACGCCCTCGACCGTCAGGGAACCGTAGTTGTGGGTGTCGCTGATGGTGAAGCCGCCCAGGCTGTAGCGGCCAGGCGAGGTGTCGATGATGGTCTGCGGCTTGATCCGGCCGGCTTCGAGCGCCATGCCGATGGTGATCGGCTTCATCGTCGAGCCGGGCTCGAAGACGTCGGTCATCGCGCGGTTGCGAAGCTGCTCGCCCGTGAGGTTCTGGCGCTTGTCCGGCACGTAGCTCGGGTAGTTGGCCAGCGCCAGAATCTCGCCGGTGATGGCGTCGAGCACGACCACGCTGCCGGCCTTGGCCTTGTGCATCGTCACCGCGTCGCGCAGCTTCTGGTAGGCGAAGAATTGCACCTTGCTGTCCACGCTGAGCTGGATGTCCTTGCCATCGAGCGGCGGCACCTGCTCGCCCACCCCTTCGACGACGCGGCCGAGGCGGTCCTTGATCACGCGGCGCGAGCCGGCCTTGCCGGCCAAGTCCTTGTTGAAGGCGAGCTCGATGCCTTCCTGGCCGTTGTCCTCGACGTTGGTGAAGCCCACCACGTGGGCGGCGGCCTCGCCCTCGGGGTACTGGCGCTTGTATTCCTTGCGCTGGTAGATGCCCTTGATGTTGAGCGCGGCGATCTGCTTGGCGATGGGCTCGTCGACCTGGCGCTTGATCCAGACGAAGGTCTTGTCCTCGTCTTCGAGCTTCTTGTCAAAGTCCTTCTGCGGCATCGCCAGCAGCTTGGCGACCTGCCGGAGCTTGGTCTTGACCTCGGGGTCGTCGCGCTCGATGTCTTCAGGGATCGCCCAGATGCTGGGCGCGACGACGCTCGACGCCAGCAGCAGCCCGTTGCGGTCGAGGATGCGGCCGCGATTGGCCGGCAGCTCTAGCGTGCGGGTGAAGCGCACCTCGCCCTGGCGCTGGAAGAAGTCGTTGCCGATCACCTGCACATAAGCGGCGCGGGCAGCCAGCACCCCGAAGCCGAGCGCGATGCCGCCGACGATGAACTTGCTGCGCCAGACCGGGGTCTTGCTGGCAAGCAAGGGGCTGGTCGTGTATTGCACGCTGCGGCTGCGACGGGTCATCAGTGCGCCCCTCGCGTTGAAGCTGCCGTGCGCGGAGCCGGCGCAGTCGGTGCCGGCGCGGCGACAGCCGGGATGACGGTGCCGTCCTGCCGCACGTACTGCGTGATGGCTGGCGTGGTCGTGCGCATCTTGAGCTGCTCCTTGGCCAGCTTCTCGACGCGCAGGGGCGTGGCTTGGGCGCGCTTCTCGACCTGCAGCCGGTCCTGGTCCAGTTCGAGGCGACGGGCCTCCAGCTCGACACGGTGAAACTCCGTATAGAGCTGCCGCGACATGTACTGCGAATGGACGAGGTAGATCGCCGAGCCGAGCACGGCGATCAGCAGGAGCAGGTTGAGGCGCGCCATTTCAGTTGGCCTCGGGCGTACGTTCGGCCACGCGCAGGATCGCGCTGCGCGCGCGCGGGTTGCCGTTCACCTCGGCCTGCGATGGCTTGATGCGCCCCTGGGCCCGCAGCTTCATCGCCTTCGGCACGGCAAAGGGCGCGCGGCGGTCGTAGACCTCGCGCGAATGCGTGGCGATGAACTGCTTCACGATGCGATCTTCCAGCGAGTGGAAGCTGATCACCGCGAGCCGGCCTTGGGGTTGCAACACGGCAAGACTCGCTTCTAGCGCCTGTTGCAGCTCTTCAAGCTCGGCGTTGATGAAAATCCGAAGAGCCTGAAATGTGCGCGTTGCAGGGTTCTGGCCCGGCTCGCGGGTTTTGACCGTGCCAGCCACGAGCTCGGCCAGCTCGGTGGTGGTTGAAACTGGGCCCCGTTCTTGTCGGCGAGCAACAATCGCCTTTGCAATCTGAACAGCAAACCGTTCCTCGCCATAGTCACGAATCACCTCCGCAATCTGCTGTGTTTCGGCCGTCGCCAGCCACTCCGCCACGCTCTCGCCGCGCGTGGTGTCCATGCGCATGTCGAGCGGGCCGTCGAAACGAAAAGAAAAACCCCGTGCGGGGTTGTCGATCTGGGGAGAGCTGACACCGAGGTCCATCAACAGACCTGACACACTCGCCGGCGGTAACTCCCCGAGGTCCCTGAAGCCCTGGTGACGGATGGAAAAACGCGCATCCTCGATGCGCGCTGCTTCGGCCACCGCTTCCGCGTCCTTGTCGAACGCAATCAGCCGGCCCGACGGGCCCAGCCTTTCCAGGATCGCGCGGCTGTGGCCCCCGCGTCCGAAGGTCGCGTCCACATAGGTGCCGGTGACATCCGATCCTTCCGGAAAGAGGGCGTCCACCGCTTCGTTCAACAAGACGGTCGTATGGGTCCATGGCTGCTCCACGTCGGGCCTCAGAACGAGAAGTCCTGGAATACGTCAGGCATCTGGCCCTGGGTGGCTTCGGCTTCCTTGGCGTCGTAGGTGGCCTTGTCCCAGAGCTCGAAGTGGTTGCCCATGCCGAGCAACAGTGCGTCGCGGCTGATGCCGGCAGCGGTGCGCAGTTCGGGCGACACCAGAACGCGGCCGGTGCCGTCCATCTCGACGTCCATCGCATTGCCGAGGAAGACGCGCTTCCACCACTGCGCGGACATCGGGAGCGCCGCGATGCGCTCGCGGAACTTTTCCCACTCGGGGCGCGGGAACACCATCAGGCAGCCGTGGGGATGCTTGGTGATCGTGAGCTGGCCGGACGCGGTCGCGCTCAGGACGTCACGATGCCGGGTCGGCACGGAAAGCCGACCCTTTGCATCCAGACTGAGCGATGAAGCGCCTTGAAACACGACCACGAGACCCCGGTGGTGGGAGGCGTCGCGCACCCGAATCAGGCATCGCTCGACACTTTTTCCCACTTAACTGCACTTTTTTGCACTGTAGCAGGAAACGCCTACTGCGCAACGGTGCGTTACGGGAATTTTTTGTAATGGAATCAACGACTTAGCGGTGTTTTTGCAACTGCCGAAATACCGAATCCCGTTGCAAATGAAGCACTTAGCTCACGCAATGAATGTGTTGCGTGAACCAATGGCGAACGACAGACCGTTCAGAGGATGAACCGGGAAAGGTCTTCGTCGTGACTTAGTGCCGCCAGCCGCGAATCGACATACGCCGCATCGATGCGCACGGCCTGCCCGCCCAGCTTGGTCGCGCCGAAGCTCACTTCGTCGAGCAGGCGCTCCATGACCGTCGACAACCGGCGTGCGCCGATGTTCTCGGTGCGCTCGTTCACGTCGAAGGCGATGCTCGCGAGTCGTGTGATGCCTTCGGGGGTGAATTCCAGCGTGACGCCCTCGGTCGCCAGCAACGCCTGGTACTGCTTGACCAGCGACGCCTGGGTCTGGGTGAGGATGCTCTCGAAATCCGCCACCGACAGCGATTGCAGTTCGACCCGGATCGGGAAGCGTCCCTGGAGTTCGGGGATCAGGTCGCTCGGCTTGCTCAGGTGGAACGCGCCACTCGCGATGAAGAGGATGTGATCCGTGCGGACCACGCCGTACTTCGTGCTCACAGTCGTGCCTTCGACCAGCGGCAGCAAATCCCGCTGGACGCCCTGGCGCGACACGTCGGCGCCCTGGGTCTCGCTGCGCGTGGCGACCTTGTCGATCTCGTCGATGAAGACAATGCCGTTCTGCTCGGCGTTGTGGATCGCCTGCGCGCGGATCTCGTCCTCGTTGACCAGCTTGGCGGCCTCCTCGTCGACCAGGAGACGCATCGCCTCGGCGATCTTGAGCTTGCGCGTCTTGCGCTTGCCCTGCCCGAGCTGGCCGAACATGCCGCGCAGTTGCTCGGTCATTTCCTCCATGCCGGCCGGGCCCATGATTTCGAGGGGCGTGCGGGTGTCGGCGAGATCGATCTCGATTTCCTTGTCGTCGAGTTCGTGCTGGCGCAGCTTCTTGCGGAAAGCCTGCCGGGTCGAGTTGCTGCTGTCGGTGGCCGTTCCATCCGAGGTGCGGGCCGGCGGCAGCAGGACGTCGAGGATGCGTTCCTCGGCACCGTCCTCGGCCCGCATGCGGACCTTGGCGCTTTCGGTCTCGCGCGTCTGCTTGACGGCGATCTCGGCCAGGTCGCGGACGATCGAATCGACGTCCTTGCCGACGTAGCCCACCTCGGTGAACTTGGTTGCCTCGACCTTGATGAAGGGCGCGTCGGCCAGTCGCGCCAGCCGGCGCGCGATCTCGGTCTTGCCCACGCCCGTGGGGCCGATCATGAGGATGTTCTTGGGCGTGATCTCGGAGCGGAGCTTTTCCTCGACCTGCTGGCGGCGCCAGCGATTGCGCAGCGCGATGGCGACGGCACGCTTGGCGTCCGGCTGGCCGACGATGTGGCGGTCGAGTTCGGAGACGATTTCCTGGGGGGTCATGGACATGGGGTCACTCGATCCATCTCAGAGGGTTTCAACCGTGTGGTGCATGTTGGTGTAGATGCAGAGCTCACCTGCGATTTCCAGCGACTTCTTGACGATCTGGTCGGCGGGCATCTCCGTGTGGTCGATCAGCGCCTTGGCCGCGGCCTGCGCATACGCACCGCCGGAGCCGATCGCGATGATGCCGTTCTCGGGCTCCAGCACGTCGCCGTTGCCGGTGATGATCAGCGAAGTGGTCGCGTCGGCCACGGCCAGCATCGCTTCGAGGCGGCGCAGCACGCGGTCGGTTCGCCAGTCCTTGGTGAGCTCGATGGCGGCGCGCGCCAGATGGCCCTGGTGCTTCTCGAGCTTGGCCTCGAAGCGCTCGAACAGCGTGAAAGCATCGGCCGTCGCACCGGCAAAACCGGCGAGCACCTTGCCGTGGTAGAGGCGACGCACCTTGCGCGCAGTGCCCTTGATGACGATGTTGCCCAGCGTGACCTGTCCGTCGCCGCCGATGGCCACTTGGTCAGCGCCAGAAGCGGTCTTGCGACGTACGCTGACGATGGTGGTTCCGTGAAATTGTTCCATGGGGCATTATCTCGCCCCCAGGCTCGCGCACTTCGTGTCGCTCTCCACCCCCTACCGGGGGCGCTGCCCTGCGGCCCGGCAGAGCCGGTTCCGCGGCAGCCCCCGACCGCGGCGCATGCGCGCTGCAGTTCAATGGAAAGCGGCGCTCCCATTTCAGAAATACCCCGGAACCGGCTTTGCCGGGCCGGTGGTATTGCCCCCGGCAGGGGGTGGAGAGCGACACGAAGTGCGCGAGCCTGGGGGCGAGCTCTAGCCCCGGGTTTTTACTGTCGCGTGGTCGGCGATGCCGATGACGTTGAAGAAGGCGGCGATCAGGCGGTGGGCGTCGATGAATTGCACGCCGTGGCCGCGTGCGTGGTGGCCGGAGACCCAGTTCAGGAGCGTTCCAGCGGCGGCGAAATCGATGCGGACGAGGGCCGAGCAGGAGATGATCGGTGCCGATGCGTCGGCCAGTTCCTCGTCGAGGCGTTGCCAGGTCGAGACCGATTCACCCACCAAGTCGCCGGCGAGCGCAGCTTGGCCGACGGTGGGTTCGGGGTCGCGATCGTCGTCATGGCCAGCCGCGATCGAAAAGCTGGGGGCGGCCGGCTTGGTGGCCTTGAGCGTGTCGAGTGCGCCGTAGTCGCCCTTGGGGTCTTCCCATGGGGGCGGCGAGACCTCGTAGGTGATGCAGTAGTTGAGCGCCAGCAGTTCGAACTCGTCGGCACGGTGCATCACGCGCAGGGCCGCCATGTGCAGTTGCCACCAGACGGCATCGACGCTCCGGTCGTTGGCCGGCGTGGCTTCGGCCAGCACGAGCAACAACTGGTCCGCCGCCGAGAAACGCAACTGGACCGTCGAATCCGCCCAGTGCGTGAACAGGGCACGCAGCGGGCCCGCGGCATCGCCTTCGATGGACTGGAGGGCGCTCCAGTCGAGCTTCCATGAAGGTCCGGCGGCGCCGAGCGCGCGGGTGAGGCCGATCAGCCCCTCGCGGGTCAGACGTGGGCCGCTCGACCAGTCGGCGTCGCCTGCCGCGGGAGTCGCGACGGGCACGGCATGGGCCGCGGCCGACGTACGGACTGTGTTGGCGAGCGCCCGGAAGGAAATCCACTCGGGCGCAGTCCGCTTCATGCGCTGCGCATAGCGCGTGCTGGTGGCGACGAACTTTTCAGCGTCGCCCATCGCGCGGTACAGGTCGAGCAGGGTGCGCCACGTGTCGTCGTTGTCGTTGATCGGGCTGTCCGGCGCGAGCGCCTGGAGCAGGATGGCCTCGGCGCCGGCGTCGTCGCCGTGGGCGAAACGGATCGAGGCTTCCTCGACGCAGCCGTCATGGGCCGGCAGTTGGACCTGGGCCCCGGCCTGCGGCACGCCGGGCACGGTGTCGGCATAGGCGCGTGCATGCTGCGCGGCCATCTGCCCACCCTCGGCGGGTGCGCCCTCGGCGGCCGACTCGTCGCGGGGACCGCGGGCCTTCCACCACTGCTGCGACATCTGCTCTTCGATCTCGTCGATCTTCTTGAGCGTGAGCGCTCGCCCCTCGGTCTTGCCGGAGGTGCTGCTGACGTTGAAGGAGGACGGCGTCGCGGCGGGATCGCGCCCGCCGGCGGCCTCGCGCTGTCGCAACTTGCGCAGCATGTCGAATTCGCGGCGCCGAACAAAGTCGTTGCGCTGGCGCCGCTCGATCATCTCCTTGAGCATTTCACGGCTGTAGCCGTTTTCGAGCGTCGATGACTCGTCGGCGTCGAGCTCGGACCAATCCTTGAGCGGATTGCGCACGAACTTCGCCACTTTGGACAGCAAGCGCCCGGGTTCTTCCTTGGCCATGCTCAGTGTCTCCGTTCGGCCCGTGTCGATGTCAGGATCAATCTCCGAACATCTTCTGCTTGAGTTCGCGTCGCTGCTGGGCCTCCAGCGACAGCGTGGCCGTCGGGCGGGCCAGAAGGCGGCCGACGCCGATGGGTTCGCCGGTTTCGTCGCAATAGCCGTAGTCGCCCGCATCGATGCGCTGGATCGACTGCTCGATCTTCTTCAAGAGCTTGCGTTCGCGGTCGCGCGTGCGCAGTTCGAGTGCGTGCTCTTCCTCGATGGTGGCGCGATCGGCCGGGTCCGGCACGACCACGGTGTCTTCACGCAGGTGCTCGGTCGTCTCGCCGGCGTTCTCGAGGATGCCGCGCTTGAGTTCCTGCAGCTTCAGGCGGAAGAACGCCATCTGCTTGTCGTTCATGTACTCCGAATCCGGCATCGCGATGACTTCGGCGTCGGTGAGCTCTTCGGCCGATTTGGCCTTCCAGTTGTTGGCGAGCTTCGGGTCTTTCTTGACCGCGACCGGCGGCGGAGGCACCAGGGCGTTCGAGGTGATCTGCACGAAGCTCGATTTGGCCGCGGTGGAAGCCACCGATTGCGGCATGGAGGGCACGGTCAACTGCGACAGCCGCGACACGCGTCCGCCGCGTGCGGGTGCAGGCGTGGTCGTCGTGGCGGTTGCAGCAGGTGTCGCCGTGGCGGAGGAAGAGGCGGCAGCCGTTTTTTTCATGGGAGTCGATGGTGCAGGTGGCTCGGCATGGGGGCCGGCCGGTTTGGATGACAGGGCACTCGCAGTCTCCACCTTGGCCTTGCTCGTGGCAGGAGCCTTTGATGGCGCAGCGGGCTGGACGGACTTTGCGGTGGAAACCTTCTTCGCCGCGGGCACAACCTGCCTGGCAACCGACGTCTTCTTGACGGCCGGTTTCGGCGCGGGCTGGGCTTTGGCGGCAGGCTTCTTCACAGTGACTGGCTCCTTCGACGAACTCGAACGCACATTCAATGGGTGTCTTCCCCATGGAACCCACGGGGCCTTGCGGCCTCGCGGAGCCCATGTTGTCAGGGTGCTCGCCGATGGCGAACCCCGGGGTTATACCCCCGAATTCAGCCCGGAAACGCACTCCGTCCCACGCGGAAGCCACACTTCGTCGTTAAAGCGAAACGGAGCATGCCTCCGCAACAGGCGCGCGATTGTATAGAGAAGTCAAGTCGCCCGGGGAATCAGACGAGACACTGGTCGAGACCCTGTTCCAGGATCTCGCGCGGCAGGTCGATGCCGATGAATACCATGCGGCTGTTGCGCTTTTCGTCGGGCCCCCAGGCGGGGCCGAGGTCGCTGCCCATGAGCTGGTGAACGCCCTGGAAAATCACCTTGCGCTCGGTGCCCTGCATGTGAAGGACGCCCTTGTAGCGCAGCATCCGCGGACCATAGATGTTGACGATCGCACCGAGGAAGTCCTCGAGGCGCGCCGGGTCGAAGGCCCGGTCGGAGCGATAGACGAAGCTCTTCACGTCATCGTCATGGTGATGGTGGTGGCCGTGCCCCTCGTGGGCGTGCGACGGGTGGTCGCAGTCCTCGCCATGCACATGGTCATGGTCGTGCTCGTCTTCCTCCTTGAGGAAGTCCGGGTCGATGTCGAGCTTGGCGTTGAGGTTGAAACCGCGCAGGTCGAACACGTCCTTCAGAGGCACTTCGCCGAAGTGCACTTTCTGCTGCGGGGCGCGCGGGTTCATGTGCTTCAGGCGGTGGATCAGCGCCTCGGTCTCGTCGCCTGCGACCAGGTCGGTCTTGCTGATGAAGATCTGGTCCGCGAAGCCGACTTGGCGACGGGCCTCCTGCCGGTCGTTGAGTTGCTGGGGCGCGTGCTTGGCATCCACCAGCGTGAGGATCGAGTCCAGCAGGTAGCTCTCGGCGATCTCGTCGTCCATGAAGAAGGTCTGGGCCACGGGGCCCGGATCGGCCAGCCCGGTGGTCTCGATCACCACGCGGTCGAAGTCGAGCAGCCCCTTGCGCTTCTTGGCGGCCAGCAGTTGCAGCGCCTCGCGCAGGTCCTCGCGGATCGTGCAACAGATGCAACCGTTGCTCATCTGGACGATCTGCTCCTTCGATTCGGTGACGAGGATGTCGTTGTCGATGTTCTCCTCGCCGAATTCGTTCTCGATCACCGCGATCTTCTGGCCGTGCGCCTCGCTCAGGATGCGCTTGAGGAGGGTCGTCTTGCCGGAGCCGAGGAAGCCGGTGAGGATGGTGGCGGGAATGAGGGCCATGGAATGCTCCGGAGATCAGGAATCGGGGGAAGGGCGGGAAGTTTAGCCACGGCGCCGCGGCAACGCAGCGACAAGGTCAAACGCTACTTGCGCACCACGACGAGGCCTTTCAAGTACTCGCCCTCGGGAAACTCGATGGTCATGGGATGGTCAGGCGCCGCGCCGAGTCGCTCGGTGATGTAGCCGTCGACACCCGCGTCGATGCCCGCGGAAGCCACGATCTTGTGGAACAGGTCTGCACCGATCCCGCCGGAGCACGAAAAGGTCAGCAGATGCCCGCCCGGCGCGAGCAGCTTGAAGGCCTGCCGGTTGAGATCCTTGTAGGCCCGAGCGGCGCGTTCGGCATGGGCCACCGTCGGCGCGAACTTCGGCGGATCGAGCACGATGGCGTCGAAACTGCGGCCTTCCTCGACGAATCGGCGCAGCGTGGCGTTGACGTCGGCGTCGAGGAATTCCGCGCGGGCGCCTTCGAAGCCGTTCAGCGCCACATGGGCACGGGCCCGTTCCAGCGCGGGCTGCGATGAATCGATGGAGACCAGTTCCGCACCCTCCACCGCCCCGGCCGCCTTCAGCCCGGCCAGTGCAGCGACGGTGAAGCCGCCCGTATAGCAGAAGCAGTTCAGCACACGCCTGAATCGCCGACGCTCGGCCAGTTCGGCGAATCGCTGCCGGCTGTCGCGCTGGTCCAGGTAGAAGCCGGTCTTGTGGCCGGTCGCGACATCCAGCGTGAGCCGCCAGTCGTGCTCGCGGATGGTAATTTCGGTCGGTCCGGTTCCGCGCAGCCAGCCTGTCACTGGCTTCAGCCCCTCGCGCTCCCTGCCGCTGGCGTCGGATCGCTCGTAGAGCTTGTCGAGCCCGGTCGCAGCAAGCAGCGCATCGGCGAGCACCGCCTTCCAGCGCTCGACACCCGCCGAGAGAAATTGCGCCACCAGCGTGTCGCCATAGCGGTCGACGATCAGGCCCGGCAGGCCATCGGCCTCCCCGTGGACGAGACGGACCCCGTCGCTCTGCAGGTCGAACAGCGACCGCGCCTCGACCGCGCTCTTGACCCGCGCCGTCAGGAACGCGGCGTCGATACGCTGCTTCTCGTCGAAGCTCCACGCACGGGCGCGGATCTTGGAATGCGGACTGAACGCGGCCCAGGCCAGGAACTTGCCCTCGTCGGACTCGATGCGCACCGTTTCGCCCGCATCGCCACCGCCCTTGGCGATCGCGGATTCGAAGACCCACGGGTGGCGCCGCAGCAGCGAGCGCTCCTTCCCGGGCCGGAGTCGGAGTTGCTTCATGGGTTCCTGCTTTTGTTCCTTCGGAGGGTCTCGCCGATCGGTGGTGCCTCGTCGCGGGCTTGCGCGCGCGGATGCGCGGCGTCGTAGGCCTTGGCGAGATGCTGGAAATCCAGCCGCGTGTAGACCTGCGTGGTCGAGATGTTGGCGTGGCCCAGCAACTCCTGCACCGCGCGCAGGTCGCTGCTGGATTGCAGGATGTGGCTCGCAAACGAATGGCGCAGCATGTGCGGGTGCACCGGCGCTGCCAGCCCCGCCTTCAGGCTGCGCCGGCGCAACTGGGTCCACACGGAATGCGCTGAAAAACGCGTGCCGTTGCGACCGATGAAGAGCGCCGCTGCGCTTTCGGGGTCGCGCAGCCGCGCGGCGCCGAGCGCCGGACAGTCGTCCCGCACCGCCAGCCACGCCTGAAGGGCCTCCGCCGCCTTGGCGCCGAGCGGCACGACGCGCCGCTTGCTCCCCTTGCCCAGCACATTGGCTTCGCCGGCATCGAGGTCGACCCAGCCGCGCGCGGTGCTGCTGGCGCGCGCGTCCAGCCCCGTCAGCTCGCCGACCCGCAAGCCGCAGCCGTAGAGCAACTCCACGATCGCGCGATCCCGCGCCTCCGCCCACGGATCGGCCTCGGCGTCGTGTAGATCGGCGAGCTGCACGGCCTCGTCCACCGCCAGTGCTTTCGGCAGTGGCCGCCCCGCCTTCGGCGCATGAACGTCCTGCACGGGGTTCGCCACCACCAGCCCCTCGTTGCCCAGCCACCGGTAGAAGCTGCGCCAGCACGACAACACCAGCGCAATCCCGCGCGACTCGCGCCCCGCACTGTGCAACTGCGCCATCCAGCGCCGGACATGGGCGGTCTGCACCTTGTCCAGCGCAACGCCCGCAGCCGCAGCCTTCTCGGCCAGCGTCTTCAAATGAATGGAGTAAAGCTCAACGGTGCGCGCAGCCAGCCGCCGCTCCACCCGAACGTGCTCCAAATAGCGCTCAATCAACTCCAAACTCACCGTCTTGCCCCTTCCAGAAATACCGCGGATCCGGCTCCGCCGGTCCGCCGGTATTGCCCCCGGCGAGGGGGTAGGAGGCCACACGCAGTGGGCAAGCCTGGGGGAGTACTAGAAGATCTCATTCTTCACGATCGCCAGCGGCTCGCGCAAAGCGCCCTTGAATGCCATGCCCCAGCGCTCCCAGCACGAAGTGGATGCAGCGGCATATTGCACGTCGAAGGCACGATCGAATCCCGACGCACGCGCCAGGCGTTCGGTCCGCCACAGGTGATAGGGCTCGGTGACGATGATCACGCTCTTCACGCCCGCGGCCTCCAGCAGGGCGCGCGACATCGAGAGGTTCTCGCGCGTCGATGAAGACACCGGCTCCAACATCAACGGCCCCGTGAAGCCCGACATTCGCGCGTGGCGCTCCATCACTTCGGCCTCGATGCGGCCGTCTTCCCAGTCGACCCCGCCGCTCAGCAAGAGGCCTTTCACGCGGCCCGCGTTCGCC
The DNA here is from genome assembly GCF_056400665.1 of Variovorax sp. P5_A3. Classification (NCBI taxonomy): domain Bacteria; kingdom Pseudomonadati; phylum Pseudomonadota; class Betaproteobacteria; order Burkholderiales; family Comamonadaceae; genus Variovorax; species Variovorax sp. P5_A3. The sequence goes on along the minus strand of NZ_JBFUKW010000023.1, from coordinate 52,000 downwards.
AGGGCAATCCCGGCGTCGACGCGGCCCGTCAGGCAGGGATTGGGCTTGCCATCGCGGTACGCGCGATTGCCGAGGATCAGCGCCGCGTCGGCATCGCGCTCGGGCGGATGCGCCAGAAGCTGCAATCCGTGTCGCCAGATCGTGATGTGGATCGCCGCGTACCCCAGCAAGAGGACGAGCAGCGCGCCCACGACCCAGCGCCGGACAACAGGCCTCAAGACCGCAGCCGCGAGAGAGCGCCCGAGGCGAGTTCGGCAATGCGCTCGAGGAAGTCGGTCCCCATTTCGGGATTGAAGCGCTGGGCGTCGGGCGATGCGAGCACCAGCAGGCCGAATGCGGGCGCGTCGGCCTCGGGCCGCAGCGGGATCAGTGCAATCGACACGGCGGCGTGCGGCTCGGGCAGCCAGTTGGCGGCCTCGAAGCCGGCGTTCAGGCCGCAATAGGGCGCGGTCAACGACGTGGCCAGCGCCTTGACGTCGTCGCTGACCCACTGGGCATAGGACTCGTCCTGGTAGGCGCTGTCGCAATCCCAGATCTTGATCGCGGTCTGCGGCACGAGGAACAGGGTCTGGAGCTGGGACGCGATTTGCGTCGGCAGCGCCCGCGGGTCGCGCGCCGTCAACAGTCCGCGCGTCCACCGCTGCAGCCGGTCGGCCGTGACCACGTTCTCGGTGCCGTGGCGCACCATGTCCATCACGCGGTGCTCCAGCGCCTTGATCTTCTCGCGCAGCATCTCAGCCTGCCGCTCCTGCAGGCTCACGGCGCGATTGCCGTGCGGACTGGTGAGTTGCACCTGCGCCAGCAACTGCGCGTGCCGCTCGAAGAAGTCGGGCGTGTTCGACAGGTAGTTGGCGATATCGTCTTCGGTGATGGGATTCATGGCGTTCTGGTTGTAATGATTCATGGCTGGTCCGGGACCTCGATGTCGCCTTCGAACACGGTGACGGCGGGGCCCGTCATCAGCACCGGCGCGCCGTCGCCGGCCCATTCGATGGTGAGGAGACCGCCGCGCGTCTGGACGTCGACCCGCTGGTCGAGCAGGCCGAGCCGGATGCCCGCGACCACGGCCGCGCACGCGCCCGTTCCACAGGCCAGCGTTTCGCCGGCGCCGCGCTCGAACACGCGCAGACGCACGTGCCTGCGGTCGACCACCTGCATGAAGCCGGCATTGACCCGCTGCGGAAAGCGCGGATGGTGCTCGATGAGCGGCCCTTGGGTTTCGACCGGCGCGGTGTCGACGTCGTCGACGATCTGCACCGCGTGCGGATTGCCCATCGACAGCACGGCCACCGACACGATGGCCGTGCCGGCGCGGGTGCCCATCGCCAGGTGCCACTTCTCCCAGGCGCCTTCGGGCTGCGGATCGAGCCCGGCGGTGTCGAAAGGCACGCGGGCGGGTTCGAAGATCGGCGCGCCCATGTCGACCGTCACACGGCCGTCGGCGCCCATGCGCGGCTCGATCACGCCGGAGAGGGTCTGCACACGCACCGTGTCCTTGGGCGTCAGGCCCTGCTCGCGCACGAAGCGCATGAAGCAGCGCGCCCCATTGCCGCACTGCTCGACCTCGCCGCCGTCGGCGTTGTGGATGACGTACTGGAAATCGATGCCCTCGCCTGGCGAAGGCCGCACGGTGAGGATCTGGTCGGCGCCCACGCCGAAATGGCGGTCGGCCAGGAAGCGGTATTGCGCGGCGTCGAGGCCGAGCGTGCCGCGTGTTTCGTCCAGCACGACGAAGTCGTTGCCGGCGCCTTGCATCTTGGTGAAGCGGATTCGCATCGTGGGATTATCCGCTGCGCCCGACGCGCTACGCGCCGCGCGCGACCCTGAGTCGGTCCAGCGCACGGTCGAGGAAGGGCAAGCGGTCCTGGCCCCAGAAGCGCTCGCCGTCCAGGATGAAGGTCGGCGCGCCGAACACGCCCTTTTCCACCGCCTCGGCGCTGTTCGCGCGATAGACGGCCTGCGTTTCCGGCAGCTGCTCCAGCGCCTGCAGCGCAGGGCCGTCGTAGCCGTTCTCGTCCGCCACGGCGATGCGCACGGACGCATCGGAGGTGTCACGATCCTCCGCCCACAGCGCGCGCAGCAGCGCATGCGAGAGCGGCAGCGCGTCGAGCCCCTGCAATTGCGCGGCGATCACCATCCAGCCGGGGTACTTGTTCCAGTTGACATCGATAGCCGCTCCCTTTGGATAGTGGGCCGGCTCGAGATTGAGCGGCATGCCGAGGTGATCCCGCCAGCGCGCAAGTTCGAGCGCATGATAGGTGCGGCGCGGCTCCGGCCGGGTCTTGAGCGGGATGCCCCCGGTCTGCGGGACCACGGCCTGGAAGTCGTAGGGCTTGAGCGTGAGCTGCACATGGTGGCGGCGCACGATGTCCTGCAATTGCGGGCCGCCGAGGTAGGCCCAGGGCGAAGAGAGGCTGTAGTAGCAGTCGAGAGCGATCATGTTCTGGATTATCTTCAGGCGATGGCTTCCGAAGACTTCCATCCCGACGCACTGCCCCCGGTGCCACTGCAATTCATCGCGAGCCCGCGCGACACCGCGGCGCTCGAACGCCTGGCGATCCAGGCGCGCGCCGACCTCGAACGCATCAACGTGCCGCCGCCCGCGTGGGCGCTGCCCGCCGAATCGTCGACGGCCGACGCGCCCGTGCTCGACGTGCTGGTCGCCGGTGCCGGCATGTGCGGGCAGACCGCCGCCTACGCACTGCGCCGCGAAGGCATCACGAACATCCGGGTCATCGATCGGGCCGCACGCGGAGAGGAAGGCCCCTGGGGCACCTATGCGCGCATGCTGACCCTGCGCAGCCCCAAGCATGTCGGCGGTCCGGAGCTGGGCGTGCCATCGTTGAGCTTCCGCGCCTGGTACGAGGCCCAGCACGGCGAAGGCAGCGAAAGCCCCATCGAAGGCACGCCGGGCTGGCAGGCGCTGCACAAGATCGGACGCGTCGATTGGCGCGACTACCTGCTGTGGGTGCGCGACACCGTCGGGCTGCCGATCGAAAACGGCGTATCGCTGCGCTCGGTCTCGCACGCCGACGATGGCCGACTGCTGCTGATCGACATCGAAGATGCCCAAGGCCGGCGCGAGACCGTGCGCACACGACAGCTCGTGCTGGCGCTGGGGCGGGACGGAAGCGGCGCGCCGCGCTGGCCGGCGTTTCCGTCATTGCGGCGCGGCGACCCGCTCGCTGCGGGCCGCGTGTTCCATTCCGCCGATCCGATCGACTTCGCGGCCTGGGAGGGCCAGCGCATCGCCGTCCTCGGCGCCGGAGCGTCGGCCTTCGACAACGCGGCCTGCGCGCTCGAAGCCGGTGCCGCAAAGGTGACGCTGTTCGCGCGCCGCACGCAACTGCCGCAGGTCAACAAGAGCAAGGCCGCGTCGAGCCATGGCTTCCTGCGGGGTTTCGAGGGGCTCGACGATCCGCGCAAATGGCGCGTCTACACCTATATCTTCGACGAGCAGGTGCCGCCGCCCTGGGAAACGGTGCGGCGCTGCGACGCGCACGACGCCTTTGAGCTGCGTCTGGGCACGCCCTGGGACGACGTCGCACCCGACGAGGACGGCGTCGCCGTCACCCTGCCCAACGGCGGCAGCGAGCGCTTCGATGCCGTGATCTTCGGCACCGGCTTCGACGTCGACCTGCTCGACCGACCCGAGATCGCGCCCTACACGACGCAGATCGACACGTGGGCCAATCACGTCTCGCCGACCGAAGCAGGGCATCACCCGGAGCCGGCGCGCTTTCCCTACCTGGGCGCGGGCTTCGAGCTGCGCAGCGCGGACCCGGCCGGCCCGCAGGCCGGGGCGCTGGCGCGCATGCGCCTCTTCAACTGGGGCGCCACGATGAGCCACGGGGCACTGGCAGGGGACATTCCCGGGCTGGCCATCGGCGCCACCCGGCTCGCGCAGGCGATCGCGCGAGACCTTTTCGTGGAAGACGCCGACCGGCACTGGGATCGCCTGCAGGCACACGAGGAGCCCGAGCTCATCGCCACCCGCTGGTACGTGGCGGACCAGCGGCCCGACTGACGTCGCGACGCCCGGCGATCACTGCGCCGCGGCGTGCGCCTGGCGATCCTCGATCAGCTTCACCAACGCGTAGAGCGTGCGATTGACCGGCGTCGACACGCCCAATGCCTCGCCCTTGCGTATCACGTAGCCATTGAGGTGGTCGATCTCGCTGCGCTTGCCGCGCGCCAGGTCCTGCGCCGTGGATGAAAACTGCGCGGGCATGGTCTGCACGATGCGCTCCACCGCCTGCCAGGTGTCGCCAGGCACGGTCACGCCGCCCGCCTCGGCGACGGCGAGACATTCCCGCACCACATCGCGCATCACGGCTTCGACGCCAACGCCTTGCACGACGCGGCCATAGGGAAGCTGCGAAATGGCCGACAGCGCGTTGTAGGCGCAGTTGATGATCAGCTTGGCCCACAGCGATCCGACGACGTTGTCGGAAATCTGCGTCGGCACGCCCGCTTCCGCGAGCATCGCGGCGACCCGCTCGCTGGATTTCGAGGGCGCGATGACCAGTTCGCCGCGTCCGTGGTGCCTGACGTGGCCGGGACCCGCCATCTCGGTGGCCACGTAGACCACCGCCGCGGCGACCTCCTGCGGCACGAGCGCCTGCAATCGCTCGGCGTTGTCGACGCCGTTCTGCAGCGTGATCAAGAGCGCATCCGGCATGAGATGAGGTCGGATCTCCATGCCGGCACCCTCGGTGTCGGTGGACTTGACGCAGAAGAACACGACTTCCGCGCCCTCCACCGCGCTGGCATCGGTGCTCGCCTGCATCGACACATGCGCCTTGAAGGTCTGCGTGTCGAGCAGCAGGCCATCGCGCCGGACCGCCTCGACGTGCTGCGGCCTGCCGATCAGCGTCACCGAATGGCCGGCACGCGCCAGCATGCCGCCATAGAAGCAGCCCACCGCACCGGCGCCCATCACTGCGATCTTCATGACTGCCTCGCTCGGTCGGGACCAGGGACTTTCATCGGCTTGGCTGTCATGGATTGGCTCTTTCGCAGGCTTGACGAATTGGGGCGCCCATGATTTCACGGTCCCAATGACCTTCGAAGGTCCCAGCCTTCTCGCTCAGGAGATCTCAGACTGATTTCAAGAGATTTCAGGATTCGGCTCAGCCCACTCAAACCGAGGCCAACCTTAAACTTTGCGGCCGTTGTCACGCGATCCGAAAAGCCGTCAATTGACGGCTTTTGTCATTGTTCAGACCCATTCTTTCAACATCACGTCATGTCGTGCACATGCATGCGCGGCAGATCAGGGAACCCTTTTTCGTCATGTCTCGTCTTGCCGCAACCCGGCGCGCGGGTGTACTTGCCTCCACCGTTCGTGCACGCGAATACATGCGTCGTGCGCTGCGCTCGCAGGGTTACGCGCCCCTCGTGTTCACGAGCCTCGACGAGCTCAGCGCAATGGGCAAAGGCGCGAGGACCCTCGACCTCCTCCTGCTCGGCGACCTGCCGGAGAAAGACGACGAGGGGAACCCCGTCCTCGAAGGCGTCCGAAACGTGGTCGGGCCGCACTTGCCAATGCTCAGCGTGCGACTCCAGCCTGTCCCGGCGCACGGCGGTTCAGACACCGTATCGGCACGCTTCTTCAGTGACCTGCACGGCTTGATCCTTTCATTCCTGGCAGCCAATGGGTTCGAAACCGTGCGCTCGCGTCTCGTGTGGGACGACTATTCCTTCGACCCTTTCACCCGCGTCGTCGCCTTCGAAAGGCGCGAAACGCGACTGGACCCCGTCGCCTTCGATGTCGCCCTCGAGTTGTTCTTCAACGCCGACCAGAGGGTTACCAGGGCGGCCCTGCGCCTGATGCTGCCCTCCGGCGAACGCGGACACGTCCTGTACCGCATCGACAACATCGGTTCCGTCATCAAGGACGTGCGTTCCGCTCTCAAATTGCGCGGCTTGCATGGCTGGACGCTTGAAACCTATCCTCACGCCGGCTATCAGCTGACGCGTGCCGAGCGGCCTCTTCCCGCCACCCGGTCCCCTCTGTCAACGCTCCTTTCCTACAACTGAATCGAAAGCCTCCCATGCAACACAACAACTTCAAGATCTGGTCCGCCGAGTTCCTCGGCACCTTCTGGCTCACCTTCGGCGGCTGCGGCAGCGCAGTGCTCGCCGCCGCCTTTCCCGAACTGGGCATCGGCCTGCTCGGCGTCTCGCTCGCCTTCGGACTGACCGTGGTGACCGGCGCCTATGCATTCGGCCCTGTGTCCGGCGGCCACTTCAACCCGGCGGTCTCGCTCGGCCTCGTGGTCGCCGGCCGCATGCCGGCCGGCAAACTCCCGGGCTACGTGGTGGCGCAGGTGGCGGGCGCATGCGTCGCCGCGGCTGTCCTTTACTTCATCGCATCCGGCAAGCCCGGCGTCGACCTCGGCGGTTTTGCCTCCAACGGCTTCGGCGCCCATTCGCCCGGGCAATACTCCATGGCTGCCGCGCTGGCCTGCGAGGTGGTGATGACCGCGTTCTTCCTGATCGTGATCCTGGGCGCCACCGCCAAGCGCGCCTCCAACGCCTTCGCAGGTCTCACGATCGGGCTGTGCCTCACGCTGATCCACCTGGTTTCGATCCCGGTAACGAACACATCGGTCAATCCCGCGCGGAGCACCGGTCCGGCGCTCTTCGCACCGCAGTGGGCCATCGATCAGTTGTGGATGTTCTGGGCGGCGCCGCTTCTCGGCGCGGTCATCGGCGCCGTGGTCTATCGCCTGGCGTTGTCCGAGCCGCGCGTCGCGGCACAGGCCGCCTGAACCTGACTGCCTGACACGGGGACCTCGCGGGCTGTCGCGCTAGACGCGCCGGCCTGCCGCCCAGGCCTCCAGGACCTCGACCGCCGCGCAGTCGAGTTTTTGCTCCGAAGGCATGGCACGCCCGGCGAGCGGTGCGCCCGCCTCGGCACGCAGTTCTTCCACGTCGATCGGGTGCCGCGCCTCCACGGACACTCCCGCGAACGCCTCGCCGGACTGCGCGAACGACGCAGCGTAATAGAGCTTGCCGATGCCCACGATCCGCATCGCGGCCACGCACAGCGCGCACGGCTCGCACGATGTGTAGAGGTCGCAACCACCCAGGTCGACGCTCTTCAGGTTGCGACAGGCATCGCGAATGGCCTCGACCTCGCCATGCGACGTGGGGTCGAAATGGGCCACGGAGTGATTGAAGCCTTCGCCCACGATCTGGCCGTCCTTCACGACCACGGCGCCGAAGGGCTCCGTGCCCGGCGTGTCCAGCGCCTGGGCCGACAGCGCGATGGCGCGCTGCATGAATTCTTCCTGGTACATCGTCGTTCCTTCTTTCTCGATCATTCGATGACGGCGGGAGCGCCCGGCACCCGTCCGTTCGCTGCCGATGTCGCGTGCTTTCGCGGGCCGAAAAGTCCCGCCGTCGCCCGTGCGTAGAGACGCGGGTTCAAACACAAGGTCAACGGCAGCAACAGCACGACGACGGCGGCCAGGTAGGCCCACGCATAGGCGAAACTGTCGCTGTGCTCGCGCACCCATCCCGTGACGAAGGGCGCCAGCGCCGCAATCATGAAGCCCAACCCTTGCATGAACGCGGCAAGGGTGCCCGCTTGCGTCGGATCAGGCAAGTGATCGAGCGCCAGGACCATGCACAAGGAGAAGGCGCCGCCCAGGCCGAAGCCCAGCAGCACCACGACGGCCACTGCCGGCTGTGTGTTGAACAACAGCCCTGCAAAGCCTGCGAGTTGGGCCAGCAATGTCAAGACGAGCCAGGGCCGGAGATCCCTCCGACCGCGCGCAAGTGCGGGCATCGTCAGTGCCGCGATCAATTGGGCTGCAGTCATCAGCGCCAGCATGAAGCCGGCCCGCTCGGCACTCCAGCCTTGCTGCGCATAGAAATGGGGCAGCCACGCGACCAGGCTGGTGTAGCCCCCGTTGATCAGGCCGAAGTACGTGGCCAGCAACCAGGCACGCCGGTTGCCGAAGCAGCGCAGCCATGGCGCGTCCGCGCGCATGCCGCGAACGCCATCCGGGTCCGAGCGCTCCAAGCGCGACCACGCCAGCGCCGCGAGCACCGCAGGCAGCGCCCACGCGGCAAGCCCTGCCTGCCAGTCGCCGCTGAGTCGTGCGATCCACGGGCTGCCCATGGCGCCCAGCCCGCCGCCTCCCATGAGCGCGGCCGAGTAGAGGCCCATCGCCACGCCCATCCGCATCGGATAGGCACGCTTGATGACTGCCGGCATCAGCGCCTGCACCAGTCCCACGCCGATGCCCGCCAGCGCGGCTGTGCCCATCAGCAGCCACACGTCGTTCGCGATGAAGCGGCTTGCACATGCCAGCGCGATGGTCGCCAGGCCCACGAGAATGCCCGCGCGATGACCCAGCCGCTGACCGACTGCAACGCCGATCAGCGACATCGCCCCCATCGCCAGCATGGGAAGCACGGTGAGCATCGACGCCCCATGAAAGCCCAGGCCCGTGGCGCTGCGGATGTCGTCGAGCAGCGGACTGGTCGAAGTAAGAAAGGCGCGCAGATTGAGCGCCACCAGCACGATCACGAGTGCCAGGCCCAGGCCGCCCTCGCCCGGCCGGGCCTTGCCGGGTTGAATCACGCTGGCACGGCCTCCGGCAGCAGCACCCCGTCGCGTGCGACGACACGCCCACCCGCCACGACGAGACGCCGCGGCGGACGGGCCACCACGGCATGAGCGACCGTCTGAGCGTCCAGTAGCACGAGATCCGCCCGACTGCCCGGCACCAGCCCGTAGGACTCGAAGCCGCAGCCACGGGCGCCGGCATGCGTGACGCAATCGAGCGCCACTTCCAGTTCCTCGTCGCGGCGCAGGTTGTAGCGCAGGCCGATGAGCATGGCGCGCTCCAGCATGTCGGGATTGCCGTAAGGCGACCAGGTGTCGCGAATGCCGTCGTTGCCGCCCAGCACCGTCACGCCGGCTTGTCGACAGGCCGCGAGCGGCGGCACGATGCGCGAAGGCGGCGCGCTGGTGATCAGCACCATCCCCAACTTCGCCATGCGCGCGAGCAGGACGTCGCGCTCGCGTTCCGGCAGTTCGCCCAGGCAGAAGCCATGGCTGATCGCGACGCGACCGTGCATGCCGAGCGCTGCCGCGCGCTCCAGGATCAGTTCGAGCGAGAAAGCGCCCATGGCACCCGGCTCGTGCAGGTGGATGTCGATCGGACAGGCGTGGCGATCGGCAATGCCGAAGAGCGTGTCCAGCGAGCGCACCGGGTCACCGTCGATCGCGCAGGGGTCGAGCCCGCCGAGCACGTCCGCGCCCTGCGCCATCGCCTGGTCGAGCAGTTCCGCCGTGCCCGGACGCTGCAGCAAGCCAGATTGGGGGAAGGCCACGATCTGGATCTGCTGCACTTCGCGCAGCGTCTCGCGCGTGCGCTTTACACCTTCGAGATGGCGGAGCCCGGCTTGCGTATCGACGTCCACGTGCGTGCGCAACCGCGTGGTGCCCAGCGCGAGAAAGGCCTTCGCCAGCGCAAGCGACTGGGTGCCTGCGTCATGGCGGCTCTGCTCGCGGAAGGCGCGCTCGTTGTCGATCTTGTCGATCAGTCGCGTGCCGACCTCGTTGCGGTACCACTCCATGCCCCACATCGTCTTGTCCAGATGCGTGTGGCCTTCGACAAGGCCGGGAAGGAGCAATGCACCCCGGCCGTCCTCCACCGCACAGTCGCCCGTCGGCTGCAACGCCGCACCGAGCGCGGCGAGCCGGCCGCCTTGCACCAGCACGTCGACCGGAGCGCCGCCCAGGGGACGGACATTGCGAATGAGGAGCGAAGAGGAATGAGACATGGAAAGCTTCGATGAGGAACTGCTTCGGATCGCCGGATCAGGCCGGCACCGCAGCGACGCGCTGCGCCGCAGGCCGCCGGCCGAGGAGCGTCACGACGGTAAAGACCAGCGCATTGGTCGCCAGGGCCACCAGCCCGATATTGAGCGATTTGAAGACCGCCGGTGCGTCAGGGAACATCTGCGCGAGCGTGGTGCCGGCGATCATCGTGTAGCCCAGCACCGCACCACCCGAGAGGATGCCCGCGAATGCGGCCTGCTTGGTGCCGAAGGGTCGCGGCAGGATGCTGAACAGCAGCGACGGAAGCAACTGCGTCAGCAGGCTCGAAGCGAAGATCGCGACCGACACGATGGTGCCGCCGCCCCGCAACACGAAGTACACCGCCACCAGCGCAAAGACCGGCAGCACGCCCCGCGCGACCATCGAGACCTGGCGGTCGGTGGCGCGCGGCACGAAGCCTTCCTTGTAGACGTTCTTGCCGATGACCGTGGAGGCGGTCAGCAGGATCATGGCGCCGGGCACCAACGCGGTGAGCACGCCCGTTCCGCCGATGATGCCGACGAACCACGGATCGAAGGTGGCCTTGGCCAGGCCGAACAGCGCGAGGTCGATCTCCGCGCCCTTGAGCCCCGGCACCTTGAGGATGGCCGCGAAGCCGACCAGGAACAGGAAGGCGATGACGATCTGGTACAGCGGCATCAGCATCGTGTTGCGACGCACAGCGCTCGCGCTCTTGGCCGCATACACCGACGTCAGGTTGAACGGGTACAGGTAGTAGCCCAGCGCCGTGAGCAGGATCGTCGAGTTGTACCAGGTGAGGTTCAGCCCCTCCTTGGGAAACTGGAAGAACTCGGGATTCGCGCTGTGGATGGCGGTGAACATCGGCGTCACGCCGCCGTAGTAGTGAAGCGGCAGGTAGACGCCCAGGAAGATCGCCAGCGCGAGGATCATGAAGTCCTTGACGATCGCGATGCTCGCCGAGCCGTGGACGCCCGAGACCAGGATGTACGACACCATCACGATGGCGCCGATCCAGATCGAGACCTGTGGCGCGATCGTGCCGTACGAAGCCTCGGACACGATGATGCCGAGCCCGCGCAACTGGATGGTGAGCAGCGCCACCATGCCCATCAGCGCCACGATGGACACGAGCACGCCCAGCGCCCGGCTGTCGTACTTGCTCGCGAAGAAGTCCGAGAACGACACCAGCTTGTGCGCCGTCGCGTAGCGCCAGATGGCCGGCAGCATCCAGAACGCCAGCAGGTAGGCCAGGCCGCCGTAGGCCAGGATGTAGAAGGCCGGCGCGCCCTTGCTGTACGACCAGCCGCTGGCACCGAGGAAGGTGAAGGTTGAGAAGGACTCGCCCGCCATCAGCAGGAACACCATGAGCGCGCCGAGGCCGCGCCCGCCGAGCGCCCACTGCTCGAGGCTCATCTTCCGCCCGCGGCGCGCGAGCACGGCCAGCACGAGCGCGCCGACGACGAACAGGGCAATGATCAGCAATGCGGCGTTCATCGTGCGTCTCCTGTCGCCGCATCGGCGGCGTCGAGGTCGCCCTCGCTGCGGTCGATGACGACCATGATCAGCGAGGTCAGGACCAGCCAGCTCACGTTCCAGACCATGAGAAAGGGCAGGCCCAGCACGAAGGTCGGCGCGTAGGCGGAAAGCCATCCGCCGCTGAAAAAGGCAATCACCGGCAACAAGGCCAGCCATTTGACGGGGTTCATTCGAGACCTCGCTGTCTGTGTAGGGTTGGATTTGATGGTCAACCTGATAAATACAGTTTGGTTAACCAAACTAGATGTTATGGTCGACCACGCAGAAGGTCAATCTCGCGTTAATACCTAGGCGACAGGCCGGAATCCATGGCAATGCGACCGGATCTGGGAGAGATGTTGAAGGCCCGACGCCTTGCGCGGGAGCTGTTGCGCGGGCGGCGGCGACAGGGATTAATGCGACTCTTCGCAACCACTCCTCACCTGCATGAACCCAGCCCGAATCGCCATTGCCGTCTTCGTCACCATCCTGCTGACCGTGCTGTGGCGCCTCCTGAAGCAGAACAGCGACAGCGCGCGCAGCAACCCGCGTCCGGAATCCATCGCCTCCACCTCGCGACCATGCAGCCAGGCCGATATCCGGCAGCTTCTGCACCAGATGTCCGGATCCCTGAGAGACCGGCTCCACGAGGCCGGCATGGCGCTGGAGCTGAAGTTTTCAGCCGATCCGCTGCCGGTACTGCTCGACCGGTCCGGGATGCAGGAAGTCTTCGCGAACATCGTCGAACTGGCTTGTCGCGCCATGAAGGCCGGCAGCACCCTGCGTGTACTGGGCCGCATCGATGGCACGCAAGCCGTCGTCAACTTCATGGACAGCGCGCCCGGCGCGGACGACTCGCGTCTCGCGCGATGCTTCGATGCGGCATCCGCACGCGTCGCACGGTCGGGGGGCGACAGCGATTCGATCGCAAGCGTCGCGCTCTGCACGCAGATCGTGGGAGAGCATCGGGGCCGCATCTACGCGGCCCCGTCGCCGCTCGGGCGTCTGGGCATCACGCTGCGGCTGCCGCTGCAGGGCGTCCGTACGGGCCGCGGCGCACCGCCAGCGCTCTAGGCCTTCCGCCTTCCACGTTTTCTCCCAGATCGCCAAGCACAGTCGGCGCAGTGCGCATTTCGCGCAGGAGAAATCAACATGGCAAAGGCTTTATCCCGGCCCGACGGCGCACGGCGCCACGTGCTGGGCGCACTCGGCTCGCTGGGCGTGGTCGCTTTCAGCGGATGCGGTGGTGGCGGGAGCTCGGGAACCTCAGCCACATCGACGCTGGCTCCGATCCTGTTCTCCGGCACGAGCACCGCGGCAACGACCGCCACCACGACCGCCACTGCGACGGCGGCCGCCGCGGACACGAGCACCAGCACCAGCACCAGCACCAGCACCAGCGGCTGTCAGGTCGTGCCCGAGGAAACCGCGGGCCCCTATCCCGCCGACGGCTCGAACGCAAGCAACAGCACCTACAACGTGCTCGCCCTCGACGGCATCGTCCGCTCGGACATCCGGACGAACATCGGCCGCACGGCGCAGGTCGCTGGCGCGCCCTTGACGATCACGGTCACGCTCACCAACACGAAGACCAGTTGCGCGCCGCTCGCAGGCTACGCCATCTACCTGTGGCACTGCACCCGCGAAGGCACCTACTCGGTCTACACCACGCAAAGCCTGAGCGACAACCACCTGCGCGGCGTGCAGGAGACGGACGCGAATGGCACGGTCGGCTTCAAGACGGTCGTCCCCGGCTGCTATGCGGGCCGCATGCCGCACATGCACCTGGAGATCTACCCGAGCCTTTCGAACGCCAAGTCGTCGGGGAGCAAGGTCAAGACCACGCAGCTCGCCTTCCCGACCGAGACGCTGCGCGCCATCTACAACAACGCCGCGGGCTATTCGCAGAGCGTGGCGAACCTGAACGCGATCAGCTTCGCGACGGACAACGTGTTCAGCGACGGCACCTCGCTCGAAATGGTGAACTTCAGCGGCGACGCGGACAGCGGCTATAGCGCGAACATCACCATCGCGATCGCCGTCTAGCCGTCGGTCCCTCGGGGGCATGCCGCACAATCGGCTCGCCCGCCCGCCGCCACCATGCCTCGCCTGACGCTCTTCCGAAAGATCTTCCTTGCGCTGGCGGTCCTGCTGCTGGCGCTGCTGCTGATCTTCGCGGGCTTCTCGCGGCTCGGGCTGCAACGCGGGCTCGGACCCTACGTCGCCGAGATCGAGATCCGGCGGATGGACTGGCTCGCCGAACTGCTCAAGAAGCATCACGCGGAAAAGGGCAACTGGGACACCCTGCGCAACGACCCCGCCGCGTGGCATCAGGTGCAGATGGGCGGGTTCGGCCCGATGCGCGATGCCCGGCCGCCTCCATGGCAAGACGGACCGCCGCTCCGGGACGCAGGTCGACCACCGCCCGTGCCGCCACCGGACCTGCTTCCCTCGCGTCGCATGCCGCCTCCGCCCCCGGACGCTTCCGGCGACCCGCGCGGCAATCCGGATTCCGTCTACCAGCGCCTGGGTCTCGTCGACGCCACCGGCGCCTGGGTGGCCGGCGCCAAGATCGACCCGTCGATCGCCGCCCGCCTTCCGCTGCGCGATGGCGAGCGCCTGATCGGCAGCCTCGTCCTCGCACCGCTACAGGGACTGGAGACCGATGCCGACCGCGCCTTCGTCGCGCGACAGTCGAGCTTCGTCATCTGGACCGGCGTCGCGGGCCTGGCCATCGCGCTGCTGTTGTCATGGGTGCTGGCACGCCGATGGTTCGCGCCCATCGACGCGCTGACGCAAGGTGCGCAACGCATCGCGCAGGGGCGCCTGGATGCACGTGTACCCGTGCGCGGGCAGGACGAGCTCGCCCTGCTGGGCCGCACCTTCAACGACATGGCCGAGCGCCTCGACCACATCGAGGCTTCGCGCCGCGCCTGGCTGGCCGACGTCGCCCACGAGTTGCGCACGCCGCTCGCCGCGATGCGCGCCGAGATCGAGGCACTGCAGGACGGCGTGCGTAGCTTCGACGACAAGACCGCCCTTCGATTGCACCGGCAGGTGATGCGGCTCGGGCAACTGGTCGACGACCTGCGCAGCAGTATGCGCGAGCAGGACGATGCGACACCGCCCTTCGCGCCAGTGTTTCCGCTCACGCTGTTGAAGGAGGCGCTGGCGCTCACGCGCGAACGCTTCGTGCAGCGCGGGATCACGCTCGACGCAGCGCCTCTTGAGGAACTGGCCGCCGCGCACCAGCCGCTGATGCAGGGCGATGCGCGCCGCCTGCACCAGGTCTTCATGAACCTGATCGAGAACACGCTGTCGTACACGGACACCGGCGGCCGACTGCGAACCGACGCACGCATCGAAGGCGGGCAACGGCTGGTTCTCCAGTTCGACGACAGCACGCCGGCAGTCCCCCCGGGCGAACTGCCGCGCCTGTTCGAACGCCTCTTCCGGGGCGAGGCCTCGCGCAGCCGGGCGCTGGGTGGTTCGGGACTCGGGCTGGCGATCTGCCGCGCCACCATCGAGGCCCACGAGGGATCAATCGACGCAGCCGCCTCGCCGCTCGGCGGGCTGCGCATCACCGTGACCTTGCCGCTGGAGGATCCGGCATGACACGCATCCTGGTGGTCGAGGACGAAGACGACATCGGCTCGGTGCTCGTGGACTATCTGCGGCACGCGGGCTACGACACGGAACGCGTGGCCGACGGTGAGAGCGCGCTCGAACGGATGATCGCCAGTCCGCCCGATCTCACGCTGCTCGACATCATGCTGCCGCGGCTGGACGGCCTGTCCGTGCTGCAGCGGGCGCGAGAGCACACGGCCCATCCGGTCATCATGATCACCGCGCGCATCGAGGAAGTCGATCGCCTGCTCGGACTCGAACTCGGCGCCGACGACTACGTGTGCAAGCCCTTCTCGCCGCGCGAGGTCGTCGCACGCGTTCGTGCCGTACTCCGGCGCAGCCTTGCCGGCAAGGAAACGCCGCCGACACGGAAGCGGGTCGTCCTGGACGACGTCCACTGGCGCGCCGCGCTCGACGATGCGCCGCTCAACCTCACACGCCTCGAATTCAGGCTACTGCAGGTGCTGTCACGACAACCGGGCCGCATCTTCTCCCGATCGCAATTGCTGGACCTCGCCTACGAGGACACCGCCGACGTGACGGAGCGCGCGGTGGACAGCCACATCAAGAACCTGCGCCGCAAGCTGGCCGCCGCAGGGCCGACGCACGACTGGATCCGCTCGGTCTATGGCGTCGGCTTCGCCTTCGAAGAGCCCGGCGACTGACGCCCGCACACGGTTACCATTTCCGGTGATCGCCGGCCCTTGCCGGCGCCCATCCCCGGATCTTCATGCCCACATCCGTCCGTCGCCGCATTCCCGCCCCCGCCTCGCCCCGGAATCCCGGAGCCCCAGTCAACGACGCGACGGACGACGCACCGACCACCGACGCGAGCGTGGACGAACGCGTGTACGCAGCCGTGTCGAAGGCACTCCTGAGTGGCAAGCTCCGCCCCGGCACGCCGCTGCGCGAACGCGCGCTGGCCGAAGCGCTGGGCTGCACACGCGGCGCGATCCGCAAGGTGCTGGCCCGACTCGGCAGCGAGAAGCGACTCGTGCTCGAACACAACCGCGGTGCCTTCGTCCCCAATCCGTCGATCGAGGACATGCGAGGCGTCTACCGTGCGAGGCGCATCGTCGAGGCGGGACTGATCACCACGCTCTTCGGCCAGCTCTCGCGCGAACAGACGGCGACACTGCGCAAGCATGTCCAGGCCGAGCAGCGTGCATTCAAGGAAGGCCGTCGCGAAGACGCGATCCGGCTGGCGGGCGAGTTCCACCTGCTGCTCGCGCAGATGGCCGGGAGCGAGGACCTGCTCTCCTACCTCCAGCGCCTGGTGTCCAACACCGAGCTCTACAAGGCGCTCTACGACACCGTGGAGGCCGCGAGCTGCGCACCGCGCGAGCACGAGCAGATCATCGAAGCCCTGATGGGCCCATCGCTCGAACGCGCGGTCGATTCGGCAATGGAGCACCTCGACGAACTGGAGCAGCGCGTGATCGCCGGCGCCTCGGCCGAGCAGGAAGTCGACCTGGCCAGCCTCTTCGCCGAGGGATCGGCTCAGACCCAGCCCGCGCGCCTGAAGCGGTAGTACAGGTAGCCGCAAAAGCCGGCGATCAGCGCCAGCGCGGCCAGGTAGCCGTAGCGCCATTCCAGCTCCGGCATGTTCTTGAAGTTCATGCCCCAAATGCCGGCGAACGCGGTGCACACCGCGAAGATCGCCGCCCATGCGGCCAGGCGCTTGGTGACCTCGCCGTCCTCGATGGTGACCATCGAGAAATTGACCTGGATCGCGGTACCGATCGAGTCGCGGATGGTATCGATGGATGAATTGATGCGCCCGAGATGGTCGATCACATCGCGGAAGTATTCCTGCGATCCCAGGCAGATCTGCGGCACCCGGCCGCCGTGCAGCTTGCCCGCGCCTTCGAGCAACGGCGCGACCGCGTGCTTCAGCACCGTCAGGCGTTGCTTCAGGTCAAACAACCGCTTGATGCTCTCGCGCGCCGCGCCCTTGGTGAAGATCCGTTGCTCGATGGTTTCGATCTCGACCTCGAACGCGTCGATGATCGGAAAGTATCGATCGACCACCGCGTCCATCAGCGCGTACAGCACGAAACCCGGGCCGTGCCTGAGCAGTTCGGGTTCGCGCTCGCAGCGTTCGCGGACTTCGGTGAAGCCGTGCTCGCTGCGATTGCGCACCGACACCACGTAGCTGCGGCCCACGAAGACATCGATCTCCCCGATGTTCAGCCTTGACGTCTCCGACCCCTCCGGCTCCAGCAGGTGCATGACTGCGAAAAGCGAATCGTCGTACTCCTCGACCTTGGGCCGCTGATGCCCATGCTGGGCGTCCTCGACCGCCAACGGGTGCAGGCCGAACTCCGCCTGCACTTCGCCCAGTTCCTCGGGCGTGGCATCGTGCAGCGCCACCCACACGAAACAGCCCGGCAGCGAAACGTAGTCGCTGATCCGGGAGACCGGAATGTCGGCGAGCTTGGTGCCGTCTTCGTAGACGACGCAATTGACTAGCATGCGAAGAGCCCGGGCAATGACGATGACGGGGCCATCTTGCCACGGGCTCGCGCAGTCATCGCGCGGATCAGAGCTGGCTCATGCCGCCGTCGGCGATGATTTCGGTGCCCACGATGAACGCTGACTCCGGTGCGGACAGGTGCAGCACGGTGGATGCGATTTCCTCGGGGGTGCCGAAGCGGCCCAGCGGTATTTGCGACTGGATCTGCGCGGCGGTGGTTTCCAGCGTCGCCGCGTCGAGCCCCAGCTTGCCGTAGAGGGGGGTGTGCACCGGACCGGGGCTGACCACGTTGACGCGGGCGCCACGCGGCAGCAGCGCGGCCGACAGCGTCTTCGCCAGCGAGATGACAGCCGCCTTGCTCGCCGCGTAGACCGACGAATTCGGCATGCCGATGTGCGCATTGATCGAACCGTTGATCACGATGGACGCACCCTTGTCGAGCAGGGGCGTGAGCGCCTGGATCTGGAAGAACACACCCTTGACGTTGATGTTGAAGGCTTCGTCCCAGAAGGCTTCGGTCACGTCCGGCAGGCTGGCGAACCGGGCGATGCCTGCATTGAGGAAGACCGCGCTCAGCTTCACGCCGTGGCCGGAGAGGGCCGAGGCGAGTTCCTTCGCCGATCCGGGCGCGCCGGCATCGTTGCGGATGGCAAGGGCGCGGGGGCCCAGCTCGGCTTGCGCCTTTTCGAGGGCAGCGTCGTCGCGCCCGGTGATGATCACGCGCGCACCTTCGGCGGCGAAGGCCTTGGCGGTTGCGAGGCCGATGCCGCTCGTGCCGCCGGTGACGAGGACTGTCTTGTCTTGAAAGCGATTCATGGTGGACTCCAGTGGTTTGCGGTGAATTACCGTGATCTGAATGGTCCGCCTTTGAGCCCCGTTTGACGTGCCGTCTTCGCGATGCACATGTGCGAAGGCATCGAACATGTTGGCCGGACATGCCATCATCCTCTCGAACTGGTTCGAGGACTTCAAGATGCTGTCAGATGACGAACTCGCGCTGCTGGAAGCCATCCGCGAACACGGCAGCCTCTCGCGCGCCGCCGCACGGCTCGGCAAGGCGCCCTCGACCGTCTCCCACGCGGCCCGGCAGCTCGAAGAGCGCTTCGACGCGCTGTTGTTCGATCGCCGTCGCTACCGCTTGCAGCTGACGCCCGCCGGGCAGCTCCTTGCGCAGGAGTCGGCGAGGCTGGCGCTGGACGTGTCGCGGCTCTCCCAGCGCGTGCGGCAGGTCGCGAGCGGCTGGGAGGATCGCCTCTGGATCGTGACCGACGAGGTGATCGAGTTCGAGACGCTGATCCCGGTGATCAACGCCTTCGACGCCCTGGAGTCCGGCGTTCCGCTGCGTGTGACCCACGAGGTCCTGAGGGGGACCTGGGAGGCGCTGCGCGACGGTCGCGCCGACATCGTGGTCGGAGCGACGAACGAGCCGCCCTCCATCCAGGGGCTGCGCTGGTTCGAGCTCGGCGTGATGGAATGGGTGTTCGCCGTATCACCGCGGCATCCGCTTGCCGAGGTGAAGGAGCCGCTGGGCCGCGACCTGATCGTCAGCCACCGCGCCGTGGTGGTCGCTGACACATCGCGCAGCACCGAGGGCAGCGTCTATGGCGTCCAGGGCGGACAGGCGACGCTGGCGGTACCAACCATGCACGCGAAGATCCAGGTGCAGCGCGAAGGCCTCGGCGTCGGCTGGCTGCCTCGGCAGCGCGTCGCTTCGCTGCTCCAGCGCGGTGAACTGGTCGAGAAGCAGACGGCCGATCCGCGCGAGCCCAACATCCTCTACGTCGCCTGGCGCGGTGAACACGAAGGCCGCGCGCTGGACTGGTGGCTGGAGCAGCTCAGGCAGGCACGCCTGGCCAAGCGGCTGGTGCAGGGGGTGGACGCTTTCGCCCGTTGAGCGGGCCGATCGGCTCCGTCAGGTGCTTAGGTGTTCGGCCCTTCGCTCCGGCGATTCATTCCCTGCAGCAGCGGGCCGATGATGTCCACCGGCAACGGGAACACGATGGTCGAGTTCTTGTCGGCCGCGATCACCGTGAGCGTTTCGAGATAGCGCAACTGGATCGCCTGCGGGTGCTTCCCGAGGATCTCGGCGGCCTCGGCCAGCTTGACCGAGGCCTGCAACTCGCCTTCGGCATGGATCACCTTGGCGCGCCGTTCGCGCTCGGCCTCGGCCTGTCGCGCGATCGCACGCACCATGTTGTCGTTGAGGTCGACGTGCTTGATCTCGACGTTGGTCACCTTGATGCCCCATTGGAAGGTCTGCGCCTCCAGCGTCTTCTGGATGTCGAGGTTGAGCCGCTCCCGCTCGGCCAGCAGGTCGTCGAGCTCGTGCTTGCCCAGCACCGCGCGCAGCGTCGTCTGCGCGAGCTGGCTGGTGGCCTCGAAGTACTTTTCCACCTGGATGATGGCCTTCTCCGGGTCGATGACGCGGAAGTAGAGAACAGCGTTCACCTTCACCGACACGTTGTCGCGGGTGATCAGGTCCTGGCTGGGAATATCGAGCACCATCACGCGCAATCCCACGCGCACCATCTGCTGGATGCCGGGAAGCAGGATCACCAGCCCCGGCCCCTTGACCTTCCAGAAGCGGCCGAGCTGGAAGACCACCCCGCGCTCGTACTCGCGCAGGACGCGCAACGAAGCCGCCGCGAGCATCGCGCCCAACAGCACGAGGAAGCCGACCGACACGAGGCTGAAATTGATGGACATGCGTCACGCCCCGGCGGGGCTCTCCTGGATGTCTTCGGCCACCTGCAAGGCGAGGCCCTGCACGCGGGTCACGCGAATCCTCCGCCCCGGAAGCAGGCCTTCCGCACCGCGCACCTTCCAGTAGTCGCCCTGGATCTGCGCCCAGCCTTCGCCGTCCGCGAACTCGACCAGCTCGCCAGTGGCACCGACCAGCGTCGAGACGCCCAGCACGGGCGGACGGCGTCTCGTTCTGGCGGCGATGCCGCCCACCACGAGGATGAACACCGCAGAACCCACCGCCAGCACGCCGATCAGCCACAGCGGCACGCCGAAACCGGGCACGTCGTTGTCGATCAGGAGCAGCGCGCCGATCGAGAAGGCCGCGACGCCGCCCACGCCCAGCACGCCGAAGGTCGGCAGGAAGGCCTCGGCGATGAGAAAGGAGATCCCGAGCAGGATCAGCCCCAGCCCCGCATAGTTGACCGGCAGCATCTGCAGCCCGAAGAGCGCAAGCATCAGGCTGATGGCACCCACCACGCCCGGCAGCACGAAGCCCGGATTGGAGAACTCGAAGAGCATGCCATAGACGCCCACCATCAGCAGGATCAGCGCCAGGCTCGGCTCGGTGATCACCGACAGCAGCCGGCTGCGCCAGTCGGCTTCGACCACCAGCAGCTCGGCGTTCTGGGTGGCCAGCCGGATGTTGCCCTGGATCGTGCGGACTTCGCGGCCGTTCACCTGTTTCAGCAGATCGTTCACGTCCTGCGCAATCAGGGTGATGACGTTCTTCTCCAGCGCCTCCTGCGCCGAGAGGCTGACGGATTCGCGCACCGCCTGTTCGCCCCAGTCCGCATTGCGCCCACGCAGTTGCGCAAGGCTGCGGATGTAGGCGGACGCATCGGCGAGGCGCTTGGCGGTCATTGCGTCTCCAACGTGCTCCGGACTCTTGTCGGAAGCGTCGGGCTTGCCGGCCGGCGCCGCCGGGGTCGGCATGCCGATGGCCACCGGTGTCGCGGCCCCGAGATTGGTGGCCGGCGCCATGGCAGCGATGTGGCTGGCGTAGAGGATGTACGTTCCGGCGCTGGCGGCGCGTGCGCCATCCGGTGCGACGAAGGTCGCCACCGGGACCGGCGAGGCCAGGATGTGCTTGATGATGCTTCGCATCGAGGCGTCCAGCCCGCCGGGCGTGTCGATCTGGATCACGGCGAGCCGCGCGTTCTCCGCCGCGGCCTGCTTGAGCCCGCGGCGCACGTAGTCGACGGAGGCAGGTCCGATGGCGCCGTCGAGGTCCATCAGCACGACGCGGCCGGGGCCTGCGGAAGAGGATGACGAGCCGGCGGGAGGCACGGCTTGGGCATGGACCACGCCCGCCGCAAGGGCGAGGAGGACCAGTCCCATCAACCATGCGCTGGCGGACCTCATCGCCTCATTCTAGGGACCTCAAGAAGCGCTGTCACATCGAAGTAACGCGCGAGGCGCGAAGCCTGGGGGTCAGTCAATACTGACGTTGGCCGCCTTGGCCACTTCGGCCCATTTCACGCGGTTGTCGTGAACTGTCTGCCTGAATTGCGCGGGCGTCTCGATGCGCACCGTGTTCCCCTGGCCTTCGAACTTTTCGCGAATCTCGGGCTGCTCAAGCACGGACTTGACGGCGGCGTTGAGCTTGTCGACGACATGCGGGTCGGTGCCCTTGGGCGCGAAGATGCCGAACCAGATCGAGCTGTCGAAGCCCTTGGTGCCGGGGATGCCGCTCGACGCGATGGTCGGCACTTCCTTGATGGCGGCCACGGACTTTGCCGTGGTGACGCCCAGCAGGCGCACCTTGCCGGCCTTGTACTGCGGCAGCACGGTCTGCACCTGGTTCATGATGCAGCAGGTCTCGCCGCGCACGACGGAGGTGATGGCCTCCGGCCCGCCCTTGTAGGGCACATGCACCATCTCGAGGCCCAGCCGCGAATTGAACTCGGCGAAAGCCATGTGCGTGCCGGCGCCGTTGCCGGTCGAGGCGTAGTTGTACTTGCCCGGATTGGCCTTCACGAGGTCGACGAATTCCTTGAGCGTCTTCACGTTCATCACGTCGGGATTGATGGTGAGCACGTTCGACACGTCGAGCACGGGCGCGACCGGGATGAAATCGGCCTCCACGTCGAAAGGCAGCTTCTTGTAGAGCGCCGCATTGCTGCCATGCGTGGCCGCCGTGCCGAAGGCGAGCGTGTAGCCATCGGGTTTGGCGCGGGCGACGTACTCGCTCGCGATGTTGCCGGCGGCGCCCGACTTGTAGTCGATGATGACCGGCTGGCCGAGCTTGTGCTGCAGCGGCTCCTGGATCGCGCGGGCGACCACGTCGACGCCGGAACCGGCCGGGAAACCCATGATCAGCGTCACGGGCTGCTGGGGCCAGTCGGGCTGGGCAAAGGCGACGGGCGCTGCGGCCCACAAGGCAACCGCCGAGAGCGCAAGAAGACGCCGAGCGCGGCTGGGGGGAGAATCGGACATGACAGTCTTTCGAGACGGATGAGCAGGCCGGAATTGTGGCGTTTTGCTCATGGTGGATCGTGTAGAAGCTTATGCACACGGTCGCTCCGTATGGACTTTTGACCTCACTCCCGATAATCGCGACCCATGGTACGCCCCACCCAATTGCTCCATCCCCAACGCGAACCGGCGCCCGTGCGGGCTGCGGCGACCGTACTGCTGCTGCGCGATACGCCGGAAGGCGTCGAGGTGCTGATGACGCGGCGCTCGCCGACCGCAAGCTTTGCGCCAGGCGCCTACGTGTTCCCCGGCGGACGCATCGACGAAGGCGACACGACCGCGCGGTCCATCGCCACGCGCCGCCGCACGCAGAGTCGCGTGCAGCTCACGCAGGCCATCGCCGCCATTCGGGAGAGCTTCGAGGAACTGGGCGTCCTGCTGGCCCACCATCCGGACGGCCGGCCGGTGAGCGCCGAAGAGGTCGCCTCCATGGATCGCAGCACCGCCACGACCACCGTCGCCTTCGCCGACCAGTGCATCGAACGCGGGCTGCTGCTGTCGACCGACAAGGTCTACACCTTCGCGCACTGGATCACCGACCGCGACCTGCCCAAGCGCTTCGATGTGCCCTTTCTCGTCGCCCGCATGCCCGAGGGCCAGACGCCGGCGGCCGACGAGACCGAGCAGTTCGAGCCCTGCTGGGTGCGGCCGGCCGATGCACTGGCGCGCCACAAGGCCGGCACCTTCTTCATGATCTTCCCGACGCTGCGCACGCTCGAACGATTGGCGGTCTACGAGACCGTCGACGCCGTGCTCGACGCCTGCGCCAACCGCCATGGAGGCGAAGGCCCGCTGTGGACCAGTTGCCCCCGCGCGGGCATGCTCGCAGGGCAGGAAGCACGCTACATGGAAACCGATTCGCCCTTCGGCGAACTGGCGATGGTCAGCCCCGACGGGCAGCTCGTGCACACGCTCGACTGGCAGAGCGAGCATGTCGTGCCGCTACTGAAGAACCTGCAGCGCCTGACCGCGCCCAACCCGAGCCCCATGACCGGCCCCGGCACCAACACCTACATCGTCGGCGATGCGAGCACCGGCTACATCGTCATCGATCCGGGCCCGAACGACTTCGACCACATCGGCCGGCTGTGGCGCGCGACGCATGGCGACATCCGCATGATCGTCTGCACGCATTCGCACGCCGACCATTCGCCCGGCGCCCTGCCGCTGCAGAAGCTGTGCAAGACCCAGCCGCCGATCCTCGGCCTGCCCTCGGCGCCGACCGCACGCTCCACGGCGCGGTTCAAGCCGGACCGCGCATTGAAAGACAGGGAGCGCCTCATACTGGCGCCGCAGGCAGCGGTCGACAAGGCCGAAGCCAGGGCGCACACGCACACGCTGCGCGTGGTGTACACCCCCGGCCACGCGGCCAACCACCTGTGCCTGGTCCTGGAGGAAGACGGTCTCCTGTTCTCCGGCGACCACATCCTCAATGGCAGCACCACCGTGGTCGATCCGCCGGACGGCAACATGAACGCCTACCTCGATTCCCTCGACAGGCTGGCCGCCACTTGCACCTCGGGCGGCGTCACCTTCATCCTCCCGGCGCACGGCTATGTGCTGGGCGAGGCGCGCACCGCCATCGCCTACCTGAAGGCGCACCGCCTGAAGCGCGAGGCCAAGATCGCCGCCGCCATGCGTCAGTTGCCCGACGGCACGCCCGAGGACTGGCTGCCGATCGCCTACGACGATGTGCCCGAGCGCATGTGGCCCGTGGCCGCGCGTTCGCTGGCGGCGCATGTCGAGCGCATCCTGCAGTCGGCCAAGCCATGAGGATGCCCGCGTGACCGAAGCCGAAGAAGGCGTACGCCTCGCAAAGCGCGTCGCCGCACTCGCGGCATGCTCGCGACGCGAAGCCGAACTGCTGATCGAGAACGGCGCGGTCCGCGTCGACGGCGAACCCGCGCTGCTGCCGCAATCCCGCGTGCGCGCCGACCAGAACGTCGAGATCGAAGCCGGCGCCCGGCCGCAACCGGTGGTGCCCGTCACGCTGCTGCTCCACAAGCCCGCGGGCATGCCCACCGACAACGCGCACCGCCTGCTCGTGCCCGCCAACCACCACGACCCCGAACGCGCCGGACTGCGCTTCCTGCCGCGCCATGTGGCCGCTCAGCGTTGCATGACGCCGCTGGAAACCGGCGCCAGCGGCCTCGTCGTCTTCACCCAGGAATGGCGCATCGAGCGCAAGCTGCAGGAAGACGCCGGCATCCTCGAAAACGAAGTCATGGTCGACGTCGCCGGCCCGGTCGGCCCCGAAACGCTGGCCCGCCTCGAACGCTCCCCCGCCCGCGTCAGCATCGGCCAGCAGGCCGAAGGCCACACCGGCCTGCGCTTCGCCCTCAAGGGCGCCCGCCCCGGCCAGATCGCCCGCATCTGCGACGACGCCGGCCTGCAGATCCTGGCCATGAAACGCATCAGAATCGGCCGCGTCCCCCTGGCAGGCCTGCTCCCCAACCAGTGGCGCTACCTGACCCCGAGCGAGCGCTTCTAGGAAGAGAAAGCCGCCGGACCGGCCGGCGCCCTTCGTGAGGGCCGCCGCGCCCGGCCGCCCGAAGCGGCCGGCCCGCCCCCGGCAGGGGGTTGGCGAAGCGACACGAAGTGCGCGAAGCCTGGGGGCGAGCCAAAATAATGTGAAGCACGCCTATAAGCCGGATTCTGTGCACTGAAGCCCTTGCGGGACTTCAGCGTGACCGCCATTACTCTGGGCCGTTTGTCACCAAACGGCTCGGTGCCACCTACCCGCCAGCTCTGCGGAACCACATCGACGCTGGCCTACTTGGTGTTGCTGCGCGCAGAGATTGCCCGTTTCACCCGGCCAAGGTTGCCCCTGGCCGACTCGTCTCTGTTGCTCTGATCCTCACCTCGCGGTGGGGAGCCGTTAGCTCCTGCGCTGTCCTGTGCAGTCCGGACGTTCCTCCAGTGCGCTCTTTCGAGACATGCACCAGCGGCGGTCCAGCGTGCTTCACGCGGCGATTATCGCCACAATGGCGATCCTCATTTCCTCATCCGGGGCCAGCCCCATGGAGACCGTATGAAAGCCGACAACATCCTCCAGACCATCGGCAACACGCCGCACATTCGAATCCAGCGCCTGTTCGGTCACGCGACGCAGCAGGTCTGGATCAAATCCGAGCGTGCCAACCCGGCCGGCTCCATCAAGGACCGCATCGCGCTATCGATGGTGGAAGAAGCCGAGCGATCGGGCGCGCTGAAGCCCGGCGGCACCATCGTGGAGCCCACTTCCGGCAACACCGGCATCGGCCTCGCGATGGTCGCGGCCGTCAAGGGCTACAAGCTGATCCTCGTGATGCCCGACAGCATGTCGATCGAGCGCCGCCGGCTGATGCTGGCCTACGGCGCGAGCTTCGACCTCACGCCGCGCGAGAAGGGCATGAAGGGTTCGATCGCGCGCGCCGAGGAAATCGTGGCCGGCACCCCCGGCGCGTGGATGCCGCAGCAGTTCAACAACCCGGCCAACGTGGCGGTGCACGAGCGCACCACGGCCGAGGAAATCGCGGCCGATTTTCCGGAAGGCATCGACGTGCTCATCACCGGCGTCGGCACGGGCGGCCACATCACCGGCTGCGCCCGCGTGCTCAAGAAGAAGTGGCCGAAGCTCCAGGTCTTCGCGGTCGAGCCGGTGGCCTCGCCCGTCATCTCCGGCGGCCAGCCTTCGCCGCATCCGATCCAGGGCATCGGCGCGGGCTTCATCCCGAAGAACCTCGACACCGAGCTGCTCGACGGCGTGCTCCAGGTCGATGCCGAGCCGGCGCGCGAGATGGCGAGGCGCTGCGCGCGGGAGGAAGGCATGCTGGTCGGCATCTCGTCCGGCGCGACGCTCGTCGCGATCGCACAGAAGCTGCCCTCGCTGCCGCCGAACGCGGTGGTGCTGGGCTTCAACTACGACACCGGCGAGCGCTACCTGTCGGTAGACGGCTTCCTGCCCGCCTGAGCCCCCCGCTGGCGGCGCCGGCTGGCGTTGCCGATAATCGGCATCCCTGCTTGATAAACACAAGCCCACGACATGCTGAGAATCTCCGAAATCAAACTGCCGCTCGACCACGATGACGCGGCGCTCTCCAAGGCCGTTGCGATCACGCTGGGCACGCCGCCCGAGTCGATCAGCAACATCCACGTCTTCAAGCGCAGCTTCGACGCGCGCAAGGCCGAGCTGCTACAGGTCTACATCGTCGACGTGACGTTCGCCGATCCGGCGATCGAGGCCAAGGTCCTCGCCAAGTTCGCCGAGAACCCGCGCGTCGGGCCCACGCCCGACATGACATGGCGCGCACCGGCACAGGCACCGGCGGAACTGCCGCTTCGCCCGGTGGTGATTGGCTTCGGCCCCTGCGGCATCTTCGCCGCGCTGATGCTGGCGCAGATGGGCTTCAAGCCCATCGTGCTGGAGCGAGGCAAGACCGTGCGCCAGCGCACCAGGGACACCTGGGGCCTGTGGCGCAAGAACGTGCTCAACCCCGAGTCGAACGTGCAGTTCGGCGAAGGCGGCGCCGGCACCTTCTCCGACGGCAAGCTCTACAGCCAGATCAAGGACCCGCGCTTCCTCGGCCGCAAGGTGATGGAAGAGTTCGTCAAGGCCGGCGCGCCGCCGGAGATCCTCTATGTCGCGCATCCGCACATCGGCACCTTCAAGCTGGTGAAGGTGGTGGAGAACATGCGCGAACAGATCGTCTCGCTGGGCGGCGAAATCCGCTTCGAGCAGCGCGTGATCGACGTGCACATCGAGGATGCCCCGGAAGGCAAGCACCTGCGCGGCCTCACCGTGCTTGACCAGCGCACCGGCGAGCGCAGCGAGCTGCGCGCCGACCACGTGGTGATGGCGCTCGGCCACAGCTCGCGCGACACCTTCGAGATGCTGCACGAACGCGGGGTGCACATCGAGGCCAAGCCCTTCTCGATCGGCTTCCGCGTCGAGCATCCGCAAGGACTCATCGACCGTGCCCGCTGGGGCCGGCATGCCGGCCATCCGCTGCTGGGTGCAGCCGACTACAAGCTGGTGCACCACGCGAGCAATGGGCGCTCGGTCTACAGCTTCTGCATGTGTCCGGGCGGCACGGTGGTGGCGGCGACCAGCGAGCCGGGCCGCGTCGTGACCAACGGCATGAGCCAGTATTCGCGCAACGAACGCAATGCGAATGCGGGCATCGTGGTGGGCATCGATCCGCGCGACTATCCGGGCTGGAGCGATGGCAACCCGGGATCGGCGCTCGCCGGCATTGCGCTGCAACGCGAGCTGGAATCGAACGCCTTCGTACTCGGCGGCGGCGACTACCGCGCGCCGGGCCAACTGGTCGGCGACTTCATCGCGGGCAAGCCGTCGACTGAACTCGGAAGCGTCGAGCCTTCGTACAAGCCGGGCGTGACGCCGGCCGACCTGCATGCCGCCCTGCCCGCCTATGCCATCGAGGCCATGCGCGAAGCCTTTCCGGCCTTCGGCCGCAAGATCAAGGGCTTCGACCTGCACGACGCGGTACTGACCGGCGTCGAGACGCGCACGTCGTCACCGATCAAGATCACGCGCGGCGAGGACTTCCAGAGCCTCAACGTGCGCGGGCTCTTCCCGGCGGGTGAAGGCGCGAGCTATGCCGGCGGCATCCTGTCGGCGGGCGTCGATGGCATCAGGGTGGCCGAAGCCGTGGCGCTCGGCATTACCCGATCCGCGTGAAGCGCCCATGAAAAAGCCGCCCGAAGGCGGCTTTCTTCTTTGCGAGCGACCAATCAGCCCTGCGCGTTCTGAAGCGCAGCGATGCGTTCTTCAATTGGCGGGTGCGTCGCGAACAGGCTGCCGAGCTTGCCGGTGATGCCCATCGCCTCGACCGACTTCGGCAGTTCGCCGGGCGTCAGGCCACCCAGGCGGGCCAGCGCATTCATCATCGGCTGCTTGCGGCCCATGAGCTGCGCCGCACCGGCGTCCGCGCGGAATTCGCGCTGGCGCGAGAACCAGGCCACCACGATCGCGGCGGCGAAGCCGAGCACGATGTCGAGCACCACGGTGGTGATGAAGTAGCCGATGCCGGGGCCGGACGAGCGATCGTCACCACGGCGCAGAAAGCTGTCGACCGCATAGCCGATCACGCGCGAGAGGAACACGACGAAGGTGTTCATCACGCCCTGGATCAGCGTCATCGTGACCATGTCGCCATTGGCAACGTGGGCCACCTCGTGGCCGATCACGGCCTCGACCTCTTCGCGCGTCATGTTCTGCAGCAGGCCGGTGGACACGGCGACCAGCGACGAGTTCTTGAATGCGCCGGTGGCGAAGGCATTCGGGTCGCCCTCGAAGATGCCGACCTCGGGCATGCCGATGCCAGCCTTGTCGGCAAACTTCTTGACCGTCTGCACGATCCAGGCTTCGTCGGGCGATTGCGGGTCGTTGATGATCCGCACGCCGGCCGACCACTTGGCCATCGGCTTGCTGATGAGCAGCGAGATGATCGCGCCGCCGAAGCCCATGACGAGCGCGAACCCGAGCAGCGCCGTGAGGTTGAGGCCGTTGGCCGTGAGGAAGCGGTTGACGCCGAGCAGGCTCGCGACGACGCCCAGCACCGCCACCACCATGACGTTGGTCAGAACAAAGAGAAGGATGCGTTTCAAGTTGGAATCTCCGTGGGGAACAGGCGGTCGCCCGCCTCGGCAAAATGAGGGTTGCCACCCGTCTTGCAAGGGTTGGCGCTTCGGGCCGGCTGTTGTTCTTCGCTGTCTCTGGCCCGTGCGGCGCCTGAACGAGCGCCATCATAGTAGGAGCACAAGGCGCGTCCACAATTCCCTGCGCCGGCAAGGACCTTCGAGCGTTTCAGGGCACGAGCGCCCTGAATACCCGGGCGTCGTCGTAGAAGTCCGGCGCCTCGTTGGGGCCCCACCAGCCGGGGACGCCGAGAACGGGCAGCGGCGTGAAGGGCTTGCGCGCAAGATGCGCCGGCTCCAGGGCCGAGGCAATGTCAGCATCGGTTCCCACGACCGATCTGCCGGCATTCGGCGCGATCAGGACATGCGCCGTGGCGGCCTTTCTGGCCGTGCGCAGCTTTTCGAGCAACGCATGGCCGAAGACGAGCACGCGCGCCTCGCGCCACAGCCCGCGATGGGTGACGAACAGCCGCTGCCAGTCGCGCGCGATCAGTGCGTCCCACACCGCAGGTGGTGCATCGAGCACGGCGCCGTTTTCATCGAACAGCGTGAGCGCATCGCGCAACGGACCGCGCGTGGCACCGACGCCGCGACGGGCGATCTCTTCCGCCTGCAGCGCGTTGAGGCGCCGCTTGGCCTGAGGGAAATGCAGCCAGACCAGTCCGTTGAACAGATCGTGGAGGTTGTCGCGCGTCGGGACGCAGGCCGTGCGAAAGATGAAGGCTTCGTACGCCTCGCCGGGCGGTGCGCTGTCCGCGGGCACGAATCGCAACGGCCCTGCAGGCAGGTCGATGGCGACCGATTCGGCCGAGAGCGCCTCCCCGGCACCGACGCCTCCCGCGACCCGCGCCAGCACGCGCTCCACGCGCGGCGCGTAGGGAGCCAACCAGGGTTCCGCGGCCTCGGGCGGATTCACGACGGCATCGGGCCGATGTACTGCACCTTGTTGGGTGTCTTCTCCGGTGTCAGCACGAACAGCTCCGGGTATTTCTTGAACAGTTTCGGCGAACTCGCGCTCTTGCCCAGGAGCTTCGCGGCCCGCAGCCTTTCGGCGGCCAGATTGAGCTCCACCTTGTTGCCTATGCCCAGTTCGGCGACCGCTTCGAGGATGCGGATCACGTCGTCAGGCAAATCCGGTGCGGGAGCAGCGGCAGGCACGGCCTTGGGCGCCGCTGTCGCCTTCGTGCGCCGTGGCGCACGCACGGCCCGCTTGGCCGCGGGCGCGGTCTTCGGTGCCTGGTGGTGCTGCAGATCGATGAAGCTGTCGTACACGGCCACCGTGTCGTCGCCGGTCTTGCCCTGTTGACCGATGCCGCAGACGCGGCAGCCTTTCTCGCGCAGCCGGATCACGAGCGGCGCGAAGTCCGAATCGGAAGACACCAGCACGGCGATGTCCGGCCGCTCGGCGACTACAAGGTCCATCGCATCGACCGCGAGCGCGATGTCGGTGCTGTTCTTGCCAGCGGAGAGATTGACCATCGGCCGCACCGACAGCCGCTTGAACAGCGACTGCTGCTTCATCGCCGTCTCGGCATTGCAGTAGGCGCGCCGCACGTGGATGGCACCATGCTCGGCCATCGTCAGCCGCACGGCCTGCTCGATCACGTCCGCGGAGACGTTGTCGGCGTCGATCAGCAGCATCACGCGCGGCGACGCGTTCATGCGAGTCTCCAGGCGACCGTCTCGCCGCCGCGCAGCGGCTTCAGGGTGGCATCGCCGTACGGCACCGTCTCGGGCACGGTCCAGCTTTCGCGTCGCAGCGTGATGGTGTCGGTGTTGCGCGGCAGGCCGTAGAAGTCGGCGCCGTGGAAGCTCGCGAAGCCTTCGAGCCTGTCGAGCGCACCTGCGTTGTCGAAGGCCTCCGCGTACATCTCGATCGCGGTGAGCGCGGTGTAGCAGCCGGCGCAGCCCAGCGCGTGTTCCTTGAGATGCGCCGGATGCGGCGCGCTGTCGGTGCCCAGGAAGAAGCGATCGCTGCCGCTGGTGGCCGCCTCGACCAGCGCCACGCGATGCGTCTCGCGCTTGAGCACCGGCAGGCAGTAGTAGTGCGGCCGGATGCCCCCTGTGAAGATCGCGTTGCGGTTGTAGAGCAGATGGTGCGCGGTGATGGTGGCGGCTGTGAAGCGGCTCGCCTCGCGGACGTATTGCGCGCCTTCCTTCGTCGTGAGGTGCTCGAACACGACCTTGAGCTCGGGGAAGTCACGCCGCAGCGGAATCATCACGCGGTCGATGAAAACGGCTTCGCGATCGAACAGGTCGATCGCCGGATCGGTGACCTCGCCGTGGATGAGCAGCAGCAGGCCGTGTTTCTGCATCGCTTCCAGCGTCGCGTAGGTCTTGCGGATGTCGGTCACGCCGGCATCGCTGTTGGTGGTCGCGCCGGCCGGATAGAGCTTGAGTGCACGCACGCCGGCCTTGGCGGCCCGTTCGATTTCCTCGGGCGGGAGCCTGTCGGTGAGGTAGAGCGACATCACGGGCTCGAAGCGAACGCCGGGCGGCACCGCTTCGAGGATGCGTGCGCGGTAGTCGACGGCCTGCTGCGCGGTGGTCACGGGCGGGCGGAGGTTCGGCATGATCAGCGCGCGGCCGACCTGGCGCGCCGAGTGCGGGACGACGGCCTGGAGCGCAGCGCCGTCGCGCACGTGAAGGTGCCAGTCATCGGGGCGGGTGATGGTGAGGGTATCGGCAGGGCTTGTCATGGAGCGGGATTGTCCCATCGCGCGGCAGCCTCGCGAGTACCAACTTCCTGTCGACGCCGATTGATACGATCGAGCGGCAGAATGAAAAAGGAGGCTGCATGGCGTACTTGAAGGAACTGAAAGTCACGTTCACTCGAAGGCGAGTGGACGATGACCTGCTGAACAAACCCGTGGAGAACCCACTGCAGGTCTACGAGCTGTTCAAGGACATGCAGGACGAGACGAAGGAAAAGGTCGTCGTCCTGCACCTGAATCCCCAACTGGAGATCCTGTCCTATGAAGTGGCATCCATGGGCACGGCGCATCACGCGGTGCTCGAGCCGGTGGAGATATTCAGGAACGCCATGCTCGCGAGAGCGTCCACGCTGGTCGTCGTCCACAACCATCCATCCGGCACCTGCAAGCCTTCGAAAGCCGACATCGCCGTGGCACTTCGCATGAAGGAACTCGGCACTCTGCACGACATGGTGCTGCAGGATTTCATCATCATCGGCTACGGCGAGTTCTACAGCTTCCGCGACCAGGGCCTGATCTGACCCTGCCGCGTTTTCCCGCAGGGCAGTTTCAGGCGGCGCAGGCGCGCGCAGCACCCAGGATCACTTCCTCCGACGGGAGCTTGCCGATGCCGGGCAGGCCCTCGCTAGCGCATTCGATTTCCGCCCAGCGCACGATGCCGTCGCGGTCGATCATGTACTGCGCCTTGAGCTGGGGCCATTGCTTGTCGACTTCGCTCGTATCGGTCGGCGTGCACACGTAGCCGTCGAGGTCGCCGATCACCTTGGCGGCCTGGGAGATCGGCAGCGGTTCGGGCAGGTCGCCGAAGGGATTGACGCGGACCTCGTCGAGCTGCTGCAGCATTTCGGGCGTCGGCTCAGGCTTCGGCACGCCGAAGGCGCGGTGCGTCGACAGTTCGGGGTCGGAGGCCAGGCGCAGCTTCGTCGGCCTGAACTTGAAGTACAGCCGGGCGTTTTCGGGCTCGGTCGCCACGACGGCCAAAGTCTCCACGCCGAGCGCCTTGAGCTTCTGTTCCAGCGCACCGAGCTGGACGAGCTGTCGCCGGCAGAAGGGGCACCACAGGCCGACCATCAGCGCGAGGAACACCGGACTGCGCCCACGATAGTCGGCGAGCGAAACCGTCTCGGGGCCGGCCACGGCCGGGAGTGCGAAATCCGGGGCCGGGTCGCCCGGCGCCACGGGTTGATTCATCACGTATGCCATGTCGAGGCTCCTTCGGGCAGGTTCAGCAGAGGAACGGAAGCACCATCAGGGCGTCGGGCTCGAGGCCGGCGCGCTCGCATACCGCCTGTGCCATGGCGAGATAGGTTTCCGCCTGTGCGGGGCGCCCGGCATCGAGGTACAGCGTAGCCAAACCATCGTAGCAGGGAAAGAGCAGTTGAGGCTCGTCGATCTGCTCGGCCAGCGCCAATGCTTCCTTGTAGGACGCGAAGGCGCGCGCCTGATCACCGTGGCACTGGTAGATCTGGCCCAGCACGATGAGCGGCACCGCCAGGTGGTCGAGCAATCCGAGCCGGCGATCGAGGCTGGCGGCGGCGCGCGCGGCCTCGATCCCCTCCGCTTCGCAACGATTCGTCAGCGCGCAATAGGCCACCGCGAGGTTCGCGTACAGGCGTGACTGGAAGCCGAGGTCGCCCACCTTCCGGGCAGTTTCCAGGCCGCGCAGACAGGTTTCGATGCTGCGCTGAGGGTCGAGCTGTGCATACAGCACGCCCAGGTTGGTGTAACCGCGGCAGGCCGCCTGCAGCATGTTGTTGGCCTCGGCCTGCGCGACGCTGTTCTCGACATGCTCCACCGCCTCGGCCGGCCGTCCCAGCCTTGCCAGCGCCACGCCGAGCGTGTTGCAGGCCTCGGCGCGCACGACGCTGGCCTCCCGCTCGCGGCCCTCAGGCTCCGCCGGTATCTCCGCAAGCGCGCGCTGTGCCAGCGCCAAGGCGGTGTCGTTGTCGCCGGCCCGGAAAGCCAGCCGGCCCATTTCCTGGAACAGGTGCGCGCGTTCGATCCGGTCGCCTTCTTCGCCCAGCCGGTCGAGACCGGCGCTGAAGCAGGCGCCGGCGCGCTCGCGCTCGCCCGCCTCCCAATGCAGGCCGCCGGTCTTGCGCAGCACGCGCGCGGTGCGGACCGGATCGTCCCGCCGTTCGTCCGCTGCCTGCACGATCCCGTATTGCGCGAGCGCATCGGCGCGCCGCCCCTGCAAGCCGAACAGGTCGGCGAGGCGCTCGCGCGCGTCGAGTTCCGCGGTCTCGACCTCGGCCTTCGCGGCGACCGTGTCGGCCGCCGATCCGGACAGCGTGAGCAGTGCGCGTTCGTAGTGGCGAATGGCGTCGTCATTGGCGTAGACCGCACGCGCCCAGTCGCCGGCGGCCACGAGATAGCGCGCGCCCCGCGCCTTGTCCGGCGACAGGCTCCAATGGTGCGCCAGCGCCTCCAGCTCGGCCAGGCGCAGCGTGCTGCGCGCCTCGTCGTCGATGGGCGCCTGCGTGTCGACGCCCAGCACGGCTTCCAGCGCGAGGCCGGCACGTTGATGCAGTTCGGTACGCCGCGAGAGCAGCAGGTTCTGATAGGCCACTTCGTGCAGGAGCGCGTGGGTGAAGCACCAGCCTTGCCCATCGGCGCGGATGAGGTCGGCCGTCGCGAGCCGATGCAGCGCGGCTTCGACCGAGCGCGGCTCGCTTGCGATACGCTGCAACAGCGCGCTTTCGAACCCGGCGCCCCACACTGCCGCCTCCTGCAGCACGCGCCGGTCATCCGCGCCCAATCCGTCGATGCGCGACAGCAACAGGCCGTACAGGGTCGGCGGAACATCCACGCTGTCGCAGGGGTCCTCGCAGACCCAGCGTCCGTCCTTTTGCACCAGCAGGCCGCGTCCGACCAGGGAACGAACGATTTCCTCGACGAACAACGGGTTGCCGCCGGCGCGGGCCGCCACGAAATCGAGCACCGGCGCCAGGTCGTCATCCGCGGATGCGTCCAGCAGGTGACGCACGAGCGAGCGCGCCTCCTGCGCGGGGAGCGGACCCAGCTCGATCACGGATGCCTCGGCCCTTTCGCTGGGCAGCGAGCGCGAACCCGGACGCTGGAAGACCAGCACCATCAAGGGCCGGTCCGCGAGCTGGTCGATGACCTCTCCGAGCAGATCGACGGATGCCGCATCGGCCCAATGCAGGTCGTCGACCACGATCATCACCGGCTGTTGCGACAGCCGGCGCTCGATCAGCGCGCGCGCTGCCAGCGTGATCTGGCGCTGGAGTTGCTCGGGTTCGATGTCGCGCGGCCTCGTGTCCTGGATACCGAGCAGGTAGTTCAGCACCTTCGCCACCGCGTCGGCCTCGTCGGCATTCGCGCCGAGGGCCGTCAAGCCCTCCTGCAGCTTGCGCCGGGCCGATTCGAGCGATTCGGCGGCGTCCACGTTGTACGCATCGCGAAACAGCGCGCCAAAGGTGCCATAGGTGGGCTCACCGAGCGATGAACAGTTGGCGCGACGAACACCCGTCGCCACCAGGCGCTCGTCCCCTTCGAGGCGCGCGAAGAACTCGGCGAGCAGCCGGGACTTGCCGGCTCCGGCCTCGCCGACGACGCTCACGACCTGTGCCCTCCCGCCCTGCATGCGATCGAAAGCAGCCAGCAGGCCCTCGACGGAGTCCCCCCGCCCGACCAGTGGCGCCGCGAGTCCCAGGTCGGCGAGCCCGCGGGCGGAGGCCAAATCCGAGCGCACTCCGATCAGGCAATGCACCCGCATGGGCTCGGCCTTGCCGCGCAGCGCCAGTTCGGCGGGCGGCTCGAATTCGAAGCGGTGTCGCACCATCGCGTGCGTGGCTTCCGACACAAGCACCCGGCCTGGCTCGGCAGCCGTGAGCAAGCGCGACGCAGTGTTCACCGTGTCGCCGGTGACGGCATAGGCGCCGCCGGTGCCGCTGCCCAGGCTGCCGGCGACCACCGCGCCGGTGTGGACGCCGATGTGCAAGGTCACCGGCCGGCCGAGTCGCGCCAGCCAACGCCCGCTCAATTGCTCGACGCCTCGCATCATGTCCTGCGCCGTCTCCACGGCGCGCAGCGGGTCGTCCTCGTGCGCGCGCGGCGCGCCGAAGACCGCCATTACCGCATCGCCGACGAACTTCTCGACGAAGCCGTCATAGCGCGCGATGGCCTCCGCCATCGTGGCGAACAGCGCGTTCTGGAAGGTGCGCAGCGTTTCGGGGTCGAGCCCTTCGGCCAATGAGGTGAAGCCGGTCAGGTCGGCGAACACCACGGTGACCTGCCGTCGATCGGCTTCGTGGGTGGCTTCGCTGGGTGCTGGCGGAGGTGGCGGAGGTGGCGGAGGTGGTGGGGGTGGGCTCACGGCCGCTGCGCGCGCCGTACCGCAGCGCGGGCAGAACGCGAAGTCGAAATCGCATTCGAATCCGCACGATGCACACGAACAGGCCAGCCGACGCCCGCAGCGCTGGCAGAAGGAAGACGTGGGCAGCACATCGGCGCCGCAGCCGGCACAGGTCGTGGTCATCGAAGGTTCCGTGCCCCGATGCTGCCCGACTTCCACAGACCGCGCCATGGGCGGCCGCCCGGGGGCGTTACGCCGGCTGCACGATGCCGGCCGCGGAGCCTCTCGCCCGCTCCAGGATGAAGTCGATGAAGGTCCGCGTCGCGCGCGTGTGCTGGCGGTTCGGCATGTAGAGCATGTACATCTGCGTGCCGAAGATGCTGAGCCGCCAGTCGCCGAGCGTGGTCACCACGTCGCCGCGGCGCACGTCGTCGTTCACGACGTAGTCGGGCACGAGGCCGATGCCCAGTCCGGCCAGGATGGCCTGCCGCAGGAAGAGGAAGTTCTCGGAGATCAGCGTCGGCTCCAGGACCACCTCCCGGCGCTCCTCGCCCTGGTAGGCGGAGATGCGCAACTGACGCCCGATCACCGCGGCAGTCACCACCGGCGCGCCCTGCAGGTCATCGAGCTGCGTGGGCAGCGGATGCGCCTGCGCATAGCCCGTCGACGCGCAGGCCACGTAGCGCACCGGACCGAGTTCGCGCGCGACGAGGTTCTGCGGCGGCTCGGGGATCACCCGGATCGCGATGTCCACCTCGTCGCGCAGCAGGTCTTCGATGCGGTTCTCGAACAGCACATCGAGCACGATGCCCGGGTACTGTCGCTTGAAGTCGATGAGCCACTCGGACATGACCAGCTGCCCGTAGCCGCTAGGCACGCTCAGCCGCACGCGTCCCTGGAGGCTCTGGCCAAGGGTGGTGACCGATTCCCGCGCAGCCAGCAGTTCGCCCTGGATCGCCACGCCGTGCTGGTAAAGCCGCAAACCGATCTCCGTGGGCTCGGCGCGCCGGGTGGTGCGCCGCACGAGTTGCGCGCCGACGGAGCGCTCGAGCTGGTTGAGGTGGTAGCTCACGTTGGCGCGACTCATCTTCAATCGGCGCGCGGCTTCGCTCAGGTTGCCGGCGTCGAGGATTTCGACAAGCAGGGTCAGCGATTGCAGGTCCATGGCACCTATTTTGTCAAAAATCCTTTGACAGTCTGTCAACGCGGAATGCAATTGTCAAAGGCGCGAGCCGGATCAAGAATCGCGGATTCATCCTCAAGGAACCGTCCGGTTCCGCCCTCCGGAGACACACAGCATGGCCACGTCCCCCGTTCCTTCCACGCCCGACCTTGTCAAGTTCCAGCGCGATGCCAATGTGCTGGTCGTGACCATCGACAACCCGCCGGTCAATGCGCTGGGCGTCGACGTCCGCCGCGGCTTGGTGGCCGCGATCGATGCAGCGGAAGCCGACAGCGGCGTGGCCGCGGTGCTGGTCGTGGGCGCGGGGCGCAACTTCATTGCCGGCGCCGACATTCGCGAATTCGGCAAGACGCCGCAACCGCCGTCGCTGCCGGAAGTCTGCGGCCGGATCGAGAA
Organism: Variovorax sp. P5_A3; assembly: GCF_056400665.1. Taxonomy (NCBI): domain Bacteria; kingdom Pseudomonadati; phylum Pseudomonadota; class Betaproteobacteria; order Burkholderiales; family Comamonadaceae; genus Variovorax; species Variovorax sp. P5_A3. The sequence continues at coordinate 14,083 of NZ_JBFUKW010000023.1, read as the reverse complement.
CTGCTCCAAGCCCGTCGTGGCAGCGATCCACGGCGCCGCGCTCGGCGGTGGCCTGGAGATCGCGCTGTCGGCGCACTACCGGCTGGCGGTGTCCTCGGCCAAGCTGGGCTTGCCTGAAGTGCAGCTCGGCCTGCTGCCCGGCTCCGGCGGCACGCAGCGTGCGCCGCGGTTGATCGGTGCGAAGGCGGCCCTCGAACTGATGCTGAGCGGCCGCCACGCCGGCGCGAAGGAAGCGCTCTCGCTGGGTCTGGTCGACCGCCTGGCCGAAGGCACCGACGCACTGCCGCCGGGCCTGGCCTATGCAAATGAACTCGTCGCCGCCAAGGCGCCTGTACGCCGCACGCGCGATGCACAAGGGCTGGCCGATGCCGAAGCGAGCCGCGCCGCACTCGAAGCGGCCCGCACCGACACTGCCAAGAAGAGCCGCGGCCTGTTCTCGCCGATGAAGATCATCGAAGCCGTCGAGGCCGCGCTGACGCAGCCCTTCGACGAAGGCATGGCGCTCGAACGCAAGCTGTTCCTGCAATGCATCGACAGCCCGCAGCGCGCGGGCCTGATCCACGCTTTCTTCGCCGAACGCGAAGTGCTGAAGGCGCCGGAGACCAAGGTCGCGAAGCCCCGCCCGCTGGACTCGGCCGGCATCATCGGCGGCGGCACCATGGGCGCCGGCATTGCGGTGGCGATGCTCGACGCCGGCATGCCCGTGACCATGATCGAGCGCGACGAGCCCAGCCTCGCGCGCGGCCGCGCCCATGTCGAGAAGGTGTACGACGGCCTCGTCCAGAAGGGCCGCATGACGCCCGAGGCCAAGGCCGCCGTGATGGCTCGTTTCTCGGGCTCGACCTCCTACGACGCGCTCGCCAAGGTCGACATCGTGGTCGAGGCCGTGTTCGAGGAGATGGGCGTCAAGAAGGCCGTCTTCGCCGAGCTAGACCGCGTCTGCAAGCCCGGCGCGGTGCTGGCCACCAACACCTCGTATCTCGACATCGACGAGATCGCCGCCAGCATCTCGCGCCCGGGCGACGTGGTGGGCCTGCACTTCTTCTCGCCGGCCAACATCATGAAGCTGCTGGAGATCGTGGTGCCCGCCAAGGTGAGCGCCGATGTCGTCGCCACCGGCTTCGAACTCGCAAAGAAGCTGAAGAAGGTGCCGGTGCGTGCCGGCGTGTGCGATGGCTTCATCGGCAACCGCATCCTCGCCGTCTACCGGCAGGCCGCCGACCACATGATGGAAGACGGCGCTTCGCCCTACCAGATCGACAAGGCGGTGCGCGACTTCGGCTACCCGATGGGCCCGTTCCAGGTGTCCGACCTCGCCGGCGGCGACATCGGCTGGGCCACGCGCAAGCGCAAGGCCGCCACGCGCGACCCGAAGGCGCGCTACGTGCAGATCGCGGACCGCATCTGCGAGCGCGGCTGGTTCGGCCAGAAGACCCAGCGCGGCTACTACCTGTATCCGGAAGGCGCACGCGCAGGCAGCGAAGACCCCGAGGTGCTGGCCATCATCGACGCCGAGCGCCAGCGCGCCGGCATCACGCCGCGCAGCTTCACCGACGACGAGATCATGCGCCGCTACATGGCCGCGATGATCAACGAAGGCGCCAACGTCGTGCACCAGCGCATCGCGCTGCGTCCGCTCGATGTGGACGTGACCTTCCTGTACGGCTACGGCTTCCCGCGCCATCGCGGCGGCCCGATGAAGTACGCCGACACCGTCGGGCTCGCCAATGTGCTGGCCGACATCCGCGAATTCGCGAAACAGGACCCGCTGTTCTGGAAACCCTCGCCGCTGCTGGTCGACCTCGTCGAACGAGGCGCCGATTTCGCAAGCCTCAACCAATCCGAGTAAGGAGATATCCCATGCGCGAAGCCGTCATCGTCTCAACCGCCCGCACCCCGCTCACCAAGGCGCACCGCGGTGAATTCAACATCACTCCCGGCGCGACGCTGGCGGCCTTTGCCGTCAAGGCAGCGGTCGAGCGCTCGGGCATCGATCCCGCGTTGATCGAGGACGCGATCCTCGGCTGCGGGTATCCCGAAGGCACCACCGGCCGCAACATCGCGCGCCAGAGCATCATCCGCGCGGGCCTGCCGATTTCGATCGCCGGTACCACGGTCAATCGCTTCTGCGCCTCGGGCCTGCAGGCCATCGCGATGGCGGCGGGCCGCATCATCGTCGAAGGCGCGCCGGCCATGATCGCCGGCGGCGTGGAGAGCATCTCGCAGATCCGCACCCGCAGCGCCACCGACAGCGGCGACAGCGGCATGGACCCGTGGATCGTCGAACACAAGCCCGCGCTCTACATGGCGATGATCGAGACCGCGGACATCGTGGCCCAGCGCTACGGCATCAGCCGCGAGGCGCAGGACCGCTTCTCCGCCGAGAGCCAGCGCAAGACCGAGGAAGCGCAGGTCGCCGGCCGCTACAAGGACGAGATCGTGGCCTGCACCACCACGATGGCCGAGACGAACAAGGAGACCAAGGAAGTCACGCAGCGCGAGGTGACGGTCGACCACGACACCTGCAACCGCCGCGGAACCACCTACGAAGCGCTCGCGAAGCTGCAGCCCGTGATGGGCGCGGACAAGTTCATCACCGCGGGCAATTCATCACAGCTTTCCGACGGCGCCTCGGCCTGCGTGCTGATGGAGGCCAAGGAGGCCGAGCGCGCCAACCTGAAGCCAATGGGCGCCTTCCGCGGCCTGGCCGTGGCCGGCTGCGAGCCCGACGAGATGGGCATCGGCCCGGTGTTCGCGGTGCCGAAACTGCTGGCGCGCCACGGCCTGAAGGTCGACGATATCGACCTCTGGGAGCTCAACGAAGCCTTTGCTTCGCAGTCCATCTACTGCCAGGACAAGCTCGGCATCCCGGCCGAGCGACTCAACGTCAACGGCGGCGCGATCTCCATCGGCCATCCGTTCGGCATGACGGGCGCGCGGCTCGCCGGCCACGTGCTGATCGAAGGCAAGCGCCGCGGGGCGAAGTACGCGGTCGTCACGATGTGCATCGCCGGTGGCATGGGTGCCGCCGGCCTCTTCGAAATCTATTGAGGAGTCCGCCATGGACCTGAACTTCACCCCCGAAGAAGAAGCCTTCCGCGGCGAAGTGCGCGGCTTCCTGGCCGCCAAGCTGCCGAAGCGCCTGTCCGACATGGTCGGGAGCGGCAAGCACTTGGCCAAAGCCGACATGGAGGAATGGCACGCCATCCTCAACGAGCGCGGCTGGCTGGCCAACCACTGGCCCGAACAGTACGGCGGTCCGGGCTGGACCGCAGTCGAGAAGTTCATCTTCGAGAACGAATGCGCGTTGGCGCATTCCCCGCGCATCGTGCCTTTCGGCGTGAACATGCTCGGGCCGGTGCTCATCAAGTACGGCAACGAGGCGCAGAAACGCCACTGGCTGCCGCGCATCCTCGACGGCTCCGACTGGTGGTGCCAGGGCTACTCGGAACCGGGCGCGGGCTCCGACCTCGCTTCGGTCAAGACTTCCGCCGTGCGCGGCGTCGATGCACAGGGCGACCACTACATCGTCAACGGCCAGAAGACATGGACCACGCTCGGCCAGCACGCGAACATGATCTTCTGCCTCGTGCGCACCAACCGCGAGGCGAAGAAGCAGGAGGGCATCAGCTTCCTGCTGATCGACATGACATCGCCCGGCGTGGAAGTGCGCCCGATCATCACGCTCGACGGCGAGCATGAGGTCAACGAGGTGTTCTTCAGCGACGTGCGCGTGCCGGCCGAGAACCTCGTCGGCGAGGAGGACAAGGGCTGGACCTGCGCCAAATACCTGCTGACCTACGAGCGCACCAACATCGCCGGCGTCGGCTTCTCGGTGGCCGCGATGGAACAGCTCAAGGCGATCGCCGCGAAGCAGACGAAGAACGGGCGTCCGCTCGCTGAAGACCCGGCCTTCGCGGCGCGCATGGCGAAGGTCGAGATCGACCTGGAGAACATGAAGACCACCAACCTGCGCGTGATCGCGGCGGTGGCCGGCGGCGGCGTGCCGGGCGCGGAGAGTTCCATGCTCAAGATCCGAGGCACCGAGATTCGCCAGGAGATCTCGGCGCTGGCCCGTCGTGCATTGGGTGCGTATGCGCGGCCCTTCGTGGTCGAGGCGCTGAAGGAAGGCTTCGATGGCCAACCGGTCGGCCCGGCCTATGCGGCACCGATTGCGGCGCGCTACTTCAACAATCGCAAGCTGTCGATCTTCGGCGGCTCCAATGAGATTCAGAAAAACATCATCTCCAAGATGATCCTCGGACTCTGAGAGAACAGCCATGAACTTCGAACACACCGAAGACCGGCGCATGCTCGCCGACAGCCTGAACCGTTTCATTGCGGAGCAGTACGCCTTCGAGACACGCGATCGCATCGCCAAGTCAGCGCAGGGGTTCAGCAGCGAGATCTGGCAGCAGTTCGCCGAGCTGGGCGTGATCGGCGCACTGTTCAGCGAAGCCGATGGCGGCTTCGGCGGGGGCGGCTTCGATGTCGCCGTGGTCTTCGAGGCACTGGGTCGCGGCCTGGTGGTCGAGCCGCTGCTGGGCGCGGTGATGGCCGGCGAGGCGATTTCCGTCGCCGGCAGCGACGCGCAGAAGGGCGTGCTCGCGGAGATCATCGGCGGCACGACGATCGCCGCGCTGGCGCATGACGAACCCGAGACCCACTACGAGCTCAGCCGCGTGCAGACGCGCGCCGAGCGAAGCGGCGACGGCTGGGTGCTGAACGGCGCGAAGGCGGTCGTGCAGCAAGGCGAGCAGGCCAACCTGTTCGTGGTCTCCGCGCGCACTTCTGGCGCGGTGGATGACGAGGCGGGCATCTCGCTGTTCCTGGTCCCCGCGAAAGCACAAGGACTTGTGTTGCGCGGCTCTCCGGCCATCGATGGCGGTCGCGTGGCCGAACTCACCTTGGACAACGTCAAGCTCGGCGCCAGCGCACTGCTGGGCGCCGAAGGCCAGGGCTACGCAACGCTGGAACGCGCGACGGGTCGTGGCCTGCTCGCCCTGTGCGCCGAGGCGCTCGGCGCGATGGAAGCCGCCAAGACCGCCACGCTGGAGTACCTGCGCACGCGCAAGCAGTTCGGCACGCTCATCGGCAGCTTCCAGGCGCTGCAGCACCGCATGGCGGACTTGCTGCTGGAGATCGAGCAGGCGCGCTCGGCAGTGATCAACGCCGCCGCGGCCATCGATGCCGATCGCGTGACGCGCGAGCGCGCGCTGTCGGCGGCCAAGGTCAGCATCGGCCGCATCGGCACGCTGGTGGCCGAGGAGAGCATCCAGATGCACGGCGGCATCGGCATGACCTGGGAACTGCCGCTGGCCCACTATGCCAAGCGCCTGGTGATGATCGATCACCAGCTCGGCGACGAGGACCATCACCTCCAGCGCTACATCGCGCTGGGGCAGGAGCGCCATTGATGACCGGCGCACTGCCAGGGAAGCCCTTCAGCGCGTCGTTTCCCATCCACAGCCTCGCGGACATCCGCCGGCTCGAGGAAACGCCGCTGCAGGAAGTCCTGACCGTTCGCAGCACCTACGAGATCTTCCGCAATTCCGGCGCCGCTTTCGGCGACAAGACGGCGCTGACCTTCCTGCGCACGGGCAAGCCGGAGGACGAGCCGATCCGCTGGTCCTATGCCGAACTGCTTGCCGGCATCCACCAGACCGCCAATGCGCTGCACGCGCTCGGCGTCGGGCCCGACGATGCGGTTGCCGTGCTCCTGCCGGGGTGCCTGGAGTCCCACCTCGCGCTGTGGGGTGGCGAGGCGGCCGGCATCGTGCAACCGCTCAATCCGCTGCTGACGGACGAGAAGCTGGTCTCGCTGATGACGGCCGGCCGCGCCAAGGTGCTGATCGCCTACGGTTCGGATGCGGAGTCCGGCATGTGGTCGAAGGCGATGCGTCTTCGCACCCAGGTGCCCACGCTCACCACCGTGCTGCGCGTGGCACCGCATGACGAAGCACCGGGCAGTGCGGGCGTGTTGCCCAAGGGCGTGGCGGACTTCAAGGCCGTGCGCGCACGCGAGCCGGCCGACCGCCTGGTGAGCGGCCGCGACATCCAGCCCGGCGACATCGCCGCCTACTTCCACACCGGTGGCACCACCGGCGCGCCCAAGCTGGCGCGCCACAGCCACGGTGCCCAGGTGTTCACCGCCTGGGCCAGCGTCAACGTCACGGGCCAGGGTCCGGACGACATCTCCATCAACGGCTATCCGCTGTTCCACGTGGCGGGCGTGCTGCCGGCCTCGCTGGCTTCGCTGTCGGCAGGCGTGGAGGTGATCATCCCGACGCCCTCGCTCCTTCGCAACAAGGAGGTACTTGCCAACTACTGGCGCCTGGTCGAGAAATACCGGCCGACCTCGCTGTCGGCGGTGCCGACCGTGCTCGCGGCACTGGCGAATGTGCCGCTGAATGGCGCGGACATCTCGTCGATCCGTTACTGCCGCACCGGCGCGGCCGTGCTCTCGCCGGAGCTCGCTTCGCGCTTCGAGCGCCTCTTCGGCCTGCACGTGCACGAGAGCCTGGGCATGACGGAGACCGCCGGCATCTCGACCATCACGCCGCCCGGCGTGACAGGGCCTGCCGGCTGCGTCGGCTTTCCGCTGCCCTACGAGCAACTGCGCATCGTCGCCCTCGACGAGAACGGCAATGCCAGCGACCGCGACATGCCGGCGGGCGAACAAGGAATGGTCCTGTTCAAGTCGCCGAACCTGTTCTCGGGCTTCGTCGATCCGGCCGACAACGCCAAGGCCTTCACGGCCGACGGCTGGCTCGCCACCGGCGACCTCGGCTGGGTGGACGATCAAGGGCGGCTGAACCTCAGCGGCCGCTCGAAGGACCTGATCATCCGCAGCGGCCACAACATCGACCCGAAGGTGATCGAGGACGCACTGAGCGCGCACCCGGCCGTGCAGCTCTGCGCCGCGGTCGGCGCGCCCGACGCCTACGCGGGTGAACTGCCGGTGGTCTTCGCGACGCTCGTGCCCGGCGCTTCGGTGAGCGAAGAGGAGTTGCTGGCCTTCACCGCAGGCCGCGTCGATGAGGCGCCCGCCAAGCCCAAGTCGGTGACCGTGATCGAAACGATGCCGATGACCAACGTCGGCAAGATCTACAAGCCCGAGCTGCGCTCGATGGCTGCACGCAAGGTGGTCACGGCGATGGTCGATGAAGCCTGTGCCGCGCTGGGCATCGACGCCGCAGCGCACCCGCAGGTTCAGGCCGATGGCGAGAATGCCGTGAAGGTCATCGTCGATGCAACTTCAGTGGGCGCCTCTGCGCAGGCACTCCGGAGCGAGTTGCAACAGGTGCTGGGCCGCCTGCCCGTCAAGATCCAGGTGACCCTGAAATAGCGCCGCGGGGTGAAGCGCTGCGGGGGCCGCGGACGGGGCGGCAGCTAAGGAAACCCCCGATGGATGAAAGGTCATCCATCGTTACGATCCATCACTGTTTCCCTGTCGAGGTGTACGGATCGCGTCCCGGCGTCCGGCCGGTGACACGACGATGGCTACACCTTCCTGCTTCCCCCGATGACCACTCCCCCCGAGTCCGGCCCCGTGCTGGACGCCGCCAGCCCCCTCCCCCCTGAAATCGAAGCCGCCGACGAGCCGACGCGCGTACCCCTCGCCATCGAGGACTGGGCGACGGTGATCATCATGGGCCTGCTGGCCTGCATCACCTTCGCCAACGTGCTGGTGCGCTACTTCACCGACTCCTCCTTTGCCTGGACCGAGGAGTTCTCCGTCTTCCTGATGATCCTGCTGGCGCTGGTGGCGGGCTCCGCCGCCGTCGCGCGCGACCGGCACATCCGCATCGAGTACTTCGCCGAAAGCGGCACCATGGCGCGGCGCAAGCGGCTGGCGCAGTTCGGCGCGCTGATGGTGGCCATCCTGTTCCTGCTGATCGGCGCGCTGAGCGTGCGCGTGGTGTGGGACGACTACCGTTTCGAGGAAACCTCGCCCGGCATCGGCGTACCGCAGTGGTGGTATTCGATCTGGCTGCCGATCGTCTCTTTCGCGATCGCGCTGCGGGCCGTGGGCCTGTTCGTGCGCCGTGGCCGCAAGACGAACTACGGGGGCTCGGACCAGTGATCCCGACGCTCCTCTTCGTCGCCTTCCTGCTGATGATGCTGGTCGGCGTGCCGATCGGCGCGGCGCTCGGTCTCGCAGGCGCGGCATGCATCGCGCTCGCCAACGGCGACGCCCAGTGGTTCGGCCTGCTGGCCGTGCCGCAGAACTTCTATGCGGGTCTCGGCAAGTACCCTTTGCTCGCGATCCCGATGTTCGTGCTGGTGGGCTCGATCTTCGACCGCTCCGGCGTCGCGCTGCGACTGGTCAACTTCGCGATCGCCATCGTCGGCCGCGGCCCCGGCATGCTGCCGCTGGTGGCGATCGTGGTGGCGATGTTCCTCGGCGGCATCTCGGGCTCGGGCCCGGCCAACGCGGCTGCGGTCGGTGCGGTGATGATCACGGCGATGTCGCGCGCAGGCTACCCCGATGCGTACTCGGCCAGCGTGGTCGGTGCGGCGGCCGCGACGGACATCCTGATTCCGCCGTCGGTGGCATTCATCGTCTATTCGGTGCTGGTGCCCGGTGCGTCGGTGCCAGCCCTGTTCGCCGCCGGCATGATTCCCGGCATCCTGGCCGGCGTCGCGCTGATCGTCCCGGCCGTGTGGCTGGCTCGCAAGCACAAGATGGGCGCGCTCGAATCGAGCCTGCCGCGTCCGCCGTTCTGGAAGAGCTTTCGTGAAGCGACCTGGGGCCTCGCGGCACCGGTGCTGATCCTCGGCGGCATGCGCGCCGGGCTTTTCACGCCGACCGAAGCGGCGGTGGTGGCGGTGTTCTACGGACTCTTCGTAGGCATGGCGATCCATCGCACGATCAAGGTGCGTGACCTGTTCGTGATCCTGCGCGAATCGGGCGAGCTGTCCGCGGTGATCCTGCTGGTGGTGTCGCTCGCGGGCATCTTCGCGTATTCGCTCTCGACGCTGGGCGTGATCGATCCCGTCACGCGTGCGATCGTGAATTCGGGACTCGGCGAATACGGCGTGCTGTCGCTGCTGATCCTGCTGCTGATCACCGTCGGCATGTTCCTCGACGGCGTGTCGATCTTCCTGATCTTCGTCCCGCTGCTGTGGCCGATCGTGCAGTACTACAAGTGGGACCCTGTGTGGTTCGGCGTGATTCTCACGCTCAAGGTCGCGCTCGGCCAGTTCACGCCGCCGCTGGCCGTGAACCTGATGGTGTCGTGCCGCATCGCCAATGTGCGCATGGAAGAGACCGTGCGCTGGGTCGGCTGGATGCTGTTCGCGATGTTCCTTGTGATGGTGGCGGTGATCATCTGGCCGGAGCTTGCGCTTTGGCTGCCTCGCAAACTGGGCTACTGAAGATGCGAAACGTGTGCGTTGGGGTTGAACTGTCCGCCTCCACGACCGTTGTTGTGTGCCGGCTCGCAACGTTCGAGAGACCCTGGTCCGTCGCACAACCCCGGAGCCCGGTATGCGGTGCGGGCTGTGCAACCCCTCTGCGCCGCCGAAGCGCGCAGCCTCAGGCGGAAAAAGGGCCGCGCGTGTTTGAGCGAAGCGAGTTTGCGCGGACCCCGCCTGAGGCGAGCACTGCAGGGCAGCCCGAAGGGCCGGCGCAGCGGGGTTGCACAGCCCGCACCGCATACCGGCGCACCCCCCAACACAAAGACCGTTCCAAAGATTCACCCCAAGGAGACTGACCCATGAATATCCGTCGTTCCCTGCTAGGCCTCTTGGCCGTAGCTGCCACCCTGAGCACCTTCTCGGTAGCTGCGCCCGCGCAGAGCTACAAGGCCGAATACAAGATGTCCCTGGTCCTGGGCCCGCCCACGCCGTGGGGAGAGGCTGGCCGCATCTGGGCCGACCTCGTCAAGGAGCGCACACAGGGCCGCATCAACATCAAGCTGTACCCCGGCGTGTCCCTCATCCAGGGTGATCAGACCCGCGAGTTCAGTGCCCTGCGCCAGGGCGTGATCGACATGGCCGTCGGCTCGACCATCAACTGGTCCCCGCAGGTCAAGCAACTCAACCTTTTCTCGATGCCCTTCCTGATGCCCGACTACGCCGCTGTCGACGCGCTCACGCAAGGCGAAGTAGGCAAGGAAATCTTTGCGACCCTCGACAAGTCGGGTGTGGTCCCCCTCGCCTGGGGCGAGAACGGCTTCCGCGAAATCACCAACTCGAAGAAGCCGATCAAGTCGCCTGAAGACCTCAAGGGCATGAAGATCCGAGTGGTCGGCTCGCCCATCTTCTCCGACATGTTCAGCGCGCTCGGTGCCAACCCCACGCAGATGAGCTGGGCCGATGCACAGCCCGCACTCGCCAGCGGCGCTGTCGACGGCCAGGAGAACCCGCTCTTCCTGTTCACCGTGCTCAAGATGCACACCGTCGGCCAGAAATTCGTGACCACCTGGGGCTACGTGTGCGACCCGCTGGTGTTCGTCGTCAACAAGGAAGTCTGGGCCTCCTGGACACCGGCCGACCAGGCCATCGTCCGCCAGGCCGCGATCGACGCCGGCAAGCAGAACATCGCCCTGGCCCGCAAAGGTCTGCTCGGGGACAAGCCCGTGCTCAAGGACATCGCGGGCATGGGCGTGACGGTGACCCAGTTGACGCCAACCGAACGCGATGCCTTCGTGAAGGCCACGCGGCCGGTGTATGCCAAGTGGAAGCCGACGATCGGCAACGACCTGGTCACGAAGGCCGAGCAGGCCGTCGCCGCGCGCAAGCAGTAAAAGGCTGACGCCCAAGAAAAAGCCCCGCGATGCGGGGCTTTTTCATTTGGCTGGTGCGTTCACTGCGGCTTGCCCAACCCCAGCTTCTCGATCAACGCCTTCTCGCGCGTGAATGTCGTCTGCGCGAACTTCGCGTAGTCGCTCGAACTCATGTAGATCGGCAGCATGTCGTAGCGGCCGAGCGCGGCGACGTAGCTCGGCTCTTCCATCGCCTGCTTGAACGCATCGTGCAGCTTCTTCACGACCTCCGGCGGCGTTCCCTTGGGCGCGCCGATGCCGAAGGGCGAGTTCTGCACGATGTCGATGCCCAGCTCCTTCAGCGTCGGCGCATCCGGGAATTTGGCAAGGCGCTTGTCGCCCCAGGTGTTGAGCACGCGCAGCTTGCCCGACTCCACCAGCGGCGCGAAGCCGGTCGAGTCGGCGATGGCCATCAGGTGGTTGCCCAGCACGGCCTGCGAGAGATCGGCGCTGCCCTTGTACGGCACGTGCTGCAACTGGATGCCGAGTTGCTGCGCGATCAGCTCGGTCGTCAGGTGCGGGCTGGTCAGGTTGCCGGTCGAGCCGTAGGTGAGCTTGCCCGGATTGGCCTTCGCATAGGCAACGAAATCGGCCCAGGTCTTGAAGGGACTGTCGGCCGGGACCGCAATGCCGAAGGCGTAGCCGGTGACGTTGATCACATAGCTGATGTCCTTGACCGGGTCCCAGTTGATCTTCGTGGTGTATGGCAGGCGGAACACCCCGAGCGGGATCTGGCCGATGGTATAGCCGTCGGCCGGCGCAGTCTGCAAGGCCTGCGCGGGCAAGGTGCCGCCCGCGCCGGGCTTGTTGTCCACCACGATCGGCTGGCCGATGATCTTCGACGCGTTGTCGGCAAGCTGCCGCATCGTGATATCGGTGGGTCCGCCGGCAGGGAACGCGATCACGAGCTTGATGGGCCGGCTGGGAAAGCCTTGGGCGTGCACGGCCGTGGCAGCGATGCCGAGAAGGGCGGCGCACAAGAGGGAACGACGAAACATGAGCTGGCTCCGGATACGGGTCGAAATTCGACGGGCCGCCATTTGGCCGCAGGGACATTCCATGGGCAATGGGGGAATGTCCCGGTCGAGTCAGCCCGCTTGCTGCATGAATCCGTCGAGCACGTTGACCGCATTGGCGCCCACCTCGGCCACCGCGTAGCCGCCTTCGAAGACGAAGACGGTCGGCAACCCGGCGCGCGCAATGTCCTCACCGATACGAAGGAAATCGGGCGTGGCGAGCGTGAAGCCTGCGATCGGATCGCCCTCGAAGGTGTCGAGCCCCAGCGACACGACCATTGCACCGGGCTTGAACGCGGCGATGTGCTGCAAGGCGTCCTTCAATGCTTCCCGCCATGCGGCGAAGCCGGTGCCCCGCGCGAGCGGCAGGTTGCGATTGAAGCCCAGGCCCTCGCCCGCGCCGCGCTCGTCGGCGTAACCCAGGAAGTAGGGGTACTCGGTGTGCGGATCGCCGTGGATGCTTGTGAATTGAACATCCGCGCGCTCGTAGAAGATCGCCTGCGTGCCGTTGCCGTGGTGGTAGTCGATGTCGAGCACGGCAACACGCTCCACGCCCGCATCGCGCAATGATTGCGCGGCGATGGCGGCGTTGTTGAGGAAGCAGTAGCCGCCGAAGAAATCCGCGCCGGCATGATGGCCTGGCGGACGCGTGAGGGCAAAGGCCGCGCGCCGCCCCTCCAGCACGCGCGCCGCAGCCGTCAACGCACAGTCCGCGCCCGCGCGTGCGGCACGCCACGTGCCCGAAGTCAGCGGCGTGCCCGCGTCGTACGAGAACAGGCCCATCCGCGCCGGAAAGCTCGCCGGCAGCACATCGGCGCGAAAGGTCCGGATCGGCCAGTACGAAGGCAAGGCATCGCGTTCGGCATTGGCCGGATCCATGGCCACCCATTCGTTCCAGGCGTTGGCGAGAAAGTCGAGGTAGCGCGGCGCGTGCACGCCAGCGATGGCAGCATCGTCGAACGTGTCCGGCGATTCGATCGCGCCGAGCCGGCGCTGCTTCAGCGCCTCCAGCACGTAGTCCGCGCGCGCGGGGACCTCGAAGCACGGCACGAGTTCGCCGCGGAACATCTCCACCTTGCCGTGATGCAGCGCGTGGCGATCGTTGTAGATCGTCAGCATCAGGCTTCGCGCCGAACCGGCACGCGTTCGATCTCCTGTACCGGCAAGGTCAGCACGACATGCTTCTCACGCGAACGGGCCAGCACCGGCGCCAATGCCACCCCCGTGTGCGTACCCAGGCGCACCACCTCTTCCGGCGGTGCCGCCGCCACGACGCGCCCGCCTGCGTTGCCGCCTTCGGGCCCGAGATCGATCAGCCAGTCGGCTTCGGCGATCACATCCAGGTCGTGCTCGATCACCACCACGCTGTGCCCGCCGTTCACCAGCCGGTGCAACACATGGATCAGCTTCTCGACGTCCGCCATGTGCAGCCCGACCGTCGGTTCATCGAGCACGTAGAGCGTGTGCGGTGCCTTGTTGCCGCGGCGCGTGACGTCGTCGCGCACCTTGCTGAGTTCGGTCACCAGCTTGATGCGCTGCGCCTCGCCGCCCGACAGCGTCGGCGACGGCTGGCCCAGCGTCAGGTAGCCCAACCCCACGTCCTTCAGCAACTGCAGCGGATGGCTGATGTTGGGCATCGACGCGAAGAACTCGACCGCCTCGTCGACCTCCATCTGCAGCACGTCGCCGATGCTCTTGCCACGCCAGCTCACGGCCAGCGTCTCGGGATTGAAGCGTGCGCCATGGCACACCTCGCAAGGCACCTTCACGTCCGGCAGGAAACTCATCTCGATGGTGCGAACACCCGCGCCGTCGCAGCCCGGGCAACGCCCCTCGCCCGTGTTGAAGCTGAAGCGCGCAGGTCCGTAGCCGCGCGCCTTCGCTTCCAGCGTGTCCGCGAACAGCTTGCGGATCGTGTCCCAGAAGCCGATGTAGGTCGCCGGACAACTGCGCGGCGTCTTGCCGATCGGGGTCTGGTCGACCTCCAGCACGCGGTCGATGGTCTCGTAGCCTTCGACCGCGCTGCAACCCACCCACTTCGGATGCTTGCCGGCCGCATCGGCATCCCGTCCGGCCTTGGTCATGCGCTGCACTACGACCGCGTACACGTTGGCCAGCAGAACGTCGCGCGCGAGCGTCGACTTGCCGGATCCGCTCACGCCCGTCACCGCCACCAGACGATGCAGCGGGAGGGACACGGTCACGTCCTGCAGGTTGTGCAGATCCGCGCCGCGCACCGTGAGCCACTGCAGTCCTCCCTCCCCCTCTGGGGGAGGGTTGGGGTGGGGGCACCCC